>NZ_JBEOWY010000009.1:0-218145 GCF_040296285.1 Kitasatospora sp. NPDC002227
GGCTCCCAGTAGACGACTGGGTTGATAGGCCGGATGTGGAAGCCCAGTAATGGGTGGAGCTGACCGGTACTAATAGGCCGAGGGCTTGTCCTCAGTTGCTCGCGTCCACTGTGTTGTTCTGAAACAACGACCCCACACCGTCAGGACGGGTGTGGTGCGGTTGACAGTTTCATAGTGTTTCGGTGGTCATAGCGTGAGGGAAACGCCCGGTTACATTCCGAACCCGGAAGCTAAGCCTCACAGCGCCGATGGTACTGCAGGGGGGACCCTGTGGGAGAGTAGGACGCCGCCGAACAATTTTTCAGAGAAGCCCCGACCGGGAAACCGGTCGGGGCTTCTCGCATTTCCGGGGATTTCCACCGAAGAAATTTTCCGGCCGAGCTGACAGAACCCTCGGTCACTCCGCCACCCGCCGCTGACACGGCGTAAGGTCGTGCCATGACTGCCTCGAACTCCCACGCGGCCGCCAACGCCGGCCAGCACCCGCAGCCCCGCCGTTCCCGTTCGGTGAACCTCGGACAGGTCGAGAGCCTGGTGGTCACCTCGCCGGTGCTCTCCGAGGGCGAGTCCCGTGCCGCTGCCGAGATCCTCGGGGTGGCGGCGGTGACGGACGAGCGCCAGGCGGTGTCCGAGCAGGGGCGGCTGCGGCTGAAGGCCTCGGAGCCGCGGGCCGGGATCGTGCATCTGCTGCAGTCGGCCGTCCAGGGTGACCACCGCGAGGACGTCGGGTACGCGCAGCTGGAGACCCCGGGTGAGGGGAAGTCCGGGACGGCCGAGCTGGCGGTGGTGCCGGGGCAGCGCGGGCGGGGCTTCGGGCGGGATCTGGTCGATGCGGTGCTGGCGGCCGCCGCGGAGGCGGCGCCCGATGGTGCGGTGGAGTTCTGGGCGCACGGGGGGCACCCGGCGGCCCGGCACCTGGCGGAGGTGTACGGCGCGGAGCTGGTGCGCGAGCTGCGGCAGATGCGGCGGCCGTCCACGCCGGCCACCGAGGCGGCGGAGCTGCCGCCGCTGCCCGAGGGTGTGACGGTGCGGACCTTCCGGCCGGACCGGGACGGGCCGCAGTGGCTGGCGCTCAACGCGCTGGCCTTCGCCCACCACCCGGAGCAGGGCGCCTGGACGGAGCAGGACCTGGCGGACCGGGTGGCCGAGCCGTGGTTCGACCCGGAGGGCTTCTTCCTCGCCGTCCGGGGCACGGGCGCGGACGAGAAGGTGGTCGGCTTCCACTGGACGAAGGTGCACCCGGAGGGCCTCGGCGAGGTCTACGTGGTCGGGGTGGACCCGGCGGAGCAGGGCAACGGACTGGGCCGGGCGCTGACGGCGATCGGCCTGCGCCACCTGGCGCTGGAGCGCAAGCAGGACACCGTGATGCTCTACGTGGACGCCGACAATTCGGCCGCCGTCCGGGTGTACGAGAGGCTTGGTTTCACCATCCACGAGATCGACCTGATGTACAGGGTGGAGAGCGCCGGCAAGCGGGGCTGACGCGGCACCTCACGCTGGGTGTTGCGGCGGCTCACGGGGGTGACCGACTCAGCTTTCCTCCTGGCCATGCGGTGTTTACCGTGGATTAAATTGCCGCCGCGAAGATCACAGGATGACGTCAGCAGTGCCTCGCCCGCGCGCGGCCGACCGCACCCCGGGAGACCCCCGGGAGGACGGTCGGCCGACGGCCGCGCCCGGTGGTTGGGAGTTGGTCCCCCACTCGGACGGGTACCGGGACAGACACTCGGACCTCGTCCTGCTGGAGGAGCTGGAACCCATGAGCGTCCCCCGCCCTGCCCACCTTGCCCGGGAGACCGGTGGCGCCCAAGGCGCCGGCCAACCGGGCTCGACGGCCACCACCGTCGCCACCTCGCTCCCCCTCGAGTCCCTCAACGGCGTCAGCCACGCCATCGACCTGACGGAGCTCGGTGAGCTGCCCGAGGGCCGCTTCCTGGACCGCGAGCGCAGCTGGCTGGCGTTCAACGAGCGGGTCCTGGAGCTGGCCGAGGACGCCCAGATCCCGCTGCTCGAGCGGGCCAAGTTCCTGGCGATCTTCGCGAGCAACCTGGACGAGTTCTTCATGGTCCGGGTGGCCGGCCTGAAGCGCCGGATCGCCACGGGGGTGGCGACGCGTTCGGCCTCCGGCCTGCAGCCGCGCGAGGTGCTGGACCAGATCTGGACCCGCTCGCGCGAGCTGATGGCCCGCCACGCGGCGACCTTCCAGCACGAGGTGCTGGCCGATCTGGCGGCCGAGGGCATCGAGCTGGTCCGCTGGTCGGAGCTGACGGACAAGGAGCAGGGCCGCCTGCACACGCTGTTCCGGGCGAAGATCTTCCCCGTGCTGACCCCGCTGGCGGTCGACCCGGCGCACCCGTTCCCGTACATATCGGGGCTGAGCCTCAACCTGGCCGTCGTGGTGCGCAACCCCGTCTCGGGGCACAAGCACTTCGCCCGGGTGAAGGTGCCGCAGTCGCTGGCGCGGTTCCTGGAGGCGTCGCCGCAGCGGTACGTGCCGCTGGAGGACGTGATGGGGGCTCACCTGGAGGAGCTCTTCCCGGGGATGGAGGTGCTGGCGCACCACGCCTTCCGGGTCACTCGCAACGAGGACCTGGAGGTGGAGGAGGACGACACCGAGAACATCCTGAAGGCGCTGGAGAAGGAGCTGATGCGCCGTCGGTTCGGGCCGCCGGTGCGGCTCGAGGTGGAGGAGTCGATCGACCCCTACATCCTCGACCTGCTGGTGCGCGAGCTGAACATCACCGAGGCCGAGGTCTTCCCGCTGCCGGGGCCGCTGGACCTGACCGGGCTGTTCGGGATCGCGGGTCTGGACCGGCCGGAGCTGAAGTACCCGAAGTTCGTGGCGGGCACGGCGCGCGGGCTGACCGACGTGGAGTCGGCCTCGCAGCCGGACATCCTGGCGGCCATGCGCGAGCGGGACGTGCTGCTGCACCACCCGTACGACTCGTTCTCGACCTCGGTGCAGGCCTTCCTGGAGCAGGCCGCGGCCGATCCGGACGTGCTGGCGATCAAGCAGACGCTGTACCGCACCTCGGGTGACTCGCCGATCGTGGACGCGCTGATCGACGCGGCCGAGTCCGGCAAGCAGGTGCTGGTTCTGGTCGAGATCAAGGCGCGCTTCGACGAGCAGGCCAACATCAAGTGGGCCCGCAAGCTGGAGGAGGCGGGCTGCCATGTGGTGTACGGCCTGGTGGGGCTGAAGACGCACTGCAAGCTCTCGCTGGTGGTCCGGCAGGAGGGTGACATCCTGCGGCGCTACTCGCACGTGGGCACCGGCAACTACCACCCGAAGACGGCCCGCCTGTACGAGGACATCGGCCTGCTGACGGCGGACCCGCAGATGGGCGCGGACCTGTCCGACCTGTTCAACCGGCTGTCGGGGTACAGCCGCCGGGAGTCGTACCGACGGCTGCTGACGGCGCCGCGCGGGCTGCGGGACGGGCTGGTCTCCCGGATCCACGGGGAGATCGCGCACCACCGGGCCGGGCGGCCCGCCGGGGTGAAGCTGAAGCTGAACTCGATCGTGGACGAGGAGCTGATCGACGCGCTCTACCGGGCCTCCCAGGCGGGGGTGCCGGTGGACGTGTGGGTGCGCGGGATCTGCGCGATCCGGCCGGGGGTGCCGGGTCTGAGCGAGAACGTCCGGGTGCGCAGTGTGCTCGGGCGGTTCCTGGAGCACTCGCGGATCTTCGTGTTCGGCAACGGGGGTGAGCCGGAGGTGTGGTTCGGCAGCGCCGACATGATGCACCGCAACCTGGACCGCCGGATCGAGGCGCTGGTGCGGGTGACCGACCCGGCGCACCGGGCCGAGCTCTCCGGGTTGATCGACCTGGGGATGTCGGACGAGACCGAGTCCTGGCACCTGGGCCCGGACGGGACGTGGACCAGGCACTCGCAGGACACCGAGGGCAGGCGCCTGCGGGACGTCCAGGAGCTCCTGATCGACTCCCGGACGCGCCGCCGGAGCTCCTCCGGGACGCGCTGACCCCGCCGTCGGCGCACCGACCACCAGTGCACCCAGCCAGCAGCACCGCCACATCAGCCCCCGGGGACGTCCCCGGGGGCGAGGCCCTCGGGGGACGAGGTTTACCTGCCATGACCGACGTGCCGATGCCGGCCCGGACGACGGCCGACGCCAGCGCCACCGCCGGGGAGTTGCTCTCCGGCCACCTCACCGCGCAGGCGGGGGTGTTCCTGCGTGCCCTGCCGCAGGCGGTCGGGGAGGCCGGGGCGAGACCGGGGGAGCGGGCGGCGTCCGGGGCGGCCGGTACGGCGGAGCTGCTGCGCTGCGTGCGGCGGATCGGCGGTGCGCTGCACACCTTCGGCGCGGCCTTCGAGCCGGCCTGGGCGCAGGAGACCAGGGCGGAGCTGCGCTGGCTGCTGGACCTGCTGGCGCAGGAGCCGGCGCTGGTGCGGCGGGGCGAGCGGCTGCTGGCGGCGGTGGACTCGCTGAGCGAGACGGATCCGGGCGGCCCGGGGATGCTGGCCGGCCACGCGGGTGCCCCGAAGGCCCGGGCGCTGCTCGAGCGCCAGCTGACGCTGGCCCGGACGCGTGCGCACAGCGCGCTGCTGCAGGAGCTGCGGTCGGCCCGGCTGCACGCGCTGGCGGACCGGATGACGCTGCTGGCGGGCGAGACGCCGCTGGTGCCGGGGGTGCGGGCCCAGCGGGCGGGGGTGCTGCTGCCGCAGGCGGCGGCGGCGCTGGCGGCGCTGGGGGCGGGGGTCGAGCTGCTGCCGTTGCTGCGCTCGGCCACGCCGTACGGCGGTGAGGGGCTGCACCGGCTGGGGCTGCGGCCGGCGCTGGTGCCCCAGGCGCGGGGCGCCGAGCCCAGGGACGGGGACGCGGTGGTGGCGGCGGACGACGCGCCGTGGCTGCGGGTGCGGATCCTGGTGAAGCGGGCCCGGTACGCGCTGGACGTGTGCGGGGCACCCTCGGCGGAGCTGGACGAGGCGGACGGGACGCTGGCCCGCCACCAGGAGGCGGCGGACGCGGCGGTGACGGTGGCGACGGCGGCTCGGACGCCGAGGATCACCCCGGCGACGGCCTACGTGCTCGGGGTGGTGCATGCTGATCAGCGACTGGAGGTGGAGGCGGCCCGGTACGCCTTCGGCCACCAGTGGCCGAAACTCCCGCATCACGGATGGCATGCATGGGCGACCGTCTGAGCGCACCGCAGCGCTCGTACCGCAGCGACTCCTTCGGCGTGGCCGCGCCGCTGCCCCGGCGGCGCTCCACGGTGTTGGCGGCGGGGGCGGTGCTGTGGGTGCCGGGGCCGTTGAAGAAGGACGGCTGGACGCGGAAGAAGCCCCGGCTGGCGCTGGTGCACCGGCCGAAGTACGACGACTGGAGCTTCCCGAAGGGCAAGCTGGAGCCGGGGGAGGGCTGGCGGGCGGCGGCGCTGCGCGAGGTCCGGGAGGAGACCGGCCTGTCCTGCCTGCTGGGGGCGGAGCTGCCGACGCAGCACTACCGGGCCCAGGGGCGGCCGAAGGAGGTCCGGTACTGGGCGGCGGTGCCGACCGACGGGGTGTTCGTGCCCAACCGTGAGGTGGACCGGTTGGAGTGGCTCTCGCCGCGCAAGGCGCGGGAGCGGCTGACCCATGAGCGGGACCAGGTGTTGGTGGACGCGTTGCTGGCGGCGCTCGCGGGGTGACCGGCAACCTGGTTGACCTTGCCGAGTCTTGGCCGTGACGCAACCGTTACTACCGGGCGGTGTTTCCTGTCATCCGTTCGAGGTTCACCGTCCGTTCACTTACGACCGCCTGATGCGTCACCTACCCGGCCTAACTTCGGTATCACCGGAGGGCCGTACGGGCCCCGGACCACAGCAAAACCTCCCCCGCCGCAAGGCCTTTTCAGGTCTGCCGGACGGAGGTTGAGCCACAGAAAGGGACACCCTGTGAAGCTCCAGCGGAACGGCCGCACCAAGGCCCTCGCAATCGGTGCCATGGCGCTCGTCAGCTCGCTGTCGCTCGCTGCGTGCGGCTCCGACAACAACCCGGCCCCGACCCCGAGCGGTTCCGCGGCCGGCTCCGCCGCCGCGTCGAAGATCGACTGCGGCAAGGGCGGCAACCTGCTCGCCGCGGGCTCCACCGCGCAGGGCAACGCGATCGACGTCTGGAAGGCCGCCTTCGGCAGCGCCTGCTCCGGCACCACGATCACCTACGGTGGCGGCGGCTCGGGCGCCGGTGTCCAGCAGTTCAACCAGGGCAAGATCGCCTTCGCCGGCTCCGACTCGGCCCTCAAGCCGGCCGAGGTCGAGGCCTCCAAGGCCGTCTGCAAGACCGGCCAGGGCATCGACCTGCCGATGGTCGCCGGTCTCGTCTCGATCGTCTACAACGTGGACGGCCTCGACAACCTGGTCCTCGACGGCCCGACCACCGCGAAGATCTTCGACTCGCAGATCACCAAGTGGAACGACCCGGCGATCGCCAAGCTGAACCCGGGCGCCACCCTGCCGGACGCCCCGATCCAGGCGATCCACCGCTCGGACGACTCGGGCACCACGGCCAACCTCACCACCTACTTCTCCAAGGCCGGTGGCGGCGCCTGGACCTACGACCCGAGCAAGACCTGGAAGGGCAAGGGTGGCCAGGCCGCCGCCCAGTCCGCCGGTGTCTCGGCCCAGGTCAAGCAGGTCAAGAACTCGATCTCCTACGTCGAGCTCTCCTACGCCCAGACCAACAACCTGAAGAGCGCGCAGATCGCCACCGGCGCTGCCAAGCCGGTCGAGGCCACCGCCGCCAACGCCGCCACCACCTTCGCGAACGCCAAGGTCGCCGGCACCGGTGCGGACCTGGCCCTCTCGCTGGACTACGCGACCAAGGCCGAGGGTGCCTACCCGATCGTCCTGGTCACCTACGAGATCGTCTGCGACAAGGGCAACAAGCCCGAGACGCTGGACGCCCTCAAGTCCTTCCTGAACTACACCATCAGCGACGCCGGCCAGCAGGCCATCGGCGCCAAGGGCTACGTGCCGCTGCCGGCCGAGCTCGCCGCCAAGGTGAAGGCCGCCGTCGGCGCCCTCGCCTGACCCTCCAGCACCACCCGCGGGACCAACTGAACACCGGCCGGGCGGCCCTCATCGGGGGGCAGGGCCGTCCGCCGGTCAGAACCACGAAGCACGTCCGGGGCACCGCCGCCAGGTGCCGCCCTCCACGGGGCAGCGCCGCCAGACCGGAGTAGACCATCATGACTTCATCCCCCCCTACCGCCACACGCGGCAGGGACCGCCGCCGGTCGGACAGCCGACGCGGCGACGCCGTGTTCTTCAACCTCTCCCGGGGCGCGGGCATCCTGCTGCTGGTGGTCATGGCCGCCATCGCGGGCTTCCTGGCCTGGCGCTCGGGCCTGGCCCTCGGCAAGAACCAGGGCAACTTCCTCACCACCTTCGAGTGGGACCCGGACAACATCACGAAGCCGGTCTTCGGCGTCGCCGTCCTGGCCTTCGGCACGGTGGTCAGCGCGGTCATCGCGATGGCGATCGCCGTGCCGGTCGCGATCGGGATCGCGCTCTTCATCTCGCACTACGCGCCGAAGAAGATCGCCCAGCCATTCGCCTACCTGGTCGACCTGCTCGCCGCCGTCCCCAGCATCGTCTACGGCCTGTGGGGCGTGCTCTGGCTGGTGCCGCACATGGCCGGCCTGACGTCCTGGATGGACACCTACCTCGGCTGGACGTACGTCTTCGACCAGACCCAGGCCGGGGTCACCCCGCGCAACCTGTTCACGGTCGGCGTGCTGCTGGCGATCATGATCCTCCCGATCATCACCGCCGTGACCCGCGAGGTCTTCCGGCAGGTGCCGCGGACGCACGAGGAGGCGGCGCTCGCCCTCGGCGCGACCCGCTGGGAGATGGTCCGCACCGCGGTGATCCCCTTCGGCAAGCCCGGCATCATCTCGGCCTCGATGCTCGGCCTGGGCCGTGCGCTCGGCGAGACCGTCGCCGTGGCCACCGTGCTCTCGCCCAACAGCAAGCTCTCGCTGCACGTGCTCGACCTGGGCAGCGGCACCTTCGCGCAGAACATCGCGCTGAAGTTCGGCGAGGCCTCGTCCTTCGGCCGGGACGCCCTGATGGCCTCCGGTCTCGTCCTGTTCGTCATCACCCTGCTGGTGAACGGCGCCGCCCGTCTGATCATCGCGCGCCGCAAGGAGTACTCGGGGGCCAACGCATGAGCGAGCGGAGCGAGCGAATCATGGAGAGGCGCGCATGGTGCTCTTGCACCCCGACGAGCGCAGCGAGGAGGGTCGCATGAGCACCGTGACCGTTGACTCGCGCCCCGCTCCGCAGCTGAGCCGCAACCTCACCAACGCCCGGCTGCCCAAGTGGGCCCCCGCCGGGGTGGCCGTCCTGTCGGTCGCGCTCGGTGCCGCCATCGGCGCCGGGGGCGGACTGAAGAGCCACCTGCAGTGGGGCCTGATCGCCGCTGTGCTCTTCCTGGTCATCAGCTACGGCGTCTCGGCCAAGGTCGAGGGCCGCCGCCAGGCCAAGGACCGGCTCGCCACCTCGGTGGTCTGGGTCGCCTTCGTGGCCGCCGTGCTCCCGCTCGCCTCGCTGACGATCTACACCGTCCAGCAGGGCGCCAAGGTGGTGGACGGCAACTTCCTCAGCCACTCGATGCGCAACATCATCCCCTCCGGCCCCGGTGGCGGTATCTACCACGCCATCATCGGCACGCTGGAGCAGGTCGGCCTCGCCACCGCGATGGCCGCACCGATCGGTCTGCTGACCGCCGTCTACCTGGTGGAGTACGGCCGCGGCCGGCTCGCCAAGGCGGTCACCTTCTTCGTCGACGTCATGACGGGTGTGCCGTCCATCGTCGCCGGTCTGTTCGTCCTCTCGGTCTGGAACCTCGCGCTCGGCTTCCAGTACTCCGGCTTCTCGGGCAGCCTCGCGCTGGCCATCCTGATGCTGCCGGTCGTCGTGCGCTCCACCGAGGAGATGCTCAAGCTCGTCCCGAACGAGCTGCGGGAGGCCTCGTACGCACTCGGTGTGCCGAAGTGGAAGACGATCCTGCAGATCGTCATCCCGACGGCCATCGGCGGGATCACCACCGGCGTCATGCTCGCCGTGGCCCGTATCACGGGCGAGACCGCCCCGGTGATGATGCTGGTCTTCGGTGCCGACGCGATCAACACGGATCCGTTCAACGGCCCGCAGGCCAACCTGCCGCTGTTCATCTGGCAGCAGTACGCCAACGTCAACAACGACTTCGGCTACGCCCGAGCCTGGGGTGCCGCCCTGGTGCTGATCGTCTTCGTGATGGGTCTCAACCTCATCGCGCGAGGCATCGCCCGCTGGCGCTCGCCCAAGGCCGGCCACTGACCGCCCGACTGACGAAGAAGACTGAAGGAAACATCATGGCCAAGCGCATCGACGTCAGCGGACTGTCCGCCTACTACGGCACCACCAAGGCCATCGAGGACATCTCGATGACCATCGAGCCCCGCTCCGTGACGGCCTTCATCGGCCCCTCCGGCTGCGGCAAGTCGACCTTCCTGCGCACGCTCAACCGCATGCACGAGGTGATCCCCGGCGCCCGGGTCGAGGGCAAGGTCCTGCTGGACGACGAGAACCTGTACGGTGCCTCGATCGACCCGGTCGCCGTGCGCCGCACCGTCGGGATGGTCTTCCAGCGCCCGAACCCCTTCCCGACCATGTCGATCTACGAGAACGTGGTCGCCGGTCTGAAGCTCGCCGGGGTCAAGAAGAAGTCCGTCCTGGACGGCGTGGTGGAGAAGTCCCTCCAGGGCGCCAACCTCTGGAACGAGGTCAAGGACCGCCTGAACAAGCCGGGCTCCGGCCTCTCCGGCGGCCAGCAGCAGCGGCTGTGCATCGCCCGCGCCATCGCGGTCGAGCCCCAGGTCCTGCTGATGGACGAGCCCTGCTCGGCGCTCGACCCGATCTCGACCCTCGCGGTCGAGGACCTGATCAGCGAGCTGAAGTCGCAGTTCACGATCGTCATCGTGACGCACAACATGCAGCAGGCGGCCCGCGTCTCGGACCGCACCGCCTTCTTCAACCTGGCCGGTGTCGGCCAGCCGGGCAAGCTGATCGAGCTGGACGACACCCAGCGGATCTTCTCCAACCCGTCCGTGCAGGCGACCGAGGACTACATCTCCGGCCGCTTCGGCTGAACCGCTCCATCCCCCACGACTACTCCGTGGCGCTGCATGGCGGTGCCGCCACGGAGTACGAAGAGCCCGCCCCCGTGATGTGGGGGCGGGCTCTGCTCTTTCTCGTACCCGGCTCTAGCCGAAGATCGCGTTGGTGATCCAGTAGCAGACCGCCGCGACGAGCGCGGCGGCCGGCATGGTGATGAACCAGCCGAGCACGATGTTCTTCGCCACGCCCCAGCGCACCGCGCGGACCCGCTTGGTGGCGCCCGCGCCCATGATCGCCGAGGTGATCACGTGGGTGGTGGAGATCGGCGCCTTGAAGACGAAGGACGTGATGTACATGATCGTCGCGGCCGTCGCCTCGGCGGCGAAGCCCTGCGGCGGGTCCAGCTCGATGATCTTGCGGCCCAGGGTGCGCATGATCCGCCAGCCGCCCGCGTAGGTGCCCAGCGAGAGCATGGTGGCGCAGGAGATCTTGACCCAGATCGGGATCTCGTGGCCGTGCTGGTGGCCCGAGATGGTGAGCGCCATGACCACGATGCCCATCGTCTTCTGGGCGTCCTGGAGACCGTGCGCGAGCGCCATCGCGGCCGCCGAGGCGGTCTGCGCGACCCGGAAGTTGCGCTTGGCCCGGTGCGGGTTGGCCTTCCGGAAGATCCACAGGATCGCCAGCATCACCAGGAAGCCGGCGATCAGGCCGACCACCGGCGAGACGATCATCGGGACGACGATCTTCTCGACCACGCCGTGCCAGATCACCTCGGTGCCCCCGGCCAGCGCCGCGCCCACCATGCCGCCGAAGAGGGCGTGCGAGGAGGAGGACGGGAGGCCGAAGTACCAGGTGATCAGGTTCCAGGCGATCGCGCCGACCAGGGCGGCGAACAGGATGGTCATGCCCTGCGAGCCGGTCGGGGTCTCGATCAGGCCCTCGGAGACGGTCTTGGCGACGCCGGTGCCGAGGAAGGCGCCGGCCAGGTTCATCACGGCGGCCATCCCGAGCGCCGCCCGGGGGGTCAGCGCCCGGGTGGAGACCGAGGTCGCGATCGCGTTGGCGGAGTCGTGGAAGCCGTTGGTGTAGGTGAAGAAGAACGCCACCCCGACGACGGCGATGAGTGCTGCCATGTCCACGCGGTCAGGACTCCTTGACGGCGATGGTCTCCACCGTGTTGGCCACGTGCTCGAAGGCGTCGGCCGCCTCCTCCAGCACGTCCACGACCTGCTTGAGCTTCAGCACCTCGATCGCCTCGTACTGGCCGCTGAAGAGGTGGGCGAGCAGCTTGCGGTGGATCTGGTCGGCCTGGTTCTCCAGCCGGTTGACCTCGATCCAGTACTCGGTGAGGTTCGACATCGAGCGCAGGTTCGGCATCGCCTCGGCGGTCAGCTCGGCGGCCCGGGCCAGCACCTCGATCTGCTGCTCGACACCCTTGGGGAGGGTCTGGATGTCGTAGAGGACGACCAGGTCGACGGCCTCCTCCATGTAATCCATGATGTCGTCCAGCGAGGACGCGAGGTTGTAGATGTCCTCGCGGTCGAAGGGCGTGATGAACGAGGAGTTCAGCTGGTGGAAGATGGCGTGGGTGGTGTCGTCTCCCGCGTGCTCGGCGGCGCGCATGCGCTCGACGATCTCCGCGCGGCCGGCCACGTCTGAACCCAGCAGTTCCAGCAGGAGCTTCGATCCGACGACGAGGTTCTCCGCTGCCGCGGCGAACATGTCGTAGAAGCTCGTCTCCTTCGGGGTCAGGCTAAAACGCACGGAGGTCTCCGATGTGCGGGGGCGGGACTGAACGATGCTAGGCGCACTCCGGCCCATCTGCACAAACCGGGTGACACCTCGGAAGGTGTCGGCCGCTCGTACGGGGTAACCTACCGCCGCCCGTCAGGATCCCGGCGGCGCCTCGCGGTCCAGCAGCACCTCGTCGATCCGTTCGGGGGCCAGCCGCTCCTCCGGGCTGGCGGTCGCGGCGATCATCAGCTCACCCGCCAGCTCGATCTCGTCGAGTGCCGCCTGGTCGTGCCCGCCCTGACGGGCCTCCGAGGACGCGACCATCTGCCATCCACCCCCTCCGACCGAGCCCGCAGGGGTCGGCTGCCCCCGGGTCCAGCGTAGGCAGCGGGGCGGTCGCCCCCCATGGCACGGACGGGTCATCTCTGCCGCCGCGCCGGGCTACTCACTTGGCCGGGGTGGCCGGTGGCGGGGAGTAGAGCTGATCGCCCGTCGGCTCGGCGGCCTCCACCGGCTTGCCGAACTCGGTGAGGGAGACCGTGGAGACCACCTTGACCTGGTCCTTCGGGTCCTTCGAGCCGGCCACTCCGGCGAAGGTGAAGTTCTCCACCAGCTTGTGCACCCGGCCCTGGCCGTCCAGCCACACCTCGTACGGGACCTCCTTCACCACGAAGGTCTGGGCCGCCATCCGCAGCCCGTCCGCCCCGCGGCCGCCGGTGGCCTCGGCGGCCTTGGCGAGGTCGAGGGTGCCGCGGTAGTGCTTGAGCTCCTCGCCGCCGACCGTCTCGGGGCCGACCAGCTCGGCCTTGAGCACCCCGCGCAGGGCGCCGGTGGCGCTGGCCGGGTCGGTGGCGCCGCTGGAGACCAGGTTCCCGTCGGGGAGCTGACGGACGTCCAGCTTGACCCACTTGCCGTCGGGGATCTTGGTGCCGCTGTTCTGCGCGCCGCTGTTCTGCAGGTAGACGATGCCGGGCATGACCACCTCGGCGATCTTGCCGGTGGTGGCGGCGCCGGGCGGGACGTCCACGTCGAGCCGGCCGATCCGCTTCACGTAGTCGTAGCCGCCGGTGCCGGTGAAGGAGGCCTTCTTGGCGCTGGACTCGGTGGTCAGCTCGGTGGCGGCGTGGACGGAGCCGGTGCGGCCGGTGATGTCGGCGGCGTCGCGGACGGCGGTGACCGGGTCGGCCGAGAGCTGGTCGGCGGCGGCGTCCTGGGAGCGGGGGGTGCCCCCGCCCCCGCAGGCGGTGAGCGCCGCGACCAGCAGCGCGGCCGCGGCGGCGGCCCGGACGGCCCTGGCAGGTGCGGCCGTCGTCGGTACGGCCGTCATTGTCGATACAGGCTGCAAAGGAACGGAACCCCCTCGGGCCGGTGCCCGGCAAGCAGCCACCCCGGATGGGCGGAGCTCTTGCCTTGCCAACGACCTGACGGAGCGGCGGTTACGTCCTCCCCGGCGCATGGGTCCCTTCGCACGCCGGGGGGCGCTCAGGCTACGGTGAGGCACGTGCCCACCGAGAAGCCGGCCGAGAGCCACCAGGTGACCGTGACCGAGAAGGGCTCCTTCTGCACCGCCAGCTGCACCTGCGGCTGGTACGCCCCGGCCCGCAGATCCCGCGACCGCGCCCGCCGGGACGGCGAGGAGCACCTGGCACGGGAGAGCGGCTAGGCCGCCAGGTCCGTCTCGCCCCGGCTCTCCTCGACGGGGGCCCGGCGGCGGCGCCCCCGGTCCGGTGCGGCGATCAGCGGGGCCAGGGCGGTGCGGGTCAGCGCGTGGCAGAGCGGGACGAGCACGGCCATCGCGATCGGGGCGAGCAGCAGGACCACGGCGGTGGCCAGGGCGTAGCCGCCGATCACGTCGGTGGGGTAGTGGACACCCATGAACATCCGGCAGAAGCCCTGGAGCAGGGCCAGGCCCCCGGCGATCAGGCCGAGCCGCTTGTTGACCAGGTAGAGCGCGACCGCGATGCCCATCGACATCGCCGAGTGGTCGGAGACGAAGGAGAGCGTCCCGGCCTTGCCGGAGACCAGCACGTCGAGGTCGGGGTGGTCGACGAACGGCCGGGGCCGGTCGACGATCCGGGAGATCGGCAGGTTGGCCAGCTCGCACAGGGCCACCGCCAGCGGCGCCCAGAGCAGCCCGGCCACCGCGACGGGCGCGTTCGGCTGTCTGCGGGCCTGCAGCCAGCCGAGGGCGCAGAGCGCGGCGAGCCCGAGCAGGATGCCGTACTCGCCGATCCAGGAGACCGTGCCGTCCAGCCAGGCGGGGGAGGCCTTGGCCAGCCCGTTCACGGCCTCGAGCAGGTCGAGATCGGGGCCGGACGTGTCGGCAAGCAGCGTCGACACGCCGCACCTCCCTTTCGCTCACCGGCGCGCTGTGCCGCGCCACCGGTCACAACGCGCTCCCCCCGCCCCTGGTTTCCCCGGAAACCCCCTGTTATGGAAACTTGACTGAGTGTCCACAGCAGTGACACACACCGTCAGAACCGGGGCGGCTCAGGCCTTCGGCTGGCTGGGGGCGATCACGGCCCCGGTCTTCGGGTCGCGGGTGGGCAGCGCCTGGGCGCCGTCGGGGGTGACCCGGGTGGCGCCGAAGTAGTCCCGCCCGTCGATCTTGTCGTACCGGACCAGGGCGCCGGTGTGCGGGGCGTCGAGCATGTACCCGCCGCCGACGTAGATGCCGACGTGGTGGATCGAGCGCGGGTCGTTCATGTCGGTGGCGAAGAAGACCAGGTCACCCGGGCGCAGCTGGTCGCGGGAGGGGTGCGGCCCGGAGTACCACTGGTCGTTGGCGACGCGGGGCAGCTCGATGCCGACGCTGTGGAAGGCGGCCTTGGTGAGGCCGGAGCAGTCGAACCGGCCGTTGTCGTCGGCGCCGCCGTCGCCGCCCCACTTGTAGGGGGTGCCGAGCACGTTCTGGGCGAAGTAGATGGCTCCGGCGGACTGCGCGGAGAGCCCGATGGCGGTGACGGGGGCGGTGAAGTTCCGGGCCAGTGCCTTGATGTTGCGCACGTACCCCTGGGTCTCCTGGTAGGAGGGGACGCCGCCGGCCTTGATGACGGCGTAGGGGCCGGCGTTGTAGGCGGCCAGCATGTTGGCCTGCTTGTCGCCGGGCACGGCGGCCACGTCCTTGGCCAGCGCGCAGTCGTAGGTGGCGGCGGAGGCGATGGCGTCGGAGGGGTTCCAGATGTCCTTCTTGCCGTCGCCGTCGGCGTCCACCCCGTAGGTGGCCCAGGTGGCCTCGAGGAACTGGGCCATGCCGTAGGCCTTGGCAGGGCTGCGGGCGCCGGGGTCGAAGCCGCTCTCCTGGTAGAGCTGGGCGGCGAGCATCGGGGGCGAGATCTCGGGGCAGAGCGTGCCCCACTTCTGGATCACCGGCTGGTACGCGGCCGGGACGCTGCCGGAGGAGAGCGCGAGGCTGTTGCCCGCGGTGCGGGGGGTGCCACTGGCGGCGAATGTACCGAGAGTGACCACGCCGACGAAGCCGACGGCCACAACCCCTGCAGCGACAGCGGCAGTGCCTGCCTTCCGGAGTACCATCAGCACCATCCCGACGTGGCGTCAGTTCTCTATGCACTGGAAGGCGTTGCTCAGCGCAATCATCGCAGATACGAAGAGTGAGCGGTATCCTTCGTACGGTGGACATCCTGTCGTACGTGTCCGGCGTCGCACGACCAATCCGTGAGAAGTAGCCAAGTCGACATCAGATCTGGCCAAGAATAGGTCCTGGCCCTTCGCGAACCCGTGCTCCTGGGCCTTGAATTTGCCTGATCGGGCGGTGAGATGGAAATGAACCTGAGCGTAGGCAGCAAGGTCGTCGGCCAACTGGCCGCGGACCCACCCAAGAAGGCCAATATCGACACCATCATCGGTGGCATCGCCCCCGACTGGGGGCCGTTCGCCAGCCTGGGCTCGGAGGCCCGGGTGATGGTGGAGGTCGTGATGGCCGTGGCCATCCTCGGCTGCCTCGCGATCGCCGTCTGGGGGGCGGCCAAGCAGCGGATCGGCGCCACCGCGATGAGGGACACCTTCAGCGCCGAACAGGGCAAGGGGCTGATCATCGCCGGGCTGACCGGCGTGTTCATCATCGGTTCGCTGGGCACGCTGTTCACCATTGTCTACGGTATGGCGATCTGACGATCACTAGAGTCAGCGGGGCCAGGCTGTGACCAGCAGCTGACCCGCGACCAGCCCGTCCGGGCTCACCCGTTCACTCGGGGCCCGCCCGGGCCCCCCGCACCAGGAGGGGCCGCCGTGCCGGTGTCCGACGACCAGCCGCACACCCGTACGCGGCTGCCGGTCGCCGAACAGTCCGTCTACCAGCCCAGTGCCCGGCGCAGCCGTCCGCTCCGGACCCTGCTGGCCGTGCTGGTGGTGGTCACCCTGCTGGTGCTGGCGATCTCGATCGTCAACCGGAACAAGCCCGCCCCCTCCGCCGCGCCGCCCTCGGCGGACCGGGCCACCCCCGCCCCGGCGGGCACCGCCGCCAGCGGGCAGGAGCCGGTCACCACCACCAGCCACGGCATCGGCAGCGGGTACCCGCACTCCGACCAGGGGGCGCAGTCCGCCGCCGCCAACTACGCGGCCGCGCTGGGCTCGGCCGAGATGTTCCAGCCCGCCACCCGGCACACCATCGTGGCCACCGTGGCCGACCCGAGCGTGGCCGACGGCCTGCAGGGGCGGCTGGACCAGGCGTACACGGCGCAGACCTTCGCCTCCTTCGGCCTCGACGCGCAGGGCAAGGCGCCCAAGGGGCTGACCTTCGTCAGCCGCACCGTGCCGGTCGGCACGAAGACCACCAACAGCGCCGACACCGCCACCAAGGTCGGCGTCTGGTGCACCCGGCTGACCGGCCTGGCGGGCGAGCACTCCACCCAGCCGGTCTCGGCGACCTGGTACACGCTCGATCTGACCATGCGTTGGACCGGCAGCGACTGGAAGGTCACCGACTTCACGCAGACCCCCGGCCCGGCCCCGGTCCCGGGGGACCAGCAGGCCGCCACCGCAGACGAGATCACCCGCGCCGTCCAGGACTTCGGAGGCTTCCGCTATGCCCGCTGACGGTACGTCCTCGCTGCGCCGCCGGGTGGTCGCGGTCTCGACCGCGTTCACCGGGCTGCAGGTCTCGCTGCTGCTGGCCGCCGGCCGGGCCTTCGCCGACCCGACGCCGAGCCCGAGCTGCAGCATCAACCTGCCGATCCCCTCGGCCGCCCAGGCCTGCGGCGCCACCGTGGTGGGGCCCGGCGGCGCGGGGGCGGTCGGCGGGGTCGGCGGCACGGTGGGCGACGTCACCGACCCGCTGGGCTCGCTGGCCAAGGGCTGCGCCCAGGCCGCGGCCTGGGTGGTGCGCAAGCTCTCCAGCGCGATCGACGGCACCACCCAGGTGGACTTCACCAACGCGGCCTTCCTGCAGCAGTACGCGGTGGTCTTCGCCGGGTCGACCGTGATCACCCTGGTGCTCTGGCTGCTGGCCGTCACCAAGCGCGCGGTGCGCGGCGCCTCGCTGACCACGGCGATCTCCGAGGCGGTGGGCTTCCTCTGGCTCACCGTGGTCGCCTCGGCCTTCACCCCGCTGATCCTCTACACCGTGGTGAGCGCCACCGACGGGCTGACCACCGCCATCGCGGCGGGCACCAAGTCCGACACCGGCACCTACCTGGGCGGCTTCGCCGACACCCTGGAGAAGGGCAACCTGGGCGGCGGGCCGCTGATCCTGATCATCGTCTCGCTGGTCGCCGTGCTGGCCGCCGCCGTGCTCTGGATCGAGCTGCTGATCCGGGCCGCGATGCTCTACGTCGGCGCGCTGCTCGGCACCGCCGTGTACGCCGGGCTGGTGGACAAGCAGCTGTGGAAGCACGTCCGCCGCTGGGCCGGGGTGATGGTCGCGGTCGACCTGGCCAAGCCGATCATCGTGATCATCCTCGGGCTGGCGGGCGCCGTCGCGGGCGCCGCCGGGGCGGGGGACGACTTCTCCCACGTGCTCTCCGGCCTCGCGATCCTCTTCCTCTCCATCTTCGCCAGTGCCTCGGTCTACCGCTTCGTGCCCGGCTTCGGCGACGAGATGCTGCAGATGCGCCGGGCCCGGGCCAGTGCCGTGTCCGCCGGGTCCGCGATGATCAACGGCCCGGCCAACCTGGTCAAGCAGGGCATCAGCACGCACGGCTCGCGCGGCGGCCCGCAGACGGCCAACGCCTCCACCGGTTCCGGCGGCGGCTCGGTCGCCCCCGGCATCGCCGCCCACGCCGGCCGCACCCCGGCCGCCGCCCCGCCGCCGCAGGCCCCACCGATCGCCACCCAGGCCAACAACCCAGCGAAGGGAGGGTGACGGGGTAGATGAGCACGGAGACCCGCTACGGCACCCAGTACGCCCAGCCGTACGTGCACCAGCGCCGCACCTATCTGATCGGCAAGTCCCGGCCGAACGCGCCGATCGGCCGCAACCGGGAGTCCGGGGAGATCATCCTGATCATCTTCGGGGCCTTCCTCGGCATGATGTGGGGCCTGCTGATGCCCGTCCTGCCGCTGCGGATCGCCGGGCTCGTCGGCCTGCCGGTGCTCGCCATCATGGCGGTCTACGTGCCCTACCGGCGCCGCACCTTCTACAAGTGGGTGGAGATCAACCGCAGTTACCGCCGGGTGGTGCGCAGCGGCCGCGCGGTCTGGAAGTCGGACGTGATCGACGCCGGCACCCGCCTGGACGGCCGCGAGGTGGAGATCGGGCCGCCGCCGGGGGTGGGCCGGCTGCGCTGGCTCTCCGCGCCGTTCGGGCCGGACGAGGTCGGCGTGCTGATGCACCTGGAGCGCCGCACCGTCACCGCCGCGATCGAGATCGAGGGCCCGGGCGTGGGCCTGCGCGACTCGGAGGACCAGGAGGCGCTGGTCGACCGCTTCGGCACCCTGCTCAAGCACGTGGCCAACGGCGACGGCTTCGTCACCCGCCTGCAGATCCTGGCCCGCACCCTCCCGGCCGACCCGGACGCGCACGCCAAGGACGTCGAGCGCCGGGGCGACCCGCAGGCGCCGAACTGGCTCAAGGACAGCTACGACCAGCTGCAGTCGATGGTCTCCACCTCCTCCGAGCAGCACCGCGCGTACCTGGTCGCCTGCATGCACTACAACCGCGACCTCGCGGCCGAGGCGTACGCGATGGGCCGCAGCGCCTATGGCCGGGGGGCCGTCGGCGCCCGCCAGCGCGACGACGAGGGCCTGGCGGCCGTGATGGCCCGTGAGCTCACCGACATCTGCGCCCGGCTCGCGGAGGCCGACATCCGGGTCCGCCAGCCGCTCGGCCAGGCCCGGCTCTCCTCCCTGCTGCACTCGATGTACGACCCGGACCACCCGATCGACCACATCCAGGCGATGAGCCGCCGCAACGCCTGGCCGGCCGAACTGGACGCCACCCACCCGCAGTTCCTCACCGCGAAGACCCGAGAGTCGGCCACCCGCGAGCCCTGGTGCCACGCCACCGCCTGGATCAAGGAGTGGCCACTGACCCCGGTCGGCGTCAACTTCCTGGCCCCGCTGCTGGTGCACACCCCGGACGTGATCCGCACCGTCGCCGTGACGATGGACCTCGAGCCGACCGATGTCGCGATCGAGCGGATGCTCACCGAGAAGACCAACGACGACGCCGAGTCCAGCCGCGCCGCCAAGATGAACCGCACCGTCGACCCGCGCGACCTCGCCCACACCGGCCGGGTCGACCAGCGCGGTGACGACCTGGCCTCCGGCGCCGCCGGGGTCAACCTGGTCGGGTACATCACGGTCTCCTCCCGCAGCCCCGAGGCGCTGGCCCGGGACAAGCGGACCATCCGGGCCTCGGCGGGCAAGAGCTACCTCAAGCTGGAGTGGTGCGACCGCGAGCACCACCGCGCCTTCGTCAACACCCTCCCGTTCGCCACCGGCATCCGCCGCTAGACCCCTTTCGGAGGCCTGTCCATGGCGATCGGCAGTCTGACCGACGCGTTCACCAGCCTGATGTTCGGCAAGGTCGAGACGACCAGACTGCCGGTCCGCACCTCCACCGGCCAGGCCCAGGCCGTCTACCTGCCCACCGCCGCACCGGGGTTGGGCGACTCCGGCGTCATCATCGGCCGCGAGGTGTACAGCGGCAAGGGGTACGTCTACGACCCCTTCCAGCTGTACGGCCAGCAGCTGCCCGCCCCGCACTGGCTGGTGCTCGGCGAGTCCGGCAACGGCAAGTCGGCGCTGGAGAAGACGTACGTGCTGCGCCAGCTGCGCTTCCGCGACCGCCAGGTGGTGGTGCTCGACGCCCAGGGCGAGGACGGGGTCGGCGAGTGGAACCTGATCGCCAACGCGCTGGGGATAAAGTCCATCCGGCTCGACCCGCTGGCCGCCCGGGACGGCGGGGTCAAGCTCAACCCGCTGGACCCGGCGATCACCACCACCGGCCAGCTCTCGCTGCTGCGCACCATCATCGAGGTGGCGATGGGCCGCGGCCTGGAGGAGCGGGCCGGCTTCGCGCTCAAGGCCGCCCACGCCCACGTGGTCGCCACGGTGACGGACCGCCAGCCGGTCCTCAACGACATCATCGACACGCTGCGCAACCCCGATCTCTCCTCGGTGGAGTCGCTCGGCGTCGCGGTGGACGACGTGCAGTCCTGGGGGCTGGACGTGGCGCTGGTGCTCGACCGCCTGGTCGACGGCGACCTGCGCGGCATGTTCGACGGCTCCACCACCGACGGTATCGACCTGGACGCGCCGCTGATCGTCTTCGACCTCTCGCACATCGACCGCAACTCCATCGCGATGCCGATCCTGATGGCGATCGTCGGCGTCTGGCTGGAGCACACCTGGATCCGCCCCGACCGGAAGAAGCGCATCTTCCTGGTCGAGGAGGCCTGGCACATCATCAACAGCCCGTTCGTGGCCCAGCTGTTCCAGCGGCTCCTCAAGTTCGGCCGCCGCCTCGGCCTCTCCTTCGTCGCCGTCGTCCACCACCTCTCCGACGTGGTGGACGGCGCGGCCGCCAAGGAGGCCTCGGCGATCCTCAAGATGGCCTCCACCCGCACCATCTACATGCAGAAGGCCGAGGAGGCCAGAGCCACCGGCCGCGTCCTCGGCCTGCCGCGCTGGGCGGTGGAGATCATCCCGACCCTCTCGCCGGGCATCGCGGTCTGGGACGTCAACGGCAACGTGCAGGTGGTCAAGCACATCATCACCGAGGCCGAGCGGCCGCTGGTCTACACCGACCGGGCCATGACGGAGGACGCGGTGCTCGAGCGGGACCGGGCGGAGCGTCAGCTGGCGGCCGAGCCCGGCATGTGAGCCGCTCTCATCATTCGGGTGCACGAAACCCTCTTGTTACTCACAACATCCTGACAGCTACGCGCGTTGACCCTAGGCTGCACTCCGTCAGGTCCACTTCCGGGCCCCACGGGCCCCGACGGTGCAGAGGACTCTCATGCCCAACTCCGGTCGCCAGCCGGCGCCCCGCCGTGGCCTTCGCCGCGCCACTCTGATCACCTTCGCCGCCGCCGGCCTGCTCGGCAGCCTGGTCGCGCCGAACATGGCCGCGGCCAGCTCCGCCCCCAAGCCCCGGGTCGAGGACCTCCAGCTGCTGGCGATCAACGACTTCCACGGCAACCTGGAGCCCCCGGCCGGGTCCTCCGGCACCATCAAGGAGATGGACCCCAAGACCGGCCAGGTCGTCTCCACCCCCGCCGGCGGCATCGAGTACCTGGCCACCGAGCTGCGCCAGGCCCGCGAGGGCAAGCGCAACTCGATCACCGTGGCCGCCGGTGACATCGTCGGCGCGAGCCCGCTGCTCTCCGGCCTGTTCCACGACGAGCCGACCGTCGAGGCGATGAACAAGCTCGGCCTCGACGTCACCAGCGTGGGCAACCACGAGTTCGACGAGGGCTCCAAGGAGCTGCTGCGCATGCAGCGCGGCGGCTGCCACCCGGTGGACGGCTGCTACGCGGACGGCCGCACCTTCGAGGGCGCTTCGTTCAAGTACCTGGCCGCCAACGTGACCAGCGACAAGACCGGCAAGCCGATCCTCCCGCCGTACTGGATCAAGAACGTCCGGGGCGTCAAGGTCGGCTTCATCGGCGTCACGCTGGAGGGCACGCCCAACATCGTCACCGCCGAGGGCGTCAAGGGCCTCAAGTTCGGCAACGAGGTCACCACGATCAACAAGTACGCCGCCGAGCTCAAGGCCCGGGGCGTCAACTCGATCGTCGCGCTGATCCACGAGGGCGGGTACCCGGCCAGCAGCACGTACAACTACGACTGCGGCCCGGCCGGTGAAGGCATCTCCGGCCCGATCGTCGACATCTCCCGCCGGATCGACCCGGCCGTCGGCGCGATCGTCACCGGCCACACCCACAACGCGTACGCCTGCACCATCCCGGACCCGAACGGCGTGCCGCGCTCGGTGACCAGCGCCGCCTCCTTCGGCCGGCTCTACACCGAGATCGACCTCAAGCTGGACAAGACGGACGGCACGATCATCCGGCCGTCGGTGACCGCGGCCAACCACGTCGTGCGGCGGGACGTGCCGAAGGCGCCGGACATGACGGCCCTGATCGCGTACTACAACAAGCTCGCCGCCCCGATCGCGAACCGCCCGGTCGGCTACATCGGCGCGGACATCAACGGCCGTGGCTCCACGGACCTCGAGAAGCCGCTCGGTGACGTGATCGCCGACGCGCAGCTGGCCGGTCTCTCGGCGAAGGACAAGGGCGGCGCGCAGGTCGCCTTCATGAACCCCGGTGGCATCCGCTCCGACCTGGTCTACAAGGCCAGCGGCGCCGAGGGCGACGGCGTGGTCACCTACGCCGAGGCCTTCACCGTCCAGCCCTTCACCAACATGATGCAGGTCAAGACCCTGACCGGTGCCCAGTTGATCGCCCTGCTCCAGCAGCAGGTCAGCGGCCTCAACGACGCCAACCCGAAGATCCTCCAGCCTTCGGCCGGACTGACCTACACCCTGGACATGAACAAGAAGGGCGCCGACCGCATCGTCGTCCCCTCCGTCCAGCTGAACGGCACCCCGGTCGACCCGGCCGCCTCCTACCGCGTGGCCGCCAACGAGTTCCTCGCCGGCGGCGGCGACGGCTTCCCCGCCTTCGCCACCGGCACCGACAAGCTCGTCGGCCCCTCCGACCTCGACCTCCTCACCGCCTACCTCACCACCAACTCCAAGCCGGGCACCCCGCTCACCGTCCCGGCCCAGACCCGCATCAAGATCATCGGCGTCGGCCAGGACCAGGACTGACCCCCTGTAGCTGACCCCCGGAGGGGGCGCCGGGACATCCCGGCGCCCCCTCCGGCGTCATCGGGCAGCAGGCTGCTGCCCAGTTGTTGGCGTGAGCCGCGTGCTACTGCTCCTGGTATGCGTCCAGCACGTCGTGCGTGACCTTCGCCAGCTCCTCGCCGGTCGGCAGCAGCTCCCGCATCGCGGGCGGCAGCGTCTCGTACGTGCTCACCGCCATCGGCTGAGTAGTGCCGCTCAGCGAGTACTGGACCACCTCCTGGTCGCGGTCGGCCGCGATCAGGATCCCGAGCGTCGCATCGTCGCGCTCGGGGTCGCGGACCTTGTCGTCCACCACGGCGGTGTAGAAGGCGAGTTGGCCGACGTGCGCGGGCTGCGCCGGGCCGGTCTTGAGCTCGATGACGACGTAGCGGTGCAGGCGCAGGTGGTAGAAGAGCAGGTCCATCCGGAACTCCTGCCTGCCCACCTGCAGTGGGTACTGCCGCCCCACGAAGGCGAAGCCGACGCCGAGCTCCTGCAGAAAGCGGACCACGTGCTCCACGAGCGCGTCCTCCAGCTCCCGCTCGGCGTGGTCGGTGCCCAGGTGGGTGAAGTCCAGGACGTAGGGGTCCTTGGTGATCTCCCGCAGCAGGTCCGAACCCTCGGGGAGGGTCCGGTCGAAGTTCGAGATCGCCGCGCCTTGGCGGAGGTGAAGTTGGCTGGACACCATATTGGCCAGCACGTTCCTCGACCAGCCGTGCTGCACAGCCTGCTCGGCATAGAAGTCCCTGGTCACGCGGTCTTCGACGTAGTCGAGCAGGACCGTGACGTGTCCCCAGGGCAATTGTGCAACAGCCTGTTGCACAATTGGCTCGGGCCAGCTCCTGGCCATCCGCTGCATGTACTGGAGCGACCGGACCGACAGACCGCGCTGGCCCGGGAAGGCGGTCCGCAGGTCCGTCGAGAGCCGCTGGACGACCTTCGTGCCCCAGCCCTCCCGCTCCTGGCGGTCGAGGATCAGTCGGCCGAGGCGCCAGTAGTGGCAGATCATCTCGGTGTTGACGATCCGCCGGACGCGGATCTGGGTTGCCTGGATCTCGGCCTTCAGGTCGCCGAGCAGATCGGCGTAGCCGACGGGCAGGTCCTCGGCCGTCGCTTGGGCCGGCAGCTTGGCCTTCGCAGTGATCTCGTTGCTCATGGCGCGGAGCCTTGCAGCGGCTACCCGACGGGCCTTCGGAAAACGGCCTCCGTTCGCCCGATCGGTGGGCGCTTGTGGGCAGTTGGTGGCGCTGGTCAGGCGAAATCCGCCGGTTGAGTGCGCTGGCGCTTCAGGCTCGTGGCCGCCCAGGTGGTGGTGGCGGCTGTGAGGAGGAGGCCGGTGGCGGTGAGGGGGTGGTGGGTGGGGGTGGTGAGGAGGTCGAGGGCCAGGAACGGGGTGGTGGCGAGGGCGGTTGCGGCGAGGGCTCCGGTGGAGGTTAGGCGGGAGTGGACGTAGGCCAGGTATTCGGCGGTGGGGCGGCCTGAGCGGATGCCCGGGATGAAGGCGCCGTACCGCTTGAGCTGGTCCGCCAGCTGCTCCGGATCGAAGGCCGCTGCCGCGCCGAAGGCGGTGCAGGCCAGGGTGAGGACGGCGAACGCCACCACGTACCAGGGACTGCTAAGCCAGTTGGGGGTGACCAGGGCGGGGAGGGAGAGCAGGAGTGCCACGCTCGCGGCCGTGAGCCCGGTGCGGGCGAAGGTGACGGGCAGGTAGGTTGCGGTGAAGCCGAACGGGCGTCGGCCGATCAACCGCTTCGCGTACTGGACCGGAACGCGGCGCTCGGCCTGCCGCAGCAGGTGGGTCAGGGCGACCAGCAGCACCAGCAGGGCCACCACGACAGTCCCGGCGGCCCATCCGCTGCTGGTCCACAACTCCTCGATCTGGCCCGGGAGTACGGCGAGGAACTGGACCAGCATCAGCACCGCGAGCCCGTCCCCGAGCCCCCGCGCGGAGATCAGCTCGGCGAGCGCCATGGCGAGCACCGTGCCGGCGGTCATGCAGAGCACCGGCACCGGGTCGCCGTCGACCAGATGCCGGCCGGCGGCGAACGCGACGAGCCAACCGCCAAGGCCCGCGCCGCACAGGACGGCCGGCACCCGGATGTACCGGTTCAGCAGCCGCCTGCCCGCCGCGCCCTCGGCCGCCAGTGCCGCGACCCGGGGAATCAGCGGAGTGGCCACCCCGAGCAGCAGACTTCCCAGCCAGATCGGCAGCACCCCGAACGGCGCGTACGACAGCCGCAACAGCCCACCCCCGGTGAGCAGTTCACCCAGCCCGTACAGCGGGTCGGTGCGGGTCGAGGCGGCGAAGTCACGGGCGGCGGCCGGGTGCGCGCCCACCACCGGCAGCACCTGCACGATCCGGAAGCCCACCACCGCCAGCAGGGTGACCACCGCCCTGCGACGCACACCCGGCCTGGTCCACATCCGCTCCGCCCCCCAGCAACGTCGGTACCGGCAGAGGAAGGGACGACGCTGGGTGCGCGCCGGTTGCATGCGGAAGGGGCGTGGGAGGAATCCCACGCCCCTTTCAGGTCAAGCTACTTGGCGGTGTTGGTGAAGTAGCCGAAGACGTCGGCTACGGTGTCGGTGGTGCCGAAGCGGTTGTAGAGGGAGATCGAGCCGTCCGTGCCGAGGCCGGTGGTGAGGTGGTTCGGGACGACCTGCTTGGCGGTGAAGTTGACGCTGGAGGTGCCGGGGCGGGAGGCCCCGGTCGGGTAGGCGGTCAGGTAGCCGCCGAAGGAGGCGTCGACGGCGGTGAGGTCGAGGACGGCGCCGGTGGCGTCGGCCGGGACGCCGGCCCGGCCGGCCACGGGCAGGACGCGGGTGGCGTCCTGCCCGATCGGCGAGCCGGCCCGGGTGTCGAGCAGCCGGGCCGGGGGGACGGGCTTGAAGTGGTCACCGGCGGTGCCGTAGAAGCCGGTGAGGTCGGCGACCACGTGGGTGTGGCCGACGAAGTTGGCGACGCAGGCCTGGCCGTTGGTGACGGGCAGGATGACCTGGTTGGCCACCGTCTCCTGGGGCTTGAAGTTGAGCAGGGAGGTGCTCCAGGGCGTCTGCCCGGGTGCGTTGTTCGTGAGGTAGCCGCCCTGGTCGGAGCCCGTGGCGGTGAGGTTGAGGACCAGGCTGCGCGCGGTGGCGGCCGAGGCGGGGACGGGGACGCAGACCTGGCCCTGCGGGCCGGCCGGGGCGGCGTGGCCGGTGCCGGTGCCGTTGCGGGTGTCGAGGATCCGGGTGGGCGGCAGCGCGGTGAAGCCGGCGAGGGTCTCGGCGGTGGAGGAGTCCACGTGCTGCGGCGTGTAGAAGGCGACCAGGTCGGCGACCACGTTCACCGTGCCGTAGCGGTTGTAGATCTTCACCGTGCCGTCGGCGCCGATCGGCACCGTCACCAGGTGGGCGACGGTCTGCCCGGGCACGAAGTTGCTGTTGGAGGTGGTGGGCCGCTCCTGGCCGGAGGGGTAGACCGTCAGGTAGCTCCCCGCGTCCGGATTCACGGCCGTCAGGTTGAGCACGGCGGCGGTGGCGTTCCGGTCGGTGATCGGCGGGTTGTACGGGGTGTTGGACGGTCCGGAGAGGTTGAGCGTGAGCTCCTGCCCGGGGCCGAGGCGGCCGGCGGGGGCGCCGGTGCCGTTGCGGGTGTCCAGCACGCGCTGGGGGTGGTCGGTGGTGAGCAGACCGGGCCGGTAGGCGGCGGTCACCGCGACGGTGCTGCTCGCGGTGGCGCCGGTCGAGTCGGTGACGGTCAGCTTCGCCTGGTAGACCCCGGGCTTGGCGTAGGTGTGCACGCAGGTCGCGCCGTAGTTGCCGGTCGGGTTGGCGGGGCACTCGTGGGCGGGCGTGCCGTCGCCGAAGTCGATCACGCGCTTGGTGATCCGCCACGGGCCGCCCGAGCGGGAGGTGTCGAAGTCGTAGGAGAGCGGTGCGGTGTAGGCGGTGTCGTCCTGGTACGAGAGCGTGGCGTGCGGCGGCCCGGGCGGGGAGACCTTGACCGGGCTGTCGGCCAGGACCCGGTACTTGCTGCCGAAGTTGTCGCTCGCCGTGACGACGGGCACGAAGACGCCCGTCGCCTGGTAGACGTGGCTGACCTGCTGACTGGTCGTCACCAGCGCGGGGGTGCCGTCGCCGAAGTCGTACGAGTAGCTGAGCGTGCCACCCGGCCACAGCTCGGAGACCTGGGCGGTGATCTCCACGGTGAGCGGGGCGGCGCCCACCGGGGTGCTCCCGTAGCCGAGGCCGCCGGTGACGATGCCCTGGCGTTCCGAATCTCCCCGGTCGCGGGTGGAGGCTCCGTTCGGCGCGACCGGGTCGTCCACGGCGGGTACGCCGATCCGGTCGGTGGCCAGCTCGCCGGGGGCGTTCGGGTCGGCGGAGTCGATCGCGGGAGACCCCGGTTGCAGCACGCCGTTGCCGTCCATCTTCAGATCGGCGTTGAGGTCGTGGCCGCCCTGGCCGGTCCCGGCCAGCAGCGCGGTGGCGTCGGCGTAGGCGGTGCCCGCCCAGTTGTACGGGTTGGTGCTGTGCACCGCGTTGTAGTCGGCCTTGGTGCCGCTCGCCGCCCCGGCGGTGACGCTGAGGTCGGCGGGCACCTGGTCGGCGGCGCAACTGCCCCAGGGGAGGCCGCCGGTGGTGTGGGCGAGCACGTTGTTCTCGACGGTCGCGCCGGCCGAGCCGTCACCGAGCGAGACCTCGGGCGCGCAACCGCCGGCGATCGTGTTGCTGGTGACCACGGTGCCAGGGGCGCCTGAGGCGATGACACCACCGTGATTGGCCCTGAGGCCGTTGGTGGTCACGGTGGTGCCGCTGACCCCGGCGTCCAGCTGGATGCCGGGCCCGCGCGTCGCCCCGACGGAATTGCGGCGCACCACGGCGCCGGTCGTGCTGCCGGTCAGCCGGATGCCGGCGAGCGGGCCGTCGCCACCCCGCTGGATCGCGGAGTTGTGCTCCAGCGTCACCTGGTTGGAGTCCTTGACCAGGAACGGCTCCCCGGAGGCGCTCGCGTAGAGGTCGCGGACCACCACGTCGTGCACGCCGGTGAGCGTCACGGCGGGCTGGTCGAGGCCTTGGGCCTCGATGCCCCCGAAGTACGCCTCGCCACCCACTCCCGCGAAGGTGATCGGCAGGCCCGGCTTGCCGGAGCGGGTGATCGCCAGCTGTTCCCGGTACGGCGTGTCGCCGCCGATCAGCACGGTCTGCCCCGGCTGCGCCAGCGCCGTCGCGGCTGCCACGGTGCACAGCGGCGTGAGGCTGTCGCTGCCCGGCCCGGCGTCGGTGCAGTCCTGGTTGTTGTGGTCGACGTAGAGCGTGGCCGGCAGGTCGGTCGCCGCGGCCGGGAGGGCGGGCAGGCCGCCGGAGAGGATCGTGGTGCCGACGGCTATGGCGCCGGCCAGTCTGCGGAGCCGCATGGGCTGGTCTTCCCCCTGGGAGAGTGCGGTGCACACGGCCCCCGGCCGGGTGCGAGCAGCAGTATGCCGGAGGGGTCCGGGGTGCTGATCAGCGCCATGCCGTTGCTCTGACCGGTGCTGGTGGCTGTCACTCTCGACCCGGTTCCGTCACAGTGGCGTGGAAGGATCCCGCTGTGATCGATCCGCCGAAGAACGTCATCAACCCAGTGATCCCGCCTGTAGCGGCCTCATGGAAGCGCATCGACGCCTGGCTCGCCCAGCACGCTCCGGCCAGCTTCGCCGCGCTCCGGCCGCCTGCCACGCCTGATGCCATCGCCCGAGCGGAATCGCTCATCGGCATTCCGCTGCCGTCCGACCTGCGTGAGTCGTTGCTCTGTCACAACGGCGACGTCTTCCCTGGTGCACTGCCGTGCGGACCCCTGTATCCGGTCGAGGAGGTCGTTGCGATCCGCCTCATGCGGATGGGGATCTGGGAGCCCGATGACGCTGATCAACTTGAGACGCCCTGGTGGGGCATGTCGTGGGTCCCGTTTGCGGGTGGTGATGGCGATGACCACTTCATCGACGCCGGGCCCGGGACGTGGCACAACCACCTGGGGTACGCGGCCCATGACGACCAGGGCTATTTCCTCGGCTGGCCGACCTTCGGCGTCTGGCTCCACCACGTCGCCGACGCGATGGAGCACTTCGAACGGCGGGAATCCTTTGGCGCCGTCTCGCGTCCTACGCTGACCGACGACGGCGAGGTCGACTGGTAGGACACGTCGAAGTCCGCCAGCCATGCCCGTTGCCTCGGGCCGGCTCGCCCTGTTGGCGGGGTGTGGCTCTTCGAGGCGGCCCGGGTGGCCGGCTGGGGTCGGGGCCCTGCGCCGGGCCCGTGCCCGGCTCGGTCCGGAGCCACTGGAGTCCTTGTTCCGGGGCATCGCCGGGAGGCTGGCCACCCCGGACACGCAGGCCGCCGGCCGCCGGGTGGACGAGGTTGTGGTCGGCGGACTGGCCGGTGCAGGCTGACGGAGTGGCGTTGGGGCCGTGGGTGATGAGGTTGTTGTGGACCGACGAACCGGTGGCGCCGTCGCCGATGGTGATCTCGGGGGCGTAACCGTTCCAGACGGTGTTGCCGCCGGTGACGGCGGTGTGCGTGCGGTACCGACAGCCACGGAGCCGACGAATCTGCGGATCCGCATGTGGTCCGTCCCCTTGTGAAGACACCCCGGGGCCACCACAGTTGGGGCCCGGTCGGATGCGAACAGCAGCGTTCAGCAGAGAGCTGACCAGCCGTCGGCCAGGGTCGTTACTGTGGCACGTCCGGCTGGCCCGGGATGCGGACGGTCGCGAGGGCGCCGGGGCCGCCGTCGGTGGCGGGGCCGAGGGTGACGGTGCCCTCGCAGTCCTGCACGGTCTGGGCGACGATCGAGAGGCCGAGTCCCGAGCCGGGCAGCTGACGCGAGGAGGGGGAGCGCCAGAACCGGTCGAAGACGTACCCCAGCTCCTCGGCGGGGATGCCGGGGCCGTGGTCCCGGACGGTCAGCACGCCTGCGCGCAGGGCGACTTCGACCGTGCCGGCGGGCGGGCTGTACTTGACGGCGTTGTCGAGGAGGTTGATGACGGCCCGCTCGAGGGAGGGCGCGTCGCCCGCCACGTACCAGGGGTTGATGTCGACCTCGAAGACCAGGCCCGGCCCGCGCAGGCGGGCGCGTTCGACCGCGCGGTCGGCGATCTCGTGCAGGGCGACGACGGTGTGCGGGCGTTCCTTCTTGGCGGAGTCGGGGCGGGAGAGCTCGAGCAGGTCGCCGATCAGGAGGGTGAGTTCCTGCATCTGGGCCTTCATGTTGCCCAGCATCTTGGTCCTGGTCGCCTCGGGCAGCGGGCGGCCGGTCTGGTCGCTGCGGATCAGGAGGTCCACGTTGGTGCGCAGGGAGGTCAGGGGCGTGCGGAGTTCGTGTCCGGCGTCGGCGATCAGGCGGGTCTGGCGGTCGCGGGAGTTGGCGAGGGCCGTGCTCATGGAGTTGAAGGAGGAGGAGAGGCGGGCGATCTCGTCACTGCCGTGCACGGGGATGGTGGAGCCGACCTCTTCGGTGCGGGCGATGTGCTCGACCACGTCCGTGAGGTCGTCCACCGGCTTGAGCGCCGACCGAGCGACGATCCGCCCGGTCAGTCCGGCACCCACCACGCCGAGGGCGGCGACGCCGAGGAGGATGAGCGCGAGGCTCTGGAGCTGGTCCTCGACACCCTGGGTCGGGACGGCGGTGAGCAGGACGAGCGGCCGGTGGGTTACGGGCTCGGTGCTGAGGGCGACCCGAACGCGAGCACGGCTGCCGTCGAGAAAGGTGCCGTCCCGGAGAAAGGGGCGCCCGTGCGGTTCGGTGTCGTCCGGGACGGTCTTGATCCCCTTGGAGGAGCCGAAGGCGAGACACACCTTGTCGCTGAAGATGGCCTCCTCGGTCTGCTGGCTGTGCCGACCGGGGTCGTTCTGCTCGGCGGTCTGCTGTGCCACGGCCGGGGTCGGCCCGCAGAACACGAACGGGGAGATCAGGCCTTGGTTGGTAGGGAGCGCGGGGAGCTTCGACGGTGCGCCGGCCAGGCTGTCGTCGACCTGGTGGTAGAGCCGATCGCTGACCACGAAATAGCAGGCCAGCGCGGCCAGCGCGATCGCCACCGCCACGGCGGCGGCCGTGAGCATGGCCAGCCGGGTCCGCAAGGACCGGCCGCGGAACCAGCCGGCCAGTTGGTGCAGAGGCTTCACGCTGCGGCGCCCGCGGCCGGGCGCAATGCGTAGCCGACGCCGCGGACGGTCTGGATGAGGCGGGGCATGCCGCCCTGCTCGGTCTTGCGGCGCAGGTACATGACGTAGACGTCGAGGGAGTTGGAGGAGGGCTCGAAGTCGAAGCCCCAGACGGCCTTGAGGATCTGTTCGCGGGTCAGCACCTGGCGGGGGTGGGAGAGGAACATCTCGAGCAGCATGAACTCCGTCCGGGTCAGCTCGATCGGCTTGCCCTCGCGGGTGACCTCGCGGGTCGCGGTGTTCATCCGCAGGTCGGCGAAGGCGAGCACCTCGCTGTCGTCCTCCTCGACGGCGGCGCGGGCGGCCTCGGTGGCGATGGCGCTGCGCCGCAGCAGGGCGCGGACGCGGGCCAGCAGCTCGTCCAGCTCGAAGGGCTTGGCCAGGTAGTCGTCGGCGCCGACGTCCAGGCCGGTCACGCGGTCGCCGACGGCGTCGCGGGCGGTGAGCATCAGGACGGGCGCGGTGTCACCGCGCGAGCGCATCCGGCGGACGGCGGTGAGTCCGTCCATCCGCGGCATCATGATGTCGAGCAGGACCAGGTCGGGGCGTTCGCGCTCGACGGCGTCCAGGGCCTCGTACCCGTCGGTGGCGGTGAGCACCTCGTACCCCTCGAAGGCGAGGCTGCTCTCCAGGGCGTCCCGCAGCGCGGGCTCGTCGTCGACCACGAGCAGTCGGGCGGGGGCGCCCAGGCCCTCGGGGGTGCGGTCGTCGGCGGGGGGAGTCATGGGCGCGGGCCCTTTCTGAATCCGGTGAGCTGCTGCGGGCTGTGGGTGGTCCGGTGGTGCCATTGTCCGCCGTCCCGGGCGGCACGGGGTGGAACTCAGATGCTCTGTCCGGCCTGGAGCTGGGGGAGCACCCGCTTGATGTCGTTGATCGGGATGGCGAAGCCGAGGCCGACGCTGCCCGCGCTGCTGGAGCCGGAGGTGGAGTTGGAGCCGCTCGCCGAGTACATCGCGGAGTTGATGCCGATCACCTGGCCGTTGGCGTTGATCAGCGGGCCGCCGGAGTTGCCGGGGTTGATCGCGGCATCGGTCTGGAACGCCTTGTAGGTGGCGGTGTCCGCACCGGAGGAGCCGGAGGAGCCGGAGGAGCCCGAGGAACCGGAGCCGCTGCCCGAGCCGCCGCCGAAGCCGCCGAGGCCGAAGCCGGGCAGCTGGGGGAGGCCGAAGCCGCCGTTGCCCCGGGTGCTGCCTTCGTCCACCTGGACGCTGACCTGGCGGTCCTTGGCGCTGATGATGCCGGAGGTGACGGTGCCGGTGAGGCCCTCGGGGTTGCCGATGGCCACCACCGAGTCGCCGACGGCGACGGCGTCGGAGTCGCCCAGGGTGGCGGGGGCCAGGTTGCCGACGCCCTTGGCGGTGATCACGGCGACGTCGAGCTTCTTGTCGGTGCCGGTCACGGTGGCGCTCGCGGTGGAGCCGTCCTTGAAGGTGACGGTGACCTGGCCGCCTTCGTCGACGGCGCCGGAGATGACGTGGAAGTTGGTGAGGATCTGGCCGCCGGAGGTGAGGATCACGCCGGTGCCGGTCGCGGTGCCGCTGCCGGTCTTCACGGTGATCTGCACGACGCTCGGCGAGACGGCCTTGTTGACCGCCGCCGCGTCGGCCGTGCCGTCGGTCTTGGCCGAGACCGGGCTGACGATGGTGCTGGAGCCGGCGGCGGCGCTGCGGCCGTCGCGGCCGTCGGCCAGCACCCCGCCCGCGACCCCGCCGAGCACGGCGGCGACGGCGGCCACGGCGGTGACCAGGGCCAGGCGGCCCTTCAGGAAGCCGCGGCGGGCGTGGCTGCCCCGGGGAGCCTCCGGTGAGGAGGCCGAACTGTCGAGGACGGTGCCTTCGATGACGTTGCCCTCGGCGAGGTGCGGGCCCTGGGAGGCGTACGCACCGGCGGTGGTCTGCTCTGCGGAGTCACGCTGCTGCTCGGTCATGGGCACTAACCTCGGGCCCCCGGATGAAGACCGGATGAGAGCCCGCTCAGAACCGACCGAGAAGCCCGTTGGGTTCTCATAAGGCCAGGTCAAGGGCGTATAAAAGGCCAGGCGCCTCAGCAGCCGCAGGAACGCCGCACGACCAGCCGGGACGGGAACTTCCGTACCCGCTCGGTGTCCGAGCCCGGCACCATCAGCGAGTCGTCGAGCACCAGGTCGACGGCCGCGCGGGCCATCGCGTCGCGGTCGGAGGCGACGGTGGTCAGCGGCGGGTCGGCGAGCGCCGCCTCGGGCACGTCGTCGAAGCCGGCCACCGCGAGGTCCTCCGGCACCCGCAGCCCGACCTCGCGGGCGGCCCGCAGCACGCCGATCGCCTGGTCGTCGGTGGAGCAGAAGATCGCGCGCGGCCGGTCGGCGGAGCGCAGCAGCCCGAGGGCGACCTCGTACGCGCCGTACCGGTGGAAGGGGGCGTCGACCAGCAGGTGCTCGCTGGGCAGGCCGTGCGCGTCCATCGCGCGCTGCCAGCCCTCGACGTGGTCGATGACCGGGTCCCCGGGGACGGGCGTGTCGACCGGGCCGCCGAAGCAGGCGACGGTCGGGTAGCCGTGCACCTCGAGCAGGTGACGGACCGCCAGCTCCGCGCCGCCCACGTCGTCGGTGACCACCGAGACGTCGTCGATCGCCTCCGGGCGGCGGTGCAGCAGCACCACCTTCGCGCCCTCTATGGCGGCGAACTCCTTGGCGGCCTGCTGCGGGGCGCCCTGGCTGACCAGGATCAGGCCGGAGACCCGCATGCCGAGGAAGGCGCGGACGTAGTGCATCTCGCGGTCGTCGACGTAGTCGGAGTTGCCGATCAGGACGAGCTTGCCGCGGTCGGAGGCGGCGCGTTCGACGGCGTGCGCCATCTCGGCGAAGAAGGGCTGGCGGGCGTCGGGGACGACCATGCCGATCAGGTTGGTGCGGCGGGAGGCCATCGCCTGGGCGACGCTGTTCGGCCGGTAGCCGAGCTCCTCGATCGCGGCGAGGACCTTCTCCCTGGTCGCGGGCGCGACCGGGCGCGGCCCGTTGTTGATGACGTAGGAGACGACCGCGGTCGAAGTCCCAGCCAGTCGGGCTACATCGTCGCGCGTCACCTTGGCCACGGAGGGAGTCTACGCGGGTCGTCCAGCCCCCAGGCGGGGGATATGGGCCGGATCACAGCGCGCTCAGGACACAATCCGGCATACCCGGACAACCCGGATGGGCGTCGGCCGGACGGGCCGTCGGTCACGAGAACGGGCCGTCGGTCACGAAGCGGCGCAGCTGCCCGGCGAAGGCCTCGGCCTCGCCGGGGGCCCAGCCGTCGAGGCTGCCGGCGATCCGGGCGGCCAGCCGTTCGCGCAGTTCGGTGACGGTGCGCTCGCCCGCCGGGGTGAGCACGAGCAGGGCGGCCCGGCGGTCGGCCGGGTCGGGCTCGCGGCGGACCAGGCCGGCGGCCTCCAGCCGGGAGGCGCGGCGGGTCACGCCGGAGCGGTCGAGGCCGACGTCGGCGGCCAGGTCGGCGGCGCTGCGGGGCCCGGTCCGGGCGAGGGCGCTGAGTACGGGGTAGGTGAGCTCGTCGACCGCCTCCCCCAGGCCCTCGGTGAGGCTGCGGTGCAGCTGCTCCCGGGTGGTGCGGCGCAGCAGTACGCCCAGCGCCTCGGCGATCTCGTGACCCGTCCGGTTGTCCATGCCCTCAAGAATAGCGTGCGCAGCGCACGCATCTAGTGCTACGGTCTTACTCATAAGCGTGCGCCGCGCACGCTTCTTCGTGCCGAGGAGGCCGTCATGACCGACATCCGCTCCGCCCTGACCGACCTGCTGCTGACCCCCGCGCTCCCGCTCGCCGAGGCGCTGGAGCGCCACTTCACCCCGGACTACCGCCAGCGCACCGACGGCTCCTGGGCCGACCGCGACGCCTTCGCCGAGCACATCGCCCACCTGCGCACGCTGGTCGCCGAGGGCCGGATCGAGGTGCACGACGAACTGCGCGACGGCGACCGCTACGCCGACCGCCACACCGTCCACCTGGTGAAGCACGACGGCGCGGCCGTCAGCGTCGAGGTCTACGTCTTCGCCGAGCTGGCCCAGGACGGCCGCTTCCGCCGCATCGAGGAGACCACCCTGATGCTGAGCGGAACCGAGGCGGACCGGAAGATTGGCAGCGCACGCGCCTAGCTAGCCGAACGCCTGGCCGGCGTCAGGCCTCGCGGGCGCCGAGGGCGGTGCGCTGCTCCCGTCCGGGCCGCTCTCCTTTGTCGGGCTTCTCCGGCACCACGAAGCGGTAGCCGACGTTGCGCACGGTGCCGATCAGCTGCTCGTGCTCGACGCCGAGCTTGGCCCGCAGCCGCCGGACGTGCACGTCCACCGTGCGGGTGCCGCCGAAGTAGTCGTAGCCCCAGACCTCCTGCAGCAGCTGCGCCCGGGTGAAGACCCGGCCGGGGTGCTGGGCGAGGTACTTGAGCAGCTCGAACTCCTTGAAGGTGAGGTCGAGCACCCGGCCCTTGAGCTTGGCCGAGTAGGTGGCCTCGTCCACCGAGAGGTCGCCGTTGCGGATCTCCATCGGGCTGTCCTCGGAGACGACCTGCAGCCGACCGGTGGCCAGCCGCAGCCGGGCCTCCACCTCGGCGGGCCCGGCGGTGTCGAGGAGCACGTCGTCGATGCCCCACTCGGCGGTGACGGCCGCCAGGCCGCCCTCGGTGACGACCAGGATCAGCGGGCAGCCGATCCCGGTGGAGCGCAGCAGCTGGCAGAGGCTGCGGATCTGCGGCAGGTCCCGGCGGCCGTCGACGAGGATCACGTCGGCGCTCGGGGTGTCGACCAGGGCCGAGCCCTCGGCCGGGGCCACCCGGACGTTGTGCAGCAGCAGGCCCAGGGCGGGCAGTACCTCGGCCGAAGGCTGCAGGGCGTTGGTGAGCAGGAGGAGAGAACTCATACCCGGTTAGTCCCCTTTCCGGGTCGTCGCGGTCACCGGGGCGGGCCGGCCGTCGCACGTGGCGGGCCCGGTCGCGGTGGCGGGTGGGGGCGGGGCGTCCGAACGGTGAGACCAGGCCCCGGCCGAGCCGCGCACCGTGGCGTGCCGGAGGTCCCGCAACCCCTGGCGCCGCGTCACCGCACTGCTCATCCGTCGAACCTTCCGGTCTGCTCAGGCGCCGGGCGCGCGGCCCGGCGCAGGCACTGCCGCTCCCGGTCGCAGGCACCTCGTCGTGCCGCTACCGCGGGGCGGTCCCGCAGGCCGGCGCGGGTGGGGCGCCGACTGGTCGGGACGTTCCGTACGTGCGTCCTGAAAGCACAAAAGGACCCGGGGGCGACTCTGCCCAGGTCCCTCATCTCCACGAGAATAGCCGACCGCCACCGGCGGTGGGAGGGAATCCGTACCCGGCTACGTCACATCGGGGCCCTCCCGGCGGGGCTCCGTGAACAGGGGGGGTTGCCGGGGCGGGTGGCGCCCGGTCCATCATGGGAGCCGCACCGGCCGCACGGTACGTGTACACCTTGGACGTGGGCGCACAGGCACCAGGAGCCTGTCCGCCGCACCGGGCGAGAGCGAGAGGAGCGCCGCCGTGAGCGCGACCACCACCGGCACCGCCGGGACTTCAGCCGCGCGGGTGACACCGGGCGGGGCCGGCCCGGTGACGACCGGGACGATCCACTTCTGGGCCGCCGCCAAGGCCGCCGCCGGCACCGCCGAGGAGCCCTACCGGGCCGCCACCCTCGCCGAGGCGCTGGACGCCGTCCGGGCCCGGCACGCCGACCGCCCCCAGCTGCTGCGCCTGCTCGGCCACTGCTCGTACCTGGTCGACTCGGCCCAGGTCGGTGCCCGCCCGCACGCCGAGGTCGCGCTCACCGAGGGCGGCACCGTCGAGATCCTCCCGCCGTTCGCGGGCGGCTGAGCGCGGAACCCGGCCGTACGCCCCGCACGTCTAACCCCGAGGACCACACGACGGACGGGGACACGACATGCGCGGCGTACTGAAACTGACCATCGGCCTGGCGGTGCTGGCCGGACTGCTGGTCGGGGCGGACCGGATGGCCGTGGGGGTCGCGGAGGGCGAGGCGGCCGACAAGCTGGTCAGCAGCGGCCGGCTCGGCGCACGCCCGCACGTCTCGATCGAGGGCTTCCCCTTCCTGACCCAGGCGGCCGCCGGCAGCTTCGACCAGGTGCGGCTCTCCGGTGACGGCGTGACGGTCAGCGACGGGCGCCAGCAGGTCGCGCTGCGCTCCTTCGACGCCCGGCTGACCGGCGTCAGCCTCGGTGACGGCTACCGCAGCGCGACCGTCCGCAGCGCCAGCGGCTCCGGGCTGGTGCCCTACCCGGACGTGTCCCGGCTGATCCAGGGCGCCCAGCCCCTGGATCTCTCCTACGGCGGCCCCGGGCTGGTCAAGGCGAGCCTGGCGGGGGTGCCGGTCGGGCAGGGGCGGCTGCACAGCAGCGGCAACACCATCACCGCCGACGGCTTCCAACTGCCCGGCGTGGCCGCCCTGCTGGACGGCGCGGCCAACGCCGCGCTGGGCCCGCGCAGCCTCACTCTGACCAACCTGCCCGCCGGCCTGAGCCTGGCCACCGCCGAGCCGCGCCCGGACGGCCTGCTGCTCACCTTCCAGGGCCACGACCTGCGGGTGCTCGGCTAGCGGGTCGGCCGGCGTCCCGATCTTTGAGACGGGTGGTCCACTTCCGTCCCGACCCGTGGTCTCCCCAGGCCCGCCAAGGGCCCCGGCTGCCCTGCCGCCAGGCCTCCGGCGTGCGGAAAGTCGGCGAATCCCAACTGGCGAGCGAATCGGTCTCAATATTCGACACGCTGATGACAGCCCCCGCTCCCGGTCCCTAGCATCGTCGGCATGAAGCGACAGGCGGACCTCACGAAGCGGCGGGCGGTAGACCTGTGCCGCGTCTCCGCCTGCCTGTGTCGAATGCGCTGACAGGGCGGTTCTGACCGGTACTTCCGGCCCGCCCGAACCCTTGCCCCCGGCTTGACCTGGCACGCTTGCGCCTGCGAGCAGCCAGACGCACCCCGAGCACTCTCGAACGACAGCACGGCGCCATCCCAGCTCGACCAGTCTCAGTATTCGGACACAAGTTCGGACCGACCGGCCCAGCGTGGCTCGCCGCGCCCCTTCTGAGCAGCACTCTTCCGCCAACCGCCCCCGGATGGAGAACAGACCATGAGCCGCAGTGACGTCCTGGTAGACGCCGACTGGGTCGAGAAGCACCTGGACGACCCGAAGGTCGTCGTCGTCGAGGTCGACGAGGACACCTCCGCCTACGAGAAGAACCACATCCGCAACGCTGTCCGGATCGACTGGAAGCAGGACCTCCAGGACCCGGTCCGCCGCGACTTCGTCGACCAGGCCGGCTTCGAGGCCCTGCTGAGCCGCAAGGGCATCGGCAACGACGACACCGTGGTGCTCTACGGCGGCAACAACAACTGGTTCGCCAGCTACGCCTTCTGGTACTTCAAGCTGTACGGCCACGGTGACGTCCGCCTGCTCGACGGCGGCCGCAAGAAGTGGGAGCTGGACGCCCGCGAGCTCGTCGCCGCCGTGCCCGAGCGCGCCGCGACCGAGTACAAGGCCCAGGCTCAGGACACCTCGATCCGCGCCTACCGCGACGACGTGCTGGCCGCCATCGGCAGCCTGAACCTGGTCGACGTCCGCTCGCCCGACGAGTTCGCCGGCCGCCTGCTCGCCCCGGCCCACCTGCCGCAGGAGCAGTCGCAGCGCCCGGGCCACGTCCCGTCCGCGAAGAACATCCCGTGGGCGAAGAACGCCAACGACGACGGCACCTTCAAGAGCGACGACGAGCTGCGCGCGCTCTACCAGGCCGAGGGCGTCGACCTGTCGAAGGACACCATCGCCTACTGCCGCATCGGCGAGCGCTCCGCGCTCACCTGGTTCGTGCTGCACCAGCTGCTCGGCCAGCAGAACGTCAAGAACTACGACGGGTCCTGGACCGAGTACGGCAGCCTGGTCGGCGTGCCGATCGAGCTCGGCGACTGATCCCCGGTAACGACCACCAAGTCATAGAGGAGCAAGACATGTGCGGTGCACTGCCGGGTGGCCCGGACCTTTCGGGAGTTGACGTGGCCAAGGAGACCATCATCCAGGGCTCGGTGACCAAGGACGGCGTGCCGGTCAACGGTTACGTCCGCCTGCTCGACGCGAACGGCGAGTTCACGGCCGAGGTCCCGACCTCCGCCACGGGCCAGTTCCGTTTCTTCGCCCGCCCGGGCACCTGGACGCTGCGCGCCCTGGTCCCCGGCGCCACGGTCGACCGTCAGGTGGTGACCTCCAAGGAGGTCAACCCGACCGAGGTCGCGATCGCGGTCTGAAGCCGCTGACGTGAGCGAGGCCCCCTGCCCAGGCGGGGGGCCTTCGCCGTACCGTGGAGCTGTGCGGGCTCACCGGCGGCACGTCCGCTACTTCGTCATGATGGGCGTCTGCCTGGCGCTCTTCGTCCTGGCGTGGGGCGTGGTGCGGTTCTGGTCGGTGCCCGCCGCGATCGGGATGTGCGTGGTCGCGATGGTGATCCCGCCCGTCGCCGCGATCGCCGTCAACCGGCGCGACCCGGACGACGACTGGTGGAACGACCCCCGCTGGGACGACCCGGACTGGGACGGCCCCGGCCACGACCGGGACCGCCCGGACCACGAGGACCGCCCGGACCGCCCGGACCGTCAGTAGACGAGCGCCTGCACGTCGTCGGCCATGATCTCGCTGACGAAGACCTGCGCGCCCGCGATCCGGACGCCGTCCAGCACGTCCTCCTGGGTGATCCCGCGCCTGGTCGCGCACTGGGTGCAGAGGGTGACCTGGCCGCCCGCCAGCAGCGAGCCGAGCAGGTCCGGCAGCGGGGCCGCGTGGGGCAGCTCGAACTCCGCCGCCTTTCCCGGCAGGGCGAACCAGGAGGACTCGCCGGTGAGCCAGAGCGAGACCTCGACCCCGCTGGCGACGGCGACCGCCGCCACGGTGAAGGCCTGCGAGCAGCGCTCCGGGGCATCGGCCCCGGCGGTGACCTTGATGACCAGCTTCTTCGACATAGTCGACACCCTAACGGCGACGTGTCGGCCCTCACCGAGACCGGGGAATCCCCGCCGGATAGACTCGTCGCCGTCGTACCGCCCGTCCCCCGACACCTATCCCCGCCGCACCTGGGAGTGCCTCGTGAGCTCGCTGGAAATCTTCTTCGATTCGCTGCTCGCCCTCATGGCCGTGCTGATCACCTGGTTCGCCATCTTCTCGGTGATGAAGCTGTACCAGGGCCAGCGCTGACTTCTGCCCTACCGTAGAAGCCGCCCCACTCGACGACTCGAACCAGGACCATGATCGAGATCCCTTCCGACCTCCACAAGGACGTCGTTTCGCTGGCCTTCCTCCTCGGTACCTGGGAGGGCGCGGGCGTCTATGCCCCTCTGCCCGGTGAGGGGGGCCCTGGTGCTGAGAAGTGCAACTTCGGCCAGGAGGTCGTGTTCCGTCACGACGGCCGCCCCTTCCTGGAGTTCCGCTCCCGGACGTGGGTGCTGGACAACGACGGCGAGAAGGTGCGCCCGCTGGAGAATGAACATTCATTCTGGCGGGTGACGAGCAACCAGCACGGCACGAGCGGCGAGCGGGAGATCGAGATCTCCTCCGTCCGCGACGACGGCACGGTCGAGATCTGGTACGGCAAGCTGCACGACGGCAAGCCGCAGATCGACGTCGCGACCGACGCCGTGGCCCGGATCGAGGGCTCGGCCCCGTACAGCGGCGGCAAGCGCCTGTACGGCATGGTCAACGAGGAGCTGCTCTGGGTCGGCGAGAAGGCCGCTCCCGAGGTGCCGCTGCGCCCGTACATGTCGGCGCAGCTGAAGAAGGTGCTCAGCCCCGCGAAGCTGATCCAGGACATCGCGGACCTGCCGGACGACGGCATCGCCTTCTTCAAGTAAGAACGCTTCCGAGTGTAGGGACCGGTCACCGACCGGTCCCTACACTTGTCTCCACGACTTCGACGCGGGCAGGGACAGCACAGTGGCGAACGCGGACACCCCCACCTCGGGCGACTGGAAGGCCGACCTGCGCGAGCGCGGGTACCGCCTGACGCCGCAGCGCCAGCTGGTGCTCGAGGCGGTGGACGCCCTGGACCACGCCACGCCGGACGAGATCCTGCACCAGGTCCGCCGGACCGCCAGCGGGGTCAACATCTCCACGGTCTACCGCACCCTGGAGCTGCTCGAGGAGCTGGGCCTGGTCTCGCACGCCCACCTCGGCCACGGCGCCCCGACCTACCACCTGGCCGGCCGGCACACCCACCTGCACCTGGTCTGCCGGGACTGCGACTCGGTGACCGAGACCGGGACGGAGATCGCCGCCCCGCTGGTCGACAGCCTGCGCGAGCGGCACGGCTTCGACACCGACCTCAAGCACTTCGCGATCTTCGGCCGCTGCGCCGACTGCACGGCGAAGCTCGCGGCCGGAGAGCCCACGTAAGCTTCCCGGTATGACTTCCGGTATGACGATGAGCCCGCTCCTTGCGCTGCCCGGTGCCGTGCCCGCCGAAGGGCCCGACGAGGGCGTCGCCGCGCACTACGGCGAACTCTTCCGGGAGCAGCGGGCGCTGGCCGAGGGCCGGGGCTTCGTCGACCTCTCGCACCGGGCCGTGGTCACCGTGACCGGCCCGGACCGGCTCGCCTGGCTGCACCTGCTGCTGACCCAGCACGTGAGCGCCCTGCCACCGCACCAGGCCACGGACGCGCTGATCCTCTCCCCGAACGGCCACGTCGAGCACGCGCTCTACCTGGTGGACGACGGCGCCACCACCTGGGCGCACGTCGAGCCGGGCACCCAGGGCGAGCTGCTGAAGTACCTGGAGAGCATGAAGTTCATGTACCGGGTCGAGCTCAAGGACGCCACGGACGGGTACGCGGTGGTCCACCTGCCGGCCGGTTCGACGGCCCCCGTCGAGGGCGCGGCGGCCGTCCGCTCGCTCCCGTACGGCACCGACCTCTTCCTGCCGCGCGCCCGCCTCGCCGAGCTCACCCGGGCGTACGGCCCGGCGGCCGGCATCTGGGCGTACGAGGCGCTGCGGATCGAGCAGCACCGGCCCCGGCTCGGCTTCGAGACCGACCACCGGACCATCCCGCACGAGGTGGACTGGCTGCGCACCGCCGTGCACCTGCAGAAGGGCTGCTACCGGGGCCAGGAGACGGTCGCCCGGGTGCACAACCTGGGCAAGCCGCCGCGCCGGCTGGTCTTCCTGCACCTGGACGGCACCGAGGAGTCGCTGCCCCCGCACGGCACCGAGCTGCGCCTGGCCACCGAGCCGGAGGGCCGCGCGCTGGGCTTCGTGACCTCCTCGGCCCGCCACCACGAGCTGGGCCCGATCGCGCTCGGCATCGTCAAGCGCAACGTGCCGCTGGACGCGGTGCTGCTCGCCGGGGCCGTCCCGGCCACCCAGGAGGTCGTCGTCCCGCAGTAGCGGGTCAGACCTCGAGCAGGACGGTGAACGGGCCGTCGTTGACCAGCGCCACCTTCATGTCCGCCCCGAACCGGCCCGTCTCCACCTTCGCGCCCAGCGCCCGGAGTTCGGCCACCACGGCCTCGACCAGCGGCTCGGCGACGGGGCCCGGGGCGGCCGCGTTCCAGGTGGGGCGGCGGCCCTTGCGGGCGTCGCCGTAGAGGGTGAACTGACTGATCACCAGGAGCGGGCCGCCGAAGTCGGAGCAGGACAGCTCCGCCTCCTCGCCCTCGAACAACCGCAGTGACCAGAGTTTGCGGGCCAGCTGGGCGGCCTGGGCGGGGGTGTCCTCGTGGGTCACCCCGACCAGGACGCACAGGCCCGGCTCCTCGATCGCCCCGACCACCTCGCCGCCGACGGTCACCCTGGCCTCGGTCACTCGCTGCACCACTGCTCGCATGCCGCCATTGTGCCGGAGGCGTCCGCGCGTTCCGGGGGCGCGTTGCCCTTGCTGCACGCCGGGGGCGCACGGGGAGTGCCGGCGGGGTGGCGCCGCTGCCTGCGGAATGCGCCAGTCGTATCAGCCACCCCCTTTCGCCAGGGGGCCGTTCGGGTGGCCGGACCGTGCGCCGCTGACGCTCCGGGTGGCAGGCTGGGGGCGGCACGGCCCGGTGGCCCCTCGCGTTCGACCCCGTCGAACGGCCGTGCTGGCTGCGGTCGCTCAAGTGGGTGGTGCCGTCGGCCGGGGGGAACTCACGGGGGCGTGCCGCGCGTGCACCAGGGCGAGGGCCGGCCCCCGCCATGAGTGCAGGGGACAGCGTGACCAGGACAGCGGCAGGTGGTTGGTTGATGGACACGAGCAGCACGGCCCACGAGCGGATCCCGGATCCCGCCGCCATGGAGCCGGCCCGCTTGGAGCTGGAGGAGCTGCGGCTGCTCCGCCGCGACGCGCTGGAGCAGGAGGCCGACCTCTCGTACCTGCGGCGGCTGCTCCAGGGCCGCACCGACATCCTGCGGGCCGAGCTCGACCGGCGCCAGGGTGGCGGGCCGGTGCCGGCCGCCGCGCCCGACCCGGCGGAGGGCGACCCGGGGGAACTGCTCGACCGGCTGCCCGCCATCCTGGCGGACGCCCCCGCCTCCGTCCGCCGCCCGGCCCGGCACCTGACCCTGGGCCCGCCGCGCGGCGAGGGGTACCAGCGGGAGGCGGACGCACTGATGGGTGACGTCCAACTGGCCGATCTGGCCGCCCACCCCACCGAGGAGCTGCTGGCCGCCGTGGAGCGCCTCGCCGTCCACGAGCGCGAGGTCTCCGGCCGCCGCCAGCGCCTGCAGCGGACGGCGGACGACTGCGGGGCGGAGATCACCCGCAGGTACCGTGAGGGGGAAGCGCGGGTCGACGACCTGCTCACCGGCGGCTGACCACCCCGGTGGGGCGGCCCGGGCTGACCACCCTCACCGCACCTCACCCGTGGAGCACGCCCCGATGCCGCAGCCATCCGCCCTGCCCGTCCTCGCCGACGTCATACGCTCCGGCTTCACCGAGGGCCACCACCGCGGCTCGCTGGTGCTCCTGGGCACCGACGGCTCGGTGGAGCTGGCCCTCGGCACCCCGGACGCGCCGGTCTTCCCCCGCTCCTGCGGCAAGCCGTTCCAGGCCGTCGCCACCCTGCGGGCCGGGCTGGCCCTGGCGGGCCCCCAGCTCGCCCTGGCCGCCTCCAGCCACTCGGCCGAGGCCTTCCACCTGGCGGCCGTCCGCGAGCTGCTCGGCTCGGCCGGGCTCACCGAGGCCGATCTGCGCACCCCGGCGGACCTGCCACTCGACGAGGTCGAGGCCGAAGCGGTGCTGGCCGCCGGCGGGCAGCGCGCGCCGATCCTGATGGACTGCTCCGGCAAGCACGCCGGCTGGCTGGCCGCCTGCGTGGCCAACGGCTGGGACACCGCGACCTACCTCGACCCCGAGCACCCGATCCAGCGGCTCGTCCTCGCGGCCCTGGTCGAGTTCACCGGCGAGACCCCGACGGCGCTCGGCACCGACGGCTGCGGCGCCCCGCTGTGGACCGTCTCGCTCACCGGCCTGGCCCGCGGCTACCGCGCCCTGCTCGCCGCCGAGCCCGGCACCCCCGGCCGCCTGGTCGCCGACGCGATGCGGGCCCACCCGGAGTACGTGGCCGGCACCCGCCGCGCCGACACCTGGCTGATGCGGGCCGTGCCCGGCCTGCTCGCCAAGATGGGCGCGGAGGCCGTGCAGGCCGTCGCCCTCGCCGACGGCCGGGCCCTCGCGTTCAAGATCGACGACGGCGCCGAGCGGGCCCGCGGCCCCGTCCTGGCCGAGGCCCTGCGCCGCCTCGGCGCGGACGTCCCCGCCGAGACCCTGGCCCGCCTCGACGACTCCCCGCTGCACGGCGGCGGCGCCGTGGTCGGCGCCACCCGGGCGGCCTTCTGACTGGTGGCCCGGCCAGGTGTGCGGCACGGTGGACCGGGGGGCCGTGCCGCGCCACCACCAGGGAGCAAGCCATGACCGACCACGTCTACCGCGTCACCGAGATCGTCGGCTCCTCGCCCGAGAGCATCGACGCCGCCATCCGCAACGGCGTGGACCGCGCGGCCCGCACCCTGCGCAACCTCGACTGGTTCGAAGTCACCCAGATCCGCGGCCACCTCGCCGACGGCCGCGTCGCCCACTACCAGGTCGGCCTCAAGCTCGGCTTCCGCCTCGACGACGAGGACTGAGCACCCGGGTGATCCACCGGGTCGGTTCCGGGCAGCACGAAGGCCGGGGCGAGCGGTGCTCACCCCGGCCTTGTCAGTCCCGGAGGGACCTGGGGAGGGACCGGCTCAGTGGCCGGACTCCTCCAGACGCTTGATCGAGGCGGTGATCTCCGCCTCGGCCTCGGCGCGGCCGACCCAGTCGGCGCCCTGGACGGACTTGCCGGGCTCCAGGTCCTTGTAGACCTCGAAGAAGTGCTGGATCTCGAGGCGGTCGAACTCCGACACGTCCTGCAGGTCCTGCAGGTGGCTCCAGCGCGGGTCGGTGGCCGGGACGCAGAGCAGCTTGTCGTCGCCGCCCGCCTCGTCGGTCATGTGGAACATGCCGATCGCGCGGCACTTGATCAGGCAGCCGGGGAAGGTCGGCTCCTCGAGGATGACCAGCGCGTCCAGCGGGTCGCCGTCGTCCGCGAGGGTGCCCTCGACGTAGCCGTAGTCGGCGGGGTAGCGGGTCGACGTGAAGAGCATCCGGTCGAGGCGGAGGCGACCGGTCTCATGGTCGACCTCGTACTTGTTCCGCGAGCCCTTCGGGATCTCGATCAGGACGTCGAACTCCAACGGTTCCTCCAAAGTAGGGACTGACAGAATCCAAGTGTCTCCTACGGCAAGGTGTGCTCAGGAAAGGGGCCGGTCGGTGCGGCTAGGTACAGGGGCGGGACGCGGACGCAGGGCGGCGCTCGCGGGGGTGCTCGGGGCGGCCCTGACGGCGGGTGCCCTGACTGCTGGTTGGGGAGCGGTGCAGGCGGAGGCCGCGCCCACGCCCCCGCCGGGCCACAGCTCGGGCAAGCCCGGCACCAAGGCGGCGCAGCCCGCCCAGAGCCCGAGCCACCAGGCGCCGCCCGCCGCCGCGCGGCCGGCCGTCGCCACCAAGGGCCCGGTGCTCGCACCGGTGGTCGAGGGCGAGGACGGCCTGCCGACCACGGCCGGCCTGCAGCGCGAGCTGGCCCCGCTGCTGCAGGACAAGGCGCTCGGCACGCTGACCTTCGCCGTCGCCGACGGCGCCACCGGAAAGCTGCTGTACGGCCAGGGCGAATCCACCCCGGCCACCCCGGCCTCCACCACCAAGCTGCTCACCAGCCTGGCCGCCCTCTCGCTGATCCCGGCCGAGACCCGGATCGCCACCACGGTGGTCGCGGGCGCGGCCCCCGGCGAGATCGTGCTGGTCGGCGGGGGAGATCCGACGGTCACGGCGCTGCCGCGCGACCAGGTCCGGATCGGCGGCATGCCGGTGGACGACGACTCGGCCCCCGCCTCGATGGCGGACCTCGCCAAGCAGACGGCCGCCGCGCTCAAGGCGGCGGGCACCACCTCGGTGAAGATCTCCTTCGACACCTCGCTGTACTCCGGCCCGATCCTGCACAAGGAGAACGACTCGATGAACATCGCGGCCGTGGTGCCGCTGATGGTCGACGAGGGCCGGATCAACGCGCTCTCCACCGACGAGGCCCCCGCCCGGGTCTTCGACCCGGCCGGCCAGGCCGCCGACAGCTTCGCGGCGATGCTGGGTGCCCAGGGCATCACCGTCCAGGGCAAGCCCAAGGCCGGCCAGGCGGCGGCCGGGGCCAAGCAGCTGGGCAAGGTCCTCTCGCCCACCCTGCCGCGGCTGGTCGAGCGCCTGCTCACCACCTCCGACAACACCCTGGCCGAGGCGGTGGCCCGGCAGGCCGCCCTGGCCGCTCACCAGCCGGCCAGCTTCGACGGCGGTGTCGCGGCGGTGACGGGCGCGCTCACCAAGCTCGGGCTGCCGATGGCGGGGGTCGTGCTGCACGACGGCAGCGGCCTGCACACCCAGAACCTGATCCCGCCGCTGGTCCTCGCCAAGGTCATCGGCCTCGCGTCGGCGCCCGAGCACCCGGAGCTGCGGCCCGTCCTCACCGGCATGCCGATCGCCGGCTTCACCGGCACCCTGGTCAACCGCTTCGGCGCCACCTCCGGGGCCCAGAGCGCGGCCGGCATCGTCCGCGCCAAGACCGGCAGCCTCAGCGGCATCAACACCCTGGCCGGCACCGTCGTGGACGCGGACGGCCGCGTGCTGGTCTTCGCCATGATGACCAAGACCACCGCCGCCGCGGACACGGCCCGCTCGGCCGTGGACCGGATCGTCGCCAAGATCGCCGCCTGCGGCTGCAAATAACCGGGGGCCAGTTGCACCATCAGGGGCGCGGGGAACTGCGCGCAGCGGCAGGCCTCAGGCCGGCGCCTTCCGACCTCGCGCAGTTCCTCGCGCCCCTGGACAGTGCAACTGAGCCTCTGCGGTGGGCCGCAGACGGTGCATGGTCGGCCGCGCCGTTCCCCGCGCCCCTGACGTTTGCAACTGCCTCTCCCCGCACAACTGCGGGTCCGCGTACGGTGAGGGCATGACGAGCGCGAGTGGCGGTGCGGACATGGTCGACTGGGATCTCGCGGTCTCGACGGCGACCAGGTTGGCCAGGTCGGGGCCGGAGATCACCCGGGGTGAGGCGCGGGAGGTGGTCGCCGAGCTGCGGCGGCACGCGCTCGAGGCCGAGGGACACGTCCGCGAGTTCACCGGCATGCGCTCCGGCAGCCTGCGGCAGGCCGCCGCGACCCCGGTGCTGGTGGTCGACCGGCCGGGGTGGGTGCGGGCCAACGTGGCCGGGTTCCGGACGCTGGTGCAGCCGCTGGTGGCGAAGCTGGCCGCCCGGCGGCCGGACACGCCGGGGGCGGCGGTGTTCGGGAGCCTGGGCGAGAAGGCGACCGGCGTCGAGCTCGGCGCCGTGCTGGCGTTCCTGTCCACCAAGGTGCTCGGCCAGTACGAGACCTTCGCCCCGGCCCAGCTGCCGGAGCCCACCACCCCGGACAGCCCCGCCGCCCTGTTCGAGCGGCAGGAGCCGCCGCAGCCCGGCCGCCTGCTCCTGGTGGCCCCCAACATCGTCCAGGCCGAGCGCGAGCTCGACGTGGCGCCGCACGACTTCCGGCTCTGGGTCTGCCTGCACGAGGAGACCCACCGCACCCAGTTCACCGCCGTGCCCTGGCTGCGCGACCACATCCAGTCCGAGGTGCAGTCCTTCCTCACCGAGACCGACCTGGACGCCGCCGCCTTCCTCGAGCGGGCCCGCGACGCCTTCGGCAGCGGCCTGCCGGGCCTGGGCCGGGGGGACGGTTCGGGCCCGGGCACGCTGCTCGAGGTGGTGCAGTCGCCCGTGCAGCGGGAGATCCTCGGGCGGATCACGGCCGTGATGTCGCTGCTCGAGGGCCATGCGGACGTGGTGATGGACGGGGTCGGCCCGGCCGTGGTGCCCTCGGTCGCGGAGATCCGGGAGAAGTTCCAGCGCCGCCGGGACAAGGGCGCGACCAGGCTGGACCAGCTGCTGCGCCGGCTGCTCGGGATGGACGCCAAGCTGCGCCAGTACCAGGACGGCGCGGTCTTCGTCCGGGGCGTGGTGGACCGGGTCGGGATGGCCGACTTCAACCGGGTCTGGACTTCGCCGAACACCCTGCCGACCAAGGAGGAGATCCACGACCCGGCCGCCTGGGTGGCGCGCGTCATCGGGTGAGCGCGGGCCGGGCACACCCCCGCACGGGTGGCGCAGCCGTACATCCGGGGGTCGCAGATACGTTTCTCCATTCACCCGTACGTGGGACCGTGGTCGTACCGGTGGCGCGGGTGGCGTAGCCCGGGCCCGGATTCTGCGACCATCTGTGAGCGTCCGGTGACAGTGTGCTGACTCAGCGTCATCGACTGTTGCCGTCCGCCCGTCCCACCCCCTCACTCCGCCGAGGAGCTTCCCCGTGGGCCCACACCCCGCTGTCGCGGCGATACGTCTCGCCGTCCGCCGCACGCTCACCGACCTCGCGGTCGAGGCCGGTGCCACCTTCGGCGCCCCCGTCCGCGCCCCGCGTACCCCCCAGCCCGTGACCTCGCAGCCGGTGCCCGTCCTGCAGGGCCAGGGGGCGGGCACGTTGATCGGGAACGCCCGCCGTCACCCCTCCGGGCTGCCCCGCACCCCCGCCGCGCCCGGCTCCCCGCTGGTGCTGGTCGCCGTGAGCGGCGGCGCCGACTCGATGGCGCTGGCCACCGCGACCGCGTTCGAGGCCCCCAAGCTCGGGCTGCGGGTCGGGGCCGTCACCGTCGACCACGGTCTGCAGGAAGGTTCGACCGAACGCGCGCTGCAGGTGGCCGACCGGCTGCGCGAGCTCGGGCTCGACCCGGTGGAGGCCATCCCGGTGCTGGTCGGCCGCCAGGGCGGCCCGGAGAACGCCGCCCGGGACGCCCGCTACGCCGCCCTCGACGAGGCCGCGGACCGGCATCGCGCCGTCGCGGTGCTGCTCGGCCACACCCGCGACGACCAGGCGGAGACGGTGCTGATGGGCCTGGCCCGCGGCTCCGGCGCCCGCTCGCTGGCCGGGATGCCGGCCCAGAAGGGCCGCTACCGCCGCCCGCTGCTCGAACTCGACCGCTCCGCCACCCGGCAGGCCTGCTCGGCGCAGTCCATCCCGGTCTGGGACGACCCGCACAACACCGATCCGGCCTACACCCGCTCCCGGGTCCGCCACGAGGTGCTGCCGGTGCTCGAGAAGCACCTGGGCACCGGCGTGGTGGAGGCGCTGGCCCGCACCGCCCGGCTGTTCCGGGACGACGCGGACGCGCTCGACCAGTGGGCCGCCCTGGCCGAGCGGGACCTGCGCACGGCCGAGGGCGCGCTGGACGTGGCCCGGCTGGCCGAACTGCCCTCCGCCGTACGGCGGAGGGTGCTGCGGCGGGCCGCGCTGCGGGCCGGCTGCCCGGCTGGCGACCTGTTCGCCCGCCACCTGGAGACGGTGGACCTGCTGGTCACCGGCTGGCGCGGCCAGGGGCCGCTGCACCTACCCGGGGGGGTGGAGGCGACCCGAAGGTGTGGCACGCTGGTCTTTCGGCGACAGAGCGACTAGCGGGTGACCCCCGCCGGACGCGGGGCCGCCGCCGACACAGGACCCCGAACGTTTGAGGACGTATCCCCGGTGGACGAAAAGGACATGGGCGCCGACCTGGCGAAGGTGCTCATCAGCAAGGCCGAGATCGACGCCAAGCTCGCGGAGCTGGCCGAGCGGATCGACCAGGACTACGCCGGGCGCGATCTGCTGATCGTCGGCGTGCTCAAGGGCGCCGTGATGGTCATGGCGGACCTCGCCCGAGCGCTGCACTCCCAGGTGACGATGGACTGGATGGCGGTCTCCTCGTACGGGATGGGCACCAAGTCCTCCGGTGTGGTGCGGATCCTCAAGGACCTGGACACCGACATCGCCGGCCGGGACGTCCTGATCGTCGAGGACATCATCGACTCCGGTCTCACCCTCTCCTGGCTGCTGGGCAACCTGGGCTCGCGCGGCCCGGCCTCGCTCGAGGTCTGCACCCTGCTGCGCAAGCCGGACGCCGCGAAGGTGGAGATCGACGTCAAGTACGTCGGTTTCGACATCCCGAACGAGTTCGTGGTGGGCTACGGCCTGGACTACGCCGAGAAGCTGCGCAACCTGCCCTTCATCGGGACGCTGGCGCCGCACGTCTACGGCGGCTGACACTTTCGCCTATTCGGTCGACGGGCGGGAACAGCAGGCTCTTCCCGCCCGTTGAGCCGGGGTAGGAAAATACGTCGTGCCGTCGTGCTCCCGCCACCCGCGGGGGCTCCTGCGGTACGGTCCCATTAACCGCTCTTCTCATGAGCACATACCCGGATGCGCCGACGGCCCCACAGTCGCAGGCGCCGTTGAGTGGCAGGAGGGACGGGGCGGCAACGCCCCGCATGGATGGACGTCAAGCGATACTTCCGTGCGCCGATCATGTGGATCGTGCTGGCCGTCCTAGCCGTCGTGGTGCTGATGCAGGTCGTTTCGGACTCGAACGGCTACAAGACAGTGGACACGGGGCAGATCGTCGCGGCGATCGAGGCGAAGCAGGTCAAGTCGGCGCAGATCACCACCGGTGACTCACAGACCATCAAGATCCAGCTGAAGGACGGCGAGAAGCTGCCCACCGCCGGCACGGGCAAGGCCCAGTCCGGCAGCAAGTTCCAGGCCTCCTACATCGGTGCGCAGGGCAAGGACCTCGCGTCGACTCTGCAGTCGCAGATCAACGACAAGGACTCCAGCACCCTGCCCGAGGGCTACACCGTCAGCCCCGAGAAGCAGTCGACCTTCGTCAGCCTGCTGCTCTCGATGCTGCCGATCGTCATCATCGTCCTGGTCTTCCTCTTCCTGATGAACCAGATGCAGGGCGGCGGCTCCCGGGTCATGCAGTTCGGCAAGTCCAAGGCCAAGCTGCTGACCAAGGACACCCCGAAGACGACCTTCGCGGACGTCGCGGGTGCCGACGAGGCGGTCGAGGAGCTCCACGAGATCAAGGAGTTCCTGCAGGAGCCGGCCAAGTTCCAGGCCGTCGGCGCCAAGATCCCCAAGGGTGTGCTGCTCTACGGCCCGCCCGGTACCGGCAAGACCCTGCTGGCGCGTGCCGTCGCGGGCGAGGCCGGGGTGCCGTTCTACTCGATCTCCGGCTCGGACTTCGTGGAGATGTTCGTGGGTGTCGGCGCCAGCCGCGTCCGCGACCTCTTCGAGCAGGCCAAGGCGAACGCCCCGGCGATCGTCTTCGTCGACGAGATCGACGCGGTCGGCCGCCACCGCGGCGCCGGCCTCGGCGGTGGCCACGACGAGCGCGAGCAGACCCTCAACCAGCTGCTGGTCGAGATGGACGGCTTCGACGTCAAGGGCGGCGTGATCCTGATCGCCGCGACCAACCGGCCGGACATCCTCGACCCGGCGCTGCTGCGCCCGGGCCGGTTCGACCGGCAGATCGCGGTGGACCGCCCCGACCTGATGGGCCGCCTGGACATCCTCAAGGTGCACCAGAAGGGCAAGCCGGTCGCGCCGGACGTCGACCTCAAGGCCGTCGCCAAGCGCACCCCCGGCTTCACCGGCGCCGACCTGGCCAACGTGCTCAACGAGGCCGCGCTGCTGACGGCCCGTTCGGACAAGAAGCTGATCGACAACGGCACCCTGGACGAGGCGATCGACCGCGTGGTCGCGGGCCCGCAGAAGCGGACCCGGATCATGTCGGACAAGGAGAAGAAGATCACCGCGTACCACGAGGGCGGCCACGCCCTGGTCGCGGCGGCCTCCCCGAACGCCGACCCGGTGCACAAGATCACCATCCTGTCCCGGGGCCGAGCCCTCGGCTACACCATGGTGCTGCCGGACGAGGACAAGTACTCGACCACCCGGAACGAGATGCTCGACCAGCTGGCCTACATGCTGGGCGGGCGCGCGGCGGAGGAGCTGGTCTTCCACGACCCGACCACCGGCGCCTCGAACGACATCGAGAAGGCCACCGCCACGGCCCGGGCGATGGTCACCCAGTACGGCATGAGCGAGCGCCTCGGCGCGATCAAGTTCGGTTCGGACGCCTCCGAGCCGTTCCTGGGTCGCGAGATGGCCCACCAGCGCGACTACTCCGAGGAGGTCGCCGGGCTGGTGGACGAGGAGGTCAAGAAGCTCATCGAGAACGCGCACAACGAGGCCTGGGAGATCCTGGTCGAGAACCGCGACGTGCTCGACAACCTGGTGCTGGAGCTCCTCGAGAAGGAGACCCTCAACAAGGAGCAGGTCGCCGAGATCTTCTCCACCATCGTCCGGCGCCCGGCCCGCCCGGCCTGGACGGGTTCGGCCCGCCGCACCCCGTCCACCCGCCCGCCGGTGCAGTCCCCGAAGGAGCTGGCGCTGACCAACGGCGCCGCCGAGGCCCCCTCGGTCGACATCGTGAAGCTGCCGCCCACCACGGGTGACGGCGAGAGCTGACGGGCTCGTACCGTCGGAATGGAAGCCGCGCCACCGGGGTTTGTACCCTGGAGGCGCGGCTTCCGTGCTGCTCCGACCCCTTCTGATGACCAAGCGAGGCAGTGATGATCGACCCGGTGACGCTCGACGGCGAGGCCACCGTCGGCAAGTTCGATCAGAAGCGGGCGGAGAACGCCGTCCGCGAGCTGCTGATTGCCGTGGGCGAGGACCCGGACCGCGAGGGCCTGCTCGAGACCCCGGCCCGGGTGGCGCGGGCTTACCAGGAGATATTCGCCGGGCTCTGGCAGCAGCCGGAGGACGTGCTGAGCACCACCTTCGACCTCGGCCACGACGAGATGGTCCTGGTCAAGGACATCGAGGTGTACTCCACCTGCGAGCACCACCTGGTGCCGTTCCGCGGCGTCGCCCACGTCGGGTACATCCCGTCCACCAGCGGCAAGATCACCGGCCTGTCCAAGCTGGCCCGGCTGGTGGACGTCTACGCCCGCCGCCCCCAGGTGCAGGAGCGGCTGACCACCCAGGTCGCCGACGCGCTGATGCGGATCCTGGAGCCGCGCGGCGTGATCGTGGTGATCGAGTGCGAGCACATGTGCATGTCGATGCGCGGCATCCGCAAGCCGGGCGCCAAGACCCTCACCTCGGCCGTCCGCGGCCAGCTGCGGGACTCGGCCACCCGGGCCGAGGCGATGAGCCTCATCATCGGGCGCTGAACCCGGACCCTCTGCGAGCCCCGTCGGTGACTACTGGCGGGGCTCGCGGTCCTGCGGGGGCTTGAGGTGGTCGCTCATCCACTCCAGGGCGGCCGGCAGCTCCCGGCGCCAGGTCTCGAAGCTGTGGCCGCCGTCGTCCAGGAAGAGCGAGTCGACCCGGAACTCCGGGTGCGCCTCGGCGACCGGCTGGGCCACCGACAGGAACTGCTGGGTGGCCGGGAAGTCCTCCTCCGTCCGGGTGCTGATCACCAGCAGCGAGACCTTCGGCGCGGGCAGGTTCTGCAGCCGCCAGACGTCGTCGCTGTGCTGGGCCGCGAGCTTGTCCCCGCCGAACAGGTCACCGTCCGTCCAGCGGTCGTTCGGCACCTGGTAGTCGGCGTGCATCGCGGTGGCGTTCGGGTAGCTGCCGGGGTTGCGCAGGGCCAGCCGCAGGGCGCAGCTGCCGCCGGTGGAGTAGCCGAGCACGCCCCAGGAGGCGGGGGAGCGGCTGACCCGGTAGCTGGCGCGCAGCGCGGCCGGGAGGTCCTTGGCGAACCAGGTCTCGGTCTTCGGGCCGTTCGCCACGTCCACGCACTCGGTGTTGCGCGGCGGGGCGACGCTCGGGCGGGCCATCACGATCACGGTGGGCGCCATCCGGCCGGTCCGCTCCAGCTCCCAGGCCGTCTGCGGCACCCGCAGCCCCTCCACCAGGTGGAGCGAGGGCCCCGGGTACCCGGCCAGGGCGAGCAGCACCGGGAAGCGCTCCCGGGCGTAGCGGGGCACGAAGTACTCCGGCGGCAGGTAGACGAAGACCTGGTCCGAGAGGCCGGACTCGGTGCCCGTGATCTTGACCGAATCGACCCGTCCGACCTCCTCGGGCTTCCCCTGGGGGAGGTCCTTGACCGTCTCCAGGCCACCCTCGGTGCTCGGCTGGACCAGCGCCCCGGCCTTCGGGGCGGCGGCCTTGGGGTGCTCGGCGGCGGCCAGGGCGAGGGGGGTGCCGCCGGGGTGCAGCAGGTCGTTCCAGGAGGTGTAGAAGCCGTAGCTGTTGTTGACCGACAGGGCCAGCACGCTGACCACGGCGACCTGTGCGACCGTCAGCAGCCCGATCCGGGCGAGCACCACCACCGGGTGCTGCCGGGCCAGCCGGGGCCAGAGCCAGAGGATGGCGAGCAGACTGACCGAGGCCAGCGCGACCAGTGAGTACACCAGCGCCCTGCTGGTCAGTTCCATGCCTTCGCCTTCCCTGTGGCGGCTGTGCGAGCCAGGGTTCATCGTGCGGGGGCCGCGCCCGGGCGGCCAGCGGGGTGGGCCGGGTGGTGGAAAATCGGTTGCACCGGGCAGGCGGGCCCGCTGCGGCCGACGCAACCGAGGCTCTAGAATGCGGCGTCCACCGTGTGTAACGCGTGCGCCGCCGTCCCGTAGCGCCCGCGGTGAGGCCCACCCTGTCCCCCAGGCCCTGTCACTCCGGGAATGCCACTCCGCGGAATTACCGTCCGCGGAAGCTTTCTTGACGAGTTGATTGCCAGACGAAGGAATTGCCATGAAGGTCCCTCTCATCTCCTCCTACGGAGTGACAGGTGAGTCCGGCACAGCCCCTACGCTGAACAACCATGAGCGTTCCCGTGTCCGTTGAGCCGTCTCCCGAGCAGCACCGCCGCAGAGGTCTGCAGACGCTCCGTAACCAAGCCGCCGCCGTGCCCCGGGCCTGGCTCCCGGGCGCCGTGGGGTACGCCTGCCTGCTGATCGGGCTGGTCAACATCGCCAGCGCGATCTTCCCCAAGCTGCGCAAGACCAAGGTGCACACCTGGGCGGGCCAGCTGCCCGGCGGCACCACCACGCTCGCGGCCGCGGGCACCCTGATGGTCGGCATCCTGCTCGTGGTGCTGGCGCACGCGCTGCGCCGCCGCAAGCAGCGGGCCTGGCGGGCCGTCTGCGTGCTGCTGCCGGTCGGCGCCGCGCTGCACATCCTGCGCTGGCACCAGATCGGCCCGGCCGTGGTCTCGCTCGTGCTGCTCGCCGTGATGCTGGTGCACCGCCGCGAGTTCTACGCCAAGGCCGACCCGCGCACCCGCTGGCGCGCGGTGTTCAACCTGGTCGTCATGGGCATCGTCAGCGTGCTGCTCGGCCTGCTGATCGTCAGCGTCCACCCCAGCTCCGAGATCGGTCACCCGAGCTTCACCGACCGGATCCAGCAGGTGGCGTACGGCCTGTTCGCGTTCGAAGGGCCGATGCGGTTCCACAGTGACCGGGTCGCCGACCTGGTCTACTACTCGCTCGCCGCGCTCGGCCTGGTCACCGCGCTCACCACCGCCTACCTGCTGCTGCGCCCGGAGAAGCCCGAGCCGGTGCTCACCGCCGAGGACGAGGTCAAGGTCCGCGGCCTGCTCGAGCGGCACGGCGTGCGGGACTCGCTCGGCTACTTCGCGCTGCGCCGCGACAAGAGCGTGCTCTTCTCGCCGACCGGCAAGGCCGCGATCTCCTACCGGGTGATCTCCGGCGTGATGCTCGCCTCCGGCGACCCGGTGGGCGACGTCGAGGCCTGGCCCGGCGCGATCAAGGTCTTCATGGCCGAGGCCCGGGCGCACGCCTGGGTGCCGGCCGTGGTCGGCTGCAGCGAGGTCGGCGGCGAGGTCTGGACCCGCGAGGCGGGCCTGGACGCGCTGGAGCTCGGTGACGAGGCGATCGTGGACACCGCGACCTTCTCGCTCTCCGGCCGCGCGATGCGCAACGTGCGCCAGATGGTCAAGCGGATCGAGCGCAACGGGTACTCCTGCCAGGTGCGCCGGGTCGGCGAGCTGACCCTGGAGGAGAAGCGCCGGATCGCCGACGCCGCCGCCCGCTGGCGCGGCACCGACACCGAGCGCGGCTTCTCGATGGCCCTGGGCCGCTTCGGCGACCCGGGGGACGACGGCTGCGTGGTCGTCACCGCCCACAAGGCGCCGGAGGAGGGCGAGCCCGGCTATGCGACCGGGGACGACCTGCGCGCGGTGCTGCACTTCGTGCCCTGGGGGCCGGACGGCATCTCGCTGGAGCTCATGCGGCGCGACCGGGCGTCCGACCCGGGCCTGAACGAGCTCCTGATCGTCGCGGCGCTGCAGGAGGTGCCGGCGCTCGGCGTGAAGCGGGTCTCGCTGAACTTCGCGATGTTCCGCTCGGCGCTGGCGCGTGGGGAGCGGATCGGGGCGGGGCCGGTGCTGCGCGCCTGGCGCGGGCTGCTGGTCTTCCTGTCGCGGTGGTTCCAGATCGAGTCGCTGTACAAGTTCAACGCGAAGTTCCAGCCGGAGTGGGAGCCGCGGTTCCTGGTCTACCCGAACACCCGGGACCTGCCGCGGATCGGCTTCGCCGTGATGCAGGCGGAGGCCTTCATCACGCTGGGCATGCCGAAGTTCGGCCGCAAGAAGCAGCGGCAGGGGCTGATGCCGGAGCCGGCGGCCGTGCCGGTCACCGAGGCGGCCTGAGCCCGGGGGGTGTGGGGAGCGGAGCTCCCCGCACCCCCTCTTCGATAATGGGCCCATGAACAACCTCCCCGGCCTCCCCGCGCTCGATCGCTGCGCGGTGATGGGCATCGTCAACGTCACCCCCGACTCGTTCTCCGACGGCGGGCTCTGGCTCGACCCGGCGGCAGCCGTGCGGCACGGTCTCGACCTCACCGCGAAGGGGGCGGACCTGGTGGACGTGGGCGGGGAGTCGACCCGCCCGGGCGCGCAGCGGGTGACCGAGGCGGAGGAGCTGCGCCGGGTGATCCCGGTGGTGCGGGAGCTGGCCGCCGCCGGGGTGGTGGTGAGCGTGGACACCATGCGGGCCGCGGTGGCCGAGCAGGCCGTGGCGGCCGGCGCCAGGCTGGTCAACGACGTCTCCGGCGGGCTGGCCGACCCGGGGATGGCCGAGGTGGTCGCCGCGACCGGCGCGCCCTTCGTGGTGATGCACTGGCGGGGGCAGTCCGCCGACATGGACCGGCTCGCGGTGTACGAGGACGTGGTGACCGACGTGGCCGCCGAGCTGAGCGCCCGGGTGGCGCAGCTGCTGGCCGCCGGGGTCAAGGAGGAGCAGCTGGTCCTCGACCCGGGCCTGGGCTTCGCGAAGACGCTGGAGCACAACTGGGAGCTGCTCGGCGGGCTGCACGCGCTGACCTCGCTCGGCCGCCCCGTCCTGGTGGCCGCATCGCGCAAGCGGTTCCTGGGTACGCTGCTCGCCGACCCGGAAACCGGGGAGCTCAGGCCCGCACGGCAGCGGGACGACGCCACGGCGGCCGTCTCGGCGCTCGCGGCCCAGGCGGGTGCCTGGGCGGTGCGGGTGCACGACGTGGCCGGCACGGCCGACGCCGTACGGGTGGTGGCCGCCTGGCAGCGGGCGGCCGGCGGGAGGGCCTGACCAACGGCTTGGGAGGAGAAGCATGGCGGGTGGTGACGGCAGGGTGAGCGGCAGCGACCGGGCCGCGGAGCTGGAGCTGGACCGGGAGGCCGTGCTCGCGGCGAACCAGGCCCTCTACGAGGCGTTGGAGAACGGGGACCTGGAGGCCGTCGAGTCGATCTGGCTGGGCGCGGCGGAGGCCGACGACAAGGGCGGGGTGGTCTGCGTCCACCCGGGCTGGCCGGTGCTGCGCGGGCGGGCACAGGTGACCCGTTCGTACATGCTGATCATGATGAACACGGAGTACATCCAGTTCTTCCTGACCGATGTCGAGGTCGAGGTGCAGGGCGATGTGGCACTCGTCACCTGCACGGAGAACATCCTCTCCGGCGGCGAGGCCGAGGAGGAGGGCGAGCTGGGCCCGCTGGTGGGCGGCAAGGTGGTCTCGACCAACCTCTTCCGCCGTACGCCTGACGGGTGGAAGCTGTGGTCCCACCACGGTTCACCCGTCCTGACCAGCGGGGACGACGAGGACGAGGACTGAGCCCGGCGTTCCGGGCCGGTGGTGGCCGGATCTTTCGTGGACGTACACCAAAGGTTCACGTCAAGTGCCGAAACGGCGCGCGTGACGCGGCCGAACGCCGGGTAGGACGGTCGGGGTCCGTCGGTCCCCGCAGGTAGATTCGAGTACGGCGGGCGCCGGTGCCCGTCGTAGTCGAATCTGGGGAGTGTCGAGTTGCTGGACCGCGTCACCCTGCGGGGCCTGCGTGCCCGGGGTCACCACGGCGTCTTCGAGCGCGAGCGGATCGAGGGGCAGACCTTCGTGGTCGATCTCGTCCTCTACCTGGACACCCGCCCCGCCGCCTCAGGCGACGACCTGACCCGGACGGCGCACTACGGCGTGGTCGCGGAGGAGGTCACCTCGATCATCTCCGGCGAGCCGGTCGACCTGATCGAGACCCTCGCCCAGCGGATCGCCGACCAGTGCCTGAAGCACGAGGCGGTCGAGGAGGTCGAGGTCACCGTGCACAAGCCGGACGCGCCGATCACCGTGCCCTTCGACGACGTCACGATCACCATCCACCGGGGCCGCGCGTGACGAACGCGCGCCCTGCCACCACCGCTCCAGCTGCAGAGGGATACCGATGAGCACCAGCGACCCGACCGCCTCGCCGACCACGTTCGACCTGGAGCGCCGCGTCGACAGTGCCGACTTCACCCTGCACAACCCCCGGCACGCGGTGATCGCCCTCGGCAGCAACCTCGGCAACCGCCTGGAGACCCTCCAGGGCGCCGTGGACGAGCTCGGCAACACCCCGGGCATCCGGATCACCGCCGTCTCCGCCGTCTTCGAGACGGCGGCCGTCGGCGGCCCCGCCGAGCAGCCGAACTACTACAACGCCGTGGTCGTGGTGCGCACCACGCTGCCGCCGGCCTCGGTGCTCGAGCGGGCCAACGCGATCGAGGACGCCTTCGGCCGGGTCCGCGAGGTCCGCTGGGGCGCCCGCACGCTGGACGTGGACATCCTCAGCTACGAGGGCGTCGCCTCCAGCGACCCGGTGCTGCTGCTGCCGCACCCGCGCGCCCACGAGCGGGCCTTCGTGCTCGCCCCCTGGCTGGACGCCGACCCGGACGGGGAGGTGCCGGGCCTGGGCCGGGTGGCCGACCTGCTCAAGGGTCTGGGCGCCGAGGCCCAGGAGAGCGTGTGGCGGCGTGAGGACATCCAGCTGCGACTGCCGGAGTAAGGAACGGGAACCTGAGGCGGGGCTCGGCCGTACGAGTAGGTGGTCGGCGGGACGTGGCCGGTACCGTGGCCAGTTCAGACTCCGCCGTCTCGCCCGCCGGGAAGGACCTCGCGCCCGTGAAGCCGCTCCGCCTCCGCCTGCTCCTGGGTATCGCCGCCGTGGCGGCGGTGCTCTCCTGGGCCGGTGCCAAGCTGTGGGACTCCCTGGGCCAGCTGCCCGGGGTGCCCGCGGCCGCCCCCATCGTGCTCGCGGTGGTCGCGGTGGTGCTGCTGGCCACGGCGATCTCGCTGCGGGCCCGGCTCAAGGCGGCCCGGGAGCGCCGCCCCGGCGCCAAGGCGGTCGATCCGCTGGGGGCGGCCCGCGCCGTGGTGCTGGCCCAGGCCAGCGCCCTGGTCTCGGCCGTGGCCACCGGCATCTACGCCGGTGCCGGCGTCCACCTGCTCGGCCTGCTCGACATCGCGGCCCGCAAGTCCCAGGCCATCACCTCCGGTTTCGCCGTCCTGGCCGGCTCCGCCGCGGTGGCCGCCGCCCTCTGGCTGCAGCACGTCTGCAAGCTCCCCGAGGACCACGACCACCCGGGCCCGGGCGCCGCCCCGACCGTCCGCTAGGACGGGCCCTGGGCCTTCGCGTACTTCGCCAGCAGCGCGGCCGTGCGCAGGCCCGGCGGGTGGTCCGGGGCGGGCAGACAGCGCTGGTGGGCGGGGGAGTAGCGGGTGAGCACCACGCCCGCGTGGTCGGTCTCCGGTTCGTCCAGGGTGACCGGCCAGTGGTGGGCGGCCAAGGCGGTGCGCAGCTCGCGGGACTGCTCGACGGGCACCACCTCGTCGGCGGTGCCGTGGATCAGGTGCAGCGGGAGCTTCGGCGCGGCCGGGCCGTGCCGGGCGTCGTCGAGCGGGGTGCCGCCGGTGGTCCGGGCCGAGGTGGTGTAGCCCCCGGCGATCGCCACCACCGCGCGCGGGCGCCAGGCGCCCGGGCCGAGCGCGAGGGCGACGGCGTTCTTGGCGCCGAGCGACCAGCCGGCCAGGGTCAGCCGGAGCGGGTCACCGCCGTGGGCGGCCGCCTGCTCGCGGGCGAAGCTGACGGATTCGGTGAGATGTGTCAGGCCCGCGTCGGGCGCGTCGGCGCGCCAGTCCGGGACCAGCACGAGCAGGCCCAGGGCGGCCGTGGCCTGCGCCAAGGGGGCGAGCACGTCCCGTTCGTCCGGCCCGCGGCCGTGCCAGAGCAGGACGGTGGCCAGGCCGGTGCCCGGCTCGTCGGGGCGGTGCACGTCCAGGAGCTTCCCGCTCGGGCCGTAGGTGACGGTGTGGATGGTGGGCTCCTCGGGGTGGTTTTCGTGACCTCGGGTAGGGGCGTGGACACGCGATGTGTTTTCGACGGTCTGTCAAGAGCGGAAAGCGGGCCCAGGCTGACAGGGTGCCAATTCGCACGCTAGTTTCTTTGGCATGTCTCGCGGACGCCACCGTCATTCCTCAGCCCTCGGCCGATTCGGTCCGATGATCACCTCGGGGGTGCTCGTCATCGCCGCCCTGGCCGCGTTGGTCGCCAGCCCCGACCCCGCCCTGGCACGCTCGGTGGGGGTGGCGGCGGTGCTGGTCTGCGTCGGCCTCGGCGTGCTGCTGCGCCAGCGCGACCGCGCCGAGCGGGCCGCGGCCGAGCTGGCCGCCACCCGTCGGCTGCGGGACGAGGAGCGCTTCGAGGAGCAGCTGGCCGAGGCCGAGTACGCGGCCGAGGTCGCCGAGGAGCGGGCCGCCCGCTTCGGCCGCCGCCTGACCGCGGAGAAGTCCCGCCTGGCGAAGGCCGAGACCGAGATCGCCCGCCTGCTCAAGGAACGGGCCGTGATGGTCGCCGCGCAGGCCCTGAAGGACGCCGAGGCGGCCCGGAAGGCCCTCGCCGCCGCCAGGCCCAAGCACCCCGTCACGGCCGCCGCGTACGTCCGCGCCGGCTCCGTGCTGCGGCGGCTGGAGCGCGAGGCCGAGCGGGCCGAGCAGCTGCGCGAGAGCGCGGCGAACGCCGGCCACGCCGAGCTGGAGCTGCGCCCGGCGGCCAAGCTGGTGCCGGTGTCGGCCGCCGCGGAGCAGGCCGGGGCCCCGACGGGCGCGGCCGCGCTCGCGCCGGTGCCGGCCACCGGCGTGCCCGCGGCCGGGGTGGCCGTGGAGCCCGTCACGCACGAGCCGGCCACCGAGCCGGTGGAGCGTCAGGCGCCGCTGCTGCGCCCGGTGCTGACGGCGGCGGTGGAGCCGCTGCGGGCCGTTCCGGCGGCGACGGCGGTGGTCCCGGCGGAGCGGCAGCGCCCGCGCCCGCAGGCCGTCCCGGCCGGGCGGACGTTCAGCTTCTTCGGGCAGCGCCCCGGTGCGCAGGCGCGCCCGGCCGTGCCCGCCCCGGCCGGTGACCTGGCGGACGTGCTGGGCGACGAGGTGCTGGCCGAGACGGCCCGCCTCGCCGAGCCGGCCGAGCCGGTGGCCGTGGCCCCGTCGGCCGAGGTGACCCAGGTGGTGGACCTCTCGGCGGAGGACGACACCGTCGGCCTGGAGGTCTCCGAGCTGCGGGCCAACCACCGCTGACGCACGGCGGTACCGAACGGCGAAGGGCGCCGCACCCACCGGGGTGCGGCGCCCTTCGGCCGTCAGGTCAGAGATTGACGCCGAAGTCCTGCGCGATGCCGGACAGGCCGGAGGCGTAGCCCTGGCCGATGGCGCGGAACTTCCACTCGGCGCCGTTGCGGTAGAGCTCGCCGAAGATCATGGCGGTCTCGGTGGCGGCGTCCTCGGAGAGGTCGTAGCGGGCGATCTCGGCGCCACCGGCGGCGTTCAGCACCCGGATGTACGCGTTGCGGACCTGGCCGAAGTTCTGGCCGCGCGAGACGGCGTCGTAGATCGACACCGGGAAGACGACCTTGACCGCCTCGGCCGGCAGACCGGCCAGGTTGACGTTGACCGCCTCGTCGTCGCCCGCGCCCTCGCCGGTGCGGTTGTCACCGGTGTGCACGACGGTGCCGTCCGGGCTGCTCATGTTGTTGAAGAACACGAAGTGCCCGTCCGAGAGGACCTTGCCCTCGCCGTTCAGCACGATGGCGCTGGCGTCCAGGTCGAACTCGGCGCCGGTGGTGGTGCGGACGTCCCACCCGAGGCCGACGGTGACGGCGGACAGGCCCGGGGCCTCCTTGGTCAGCGAGACGTTGCCGCCCTTGGAGAGGCTCACTGGCATGGTTCGTGTCCCTTCGTCTGTGATGTCGCTTCTTGTGCCCGGAGAAACGCTGGGCGCCGCCGGGTTGGTTCCACGCTCTGCCCCGGATCAGGGAAGACTCAGGGTCAGATCCTGGGGAACCTGCCCTGAACTGTCCAGATGTTGGGGTTGTCGGCGAGTCCGTCGTGCAGGTCGAACAGGTCGGCGAGCACGTCCTGCAGGAAGTCCCGGGCCTCGCGCCGCAGGTCCTCGTGCCGCACCACGGCGGGCGGCTCGTCCGGCAGCCAGGTCGCGCTGATCTCCACCAGCCCGAAGCGGCGGGCGAACCGCAGCAGGTGGGTGTTCTGGGTGAAGTCCAGGTCGAAGGTCTGCACCGTCGCCGACCGGCTGCCCCGCGGATCCCGGTCCAGCTCCTCGACGGTGTCGCACAGCGCCCAGGCGAAGTCGAGCACCGGCACCCATCCCCAGGCTGTGGACAGGTCCGCGCCGTCCGCCTCCAGCCAGATGTCACCGCAGAACAGGTCGTACCGCAGACTGCGCACCGACGCCGACCGGTAGTCCGTCTGCGGCGGGTCCGGAAAGCGGTTGGAGAGGGAGTAGCCGAGCTCGATCACACGCACATTTAACCCGGTGACTGCGCGGGGCGGGCGCGGGATGATGGCGGCATGACTGAGCCCATTCGCGTACGGGGGTCGGTGGCCGTCCCGGACGCCGAGCTCGTCTGGCGCTTCTCGCGGTCCTCCGGGCCCGGCGGACAGCACGTGAACACGTCCGACACCCAGGTCGAGCTGCGGTACGACCTGGCCGCTTCGGCCGCGCTGCCGCCGGTCTGGAAGGAGCGGGCCCTGGAGCGGCTGGCCGGCCGGCTGGTGGACGGGCGCTGTCTCGTCGTCAGGGCCTCCGAGCACCGGTCGCAGTGGCGCAACCGGGAGGTGGCCGCCGCTCGGCTGGCCTCGATCCTGGGAGAGGCCACCGCGCCGCCGCCGAAGGCCCGCCGGGCCACCAAGCCGACCCGGGGGATGGTCGAGCGGCGGTTGGAGAACAAGAAGCACCGCGCGGCACTCAAGCAGGGGCGTGGCCGCGTGCAGTGGTGAGCCGGGCCGGCGAGGCCGGCCGCCGGGGGCGCGGGGAGCCGTTCTCCGCAGGCCCCGGTGGCTTCAGCCCAGGTGCCGGTAGCCGCCGCGGAAGTACATGAGCGGCTGGCCCGCCGGGGCCGGGATCCGGGCCTGGAGGACGCGGCCGATGACCAGGGTGTGGTCGCCGGCGGGGATCCGCTGCTCGGTGCGGCACTCGACGGTGGCCAGGGCGCCGTCGATGAGCGGGGCGCCGCTGTGCGTGCCGCGGGTGTGGGGGGTGTCCGCGAAGAGGAGCCGGTCGCTCAGGCGGCCCTTCATGGCGAAGCGGGAGGCCAGGGCGCGGTGCTCCTCGCCGAGGAGCGAGACGGCCCAGTGGTCGGTGCGGGAGAGGATCTCGTCCATCCGGGAGTCCTCGCGGACGGAGACCAGCACCAGCGGCGGCTCCAGCGACACCGACAGGAACGAGGTGGCCGTCATCCCCGCGTCGCCGCCGTCCGGCCCCTCCTCGGGGTCGTGGACGGTCACCAGCGCCACTCCGGCGGCGAGCTGGGAGAGCGCGGCCCGGAACTCGTCGGGCGTGGCGACAGGGGCTTCTGCGTGCTTCGGGGACGTGTACACCTGACGCACGCTAGTCGCCGCCTCGCGGTTGTGGCATCGGACCGTGGTCGTAGGACCGACGGCCGAGTCGCGCGGGTCGGTCCGGCGGTTGATCCGCTGGGCCGAACGTGTGCGACGTCACCCCCAGGGGTGAGGTAGTGAGGTCCGCCGGGCGGCACCGGCCTTCAGTCCCACTGCATGGTCGCCGACCACCCATTGACCGTGAATATCCGGATACATCAGCATCCGTCCGGTATCTGACAGCTGAACTGACGCGGATGAGTAGTCGATGAGCATGTGCACGGTGTGATTTGAGTCACAACTGGTGGCCGATTGTTGACCGAGCGTGCCTATCGCTGTGCTCCCTGTGATTCAGTTCTTCTGGCAATCGGACGATAACCAATCAAGAACTATCCGAAGCAGCCGGGGAGCCCCCGCATGGAAGCCGAGTCGGAGCCTTATGTCCGCCTCGCGACCCTCCGCACCTTGCACCGGGTCGTGGCGGACCTCAACGCTGCCCGCAGCCTGGCGGGCACGTTGCAGGCCGTGGTCGAGGGCGCGGTGCACGGGCTCGGGTTCGACGCGGCCGCCGTCAGCCTGGTGCGGGCCGACGGCGACCTGGTGGTGGCGGCGGTCTGGGAGCTGGAGGAGAGCGCCTTCGGCGGCCCCTCCGTGCTGCTCGGGCAGGTCGGGTCGAGGGAGTCCTGGGACCGGCTGCTCGGCGTCAGCGACCACTGGGGCACGCTGCGCTTCCTGCCGCACGACCGGGGCTGGGCGGTCGGCAACGACATGCCGACCTGGATCGGGGACGGCCCGGCGCCGGTGTACGCCAACGACTGGCACCCGGCCGACAGCCTGCTGGCCCCGATGTACAGCGCCGGGGGCGACCTGCTCGGCGTGCTGAGCGTGGACCGCCCGCGCAGCGGCAAGCGCCCCGGGGCGTGGACCCGCGAGGCGCTGGAGATGTTCTCGCTGCAGGCCTCGATCGCGATCGGCAACGCCCGGCTGCGGGCCGAGATGCAGCGCGCGCTGGCCCGGCTGGAGAAGGAGCAGCAGGCGCTGCGGGCCAGCGAGGAGAGCTTCCGGCAGGCCTTCGAGTACGCCCCCAGCGGGATGGCCATCACCGAGCTGCACGGCGCCGGGCGCGGCCAGCTGACCAGGGTCAACGACGCCCTCTGCCGGCTGCTCGGCCGCCCGCGGGCCACCCTGCGCCAGCAGTGCTTCGCCGACCTGGTGCACCCCGAGGACCTCGAGCTGCTGCTGCGCACCAGCGCCGAGGGGGGCCGGGCCGAGCTGCGGCTCTCCCGCCGGGACGGCGGCTACCAGTGGGTCTGCCTGCGCAACTCGGTGGTGGCCGACGCCGCCGAGGGCCCGAGCTTCCTGCTGACCCACGTCGAGGACATCGAGGAGCGCAAGCGGCACGAGCTCCAGCTGGCCCACCGGGCCAGCCACGACGCGCTCACCGGCCTGCCCAACAGCGCCGAGCTCAAGGCCCGGCTGGGCCGCCGCCTGTGCGCCCACCCGCAGCTGGCCGCCGGGGCGGCGCACCCGCCGCCGTACGGAGAGGCGCTCCCGTACGGCGAGAGCTCGCCCTTCGGCGGGCCGCTGCCGCTGGACGAGCCCACGTACGTCCCGCAGGGGGCGTCCAACGGCGCAGGCGTCCCGCAGGGGGCGTCCTACGGCGCAGGCGCCCCGCAAGGGGTCTCCTACAGCGCGCACAGCGCCTTCGAGGCAACCGGGGTGCCCACCGGCGTCGCGCACGGCTACGGCGCCGCCGAGGGCTCCGAGCCGGGCTGGGGCCGACCGGAGCACGGCGAGGACGGCCCCGGCCGGGTGGCCGTGCTGCCGGACCACGTGCACGCCGTGGTGCCCGGCGAGGGCGGCGGCGAGGGCTGGGGCGGCCCGTTCCGCTCCGGGGTGTCCGAGAAGGGCCTCGCGGTGCTCTTCTGCGACCTGGACGGCTTCAAGTCGATCAACGACCGGTTCGGCCACAAGGCCGGCGACTCGGTGCTGATCGAGGTGGCCCGGCGGCTGCAGCAGGTCGTCCGGGAGGGCGACACGGTGGCCCGCCTGGGCGGGGACGAGTTCGTGGTGCTCGCCGACGGCATCGGCCGGGAGGAGGCCAAGGACCTCGCCGGGCGGCTGCGGAACGCGATCATCCCGCCGATGCGGATCGACAACCGCACCACCCGGGTCGGCGTCTCGCTGGGCATCGGCTGGGCCGGCTGCGGCATGTCCATCGAGGAGGTGCTGCACGCGGCCGACGAGCGGATGTACGACGAGAAGCGGGCCCGCGGCGGCGCCGCCAGGGGCGCGCGCGGCGAGCGGTCGCACCGCCGGGCGGGCTAGCGGCCCCTCGGGCCGGGGCCGCGCTTTCCCTGCCGTCAGGTGCGGAAGGTAGGGTTCCCCCGGTACGAGATGTCCGTCTTTCGCCCGCACCGTCCGCTGTGCGGCGCCCTGCGCTGGGGAGTTGAACCACCGTGACCACGCCCGGTACGAACGGAGCGCCCGAGGACGCGGCGGACGACGACCCGTTCGCGTACCTCTACCGTCCGCAGGCGGGCGAGGCGGCGCAGGAGCAGCCCCGCGGGGCGATCAACCGCCCGATGGAGGTCGGCCGCGCGCACTACGGCCAGCAGGCGCCGTACGCCCCGCCGCAGGCCCCCTACGGCCAGCAGCAGCCGCCGTACGGTCAGCAGCCGCCGTACGGTCAGCAGCCGTCCTACGGCCAGCCCGTCGTGCCGCCGCAGCAGAACCGCTACGCCGAGCACTCCCGCCCGCAGCCGGGCGAGGAGCGGCCCGGCGGCCGGGGCAAGGCCGCCGTGATCGGCGCGGTGGCCGTGGTCGCCGCGATCGCCGTCGGCGCCGGCATCGCGCTCAGCGGCAAGGACGACGACAAGAGCGGCACGGCCAAGGGCACTCACACCACCGCCCCGGCCAAGCCGGCCCCCAGCTCGGCCACCGGCACGCCCACGGCCCCTCCGACGGCCTCCGGCGAGCCGATCGTCGACGCGACCAAGCTGCAGGCGCAGAACGCCAGCAGCGCCAACACGATCAAGGGCGCGATCTCGGCCGACGGCAGCTACCTGGTCCTGGCACCGGGCAGCACGGTGACCTGGACGGTCAACGTGGCCACGGCCGGGAAGTACAAGTTCTGGCTGCACTACAACAACCCCGGGGCCGACATCGTGGCCAACGTCTCGGTCAACGGCAAGGACCGCGACGGCGGGGTGACGCTGAAGAACTGGTCCAAGTCCAGCGACCCGACCCAGGCCTGGGTGTCCACCAACATATGGCCCGACCTGGACGCTGGGACGAACACCCTCACGGTGACCATGCCGGCCGGCGGCGGCACCGTCCCGCTGGACCAGGTCGCGCTCACGCCGTTCACCTCGAGCAGTTACCCGCACTGAGCGGGCCGCCGCACGACGAGGGGTGAGCAGCGGGACGCAGTCCGCTGCTCACCCCTCGTGGGTTTCCGGGCTCAGGCGGCGTGCGCGACCTTCTTGAACCGGTCCGCGCCGACGATCCAGCGGCCGTGGCGCATGACCGCGACCAGGTCGTAGCTGTCGGAGTCGAGCACGACCAGGTCGGCGTTCTTGCCGGTCTCCAGCGAGCCGGTGGAGTCGGCGAGGCCGAGCAGCCGGGCCGGGACGGTGGACAGCGACTGCGCGGCCTGGTTGAGGCTCAGGCCGTTGACGGTGACCGAGCGCTTGAAGGCGACGTCCAGGGTCAGGGTGGAGCCGGCGATGGAGCCGCCCTCGACCAGGCGGGCCACGCCGTTCTCGACCCGGACCTGGAGCGGGCCGAGCGGGTAGAGCCCGTCGCCCATGCCGGCCGCGCCCATCGCGTCGGTGATCAGTGCGACCCGCTCGGCGCCCGCGGTGCCGTAGGCCAGGTCGAGCACCGAGGGGTGCAGGTGGATGCCGTCGTTGATCAGCTCGACGGTGACCCGCTCGTCCTCGAGCAGGGCGACGATCGGGCCGGGGGCGCGGTGCTGGATGCCGGGCATCGCGTTGAACAGGTGGGTGGCGACGGTGGCCCCGGCCCCGATCGCCTCCAGCGTCTTGCCGTAGTCGGAGTCGGTGTGGCCGACGGCGGCGATGATGCCCTGGTCGGCCAGCATCCGCACCGAATCCAGGCCGCCGGGCAGCTCGGGCGCGAGGGTGAACATCTTCGCGGCGCCGCGCGCGGCCTCCACCAGCTTGCGCACCAGCGCCGGGTCCGGGTCGCGCAGCAGGTCGGGGCGGTGCGCGCCGCAGCGGCCGGGGGAGATGAACGGCCCCTCGAAGTGGATGCCCGCCAGCACCCCGTCCTCGACCAGCTCGGAGAGGACGGCCGCCTGCCGGCAGAGGTCCTCGATCTCGCCGGTGACGGTCGAGGCCATCGTGGTGGTGGTGCCGTGTTCGAGGTGGGTCCGGGCGACCAGCAGGGCCTCCTCGGCGATCGCCGCCGAGTAGGAGCCGCCGCCACCGCCGTGCACGTGCAGGTCGACGAAGCCGGGGACGACGGTGTGGCCGGTCAGGTCGACGTCCCCCGGCTCCCGGTCACCCCCGAGCCCCGCGATGGTCGCGCCCTCGACGGCCAGCCGGCCGTTCTCGATCACGCCGCCGGGCAGGACCAGGCGGGCTCCGGCCAGTGCAGTACGGTCCGCGGTTGTCACGCGGTCACCTCCATGGAGAGCAGGTCCCAGGCGAGCAAACCCGCGCCCAGGGATGCGGCGGTGTCTTTGAGCATCGCCGGTACGACCTTCGGGGGCATCTGGAAGGTCAGCCGCTCGGCGACCGCCGCGCGCAGGGGGGTGAAGAGCGTCTCGCCCGCCTCGGCCAGGCCGCCGCCGACGATCACCACGGAGGGGTCGAGCAGGCTCTGGGCCAGCACGATCCCGTCGGCGAGGGCGTCCACGGCCCCCGTCCAGACCTCGACCGCCCGCTCGTCCCCGGCGTCCACGGCCTCCGCGCACGCGGCGGCGTCGGCGGTCGGGTCGCCGGAGCGCGCGGCCCAGGCCCGGGAGACGGCCGAGGCCGACGCCAGGGTCTCCAGGCAGCCGCGGCCGCCGCAGCCGCAGACGGGGCCGCCGGGCCGGACCACCACGTGGCCGATCTCGCCGCCGTAGCCGTGGGCGCCCGCCTCGATCCGCCCGTCGATGCCGATCGCCCCGGCGATGCCGGTGCCGAGCGCGACGAAGAGGAAGCGGGAGACGCCCTGGCCGGCCCCGATCCGCCCCTCGGCCAGCCCGCCGGAGCGGACGTCGTGGCCGAGGGCGACCGGGATCAGCGGCTCGCCCGGGGAGGCCAGCCGCTCGCCGAGGAGTTTGCGGATCGGCAGGTCCCGCCAGCCGAGGTTGGCGGAGAACACCGCGATGCCGTTCTTCTCGTCGATCGTCCCCGGCACCGCGACCCCGGCCGCGAGCGGCGCGACGCCGAAGCGGGCGCGCCCCTCCACGGCGAGGTCGGCGGCGAAGTCGAGGATGGCGGTGACGACGGCGTCGGTGCCGTGCTCCCGCCCGGTCGGTCGGCGTGCTTCGAACAGCACGGAGCCGTCCTGGGCGAGCAGCGCGGCCTTCATGCCGGTGCCGCCTACATCGAGTGCGATGACGTGCTTCACGGGGGACAGTTTCCCTTGACCAGGTCGGAGAGGTCTAGTCCAGTTGCACGATTGGTCTGGTCCAGCGGGGTGAGCTTTGTCGCCATTGGCGGCGGGGTGGGTGGAATGCGGTGGCTCAGGCAAGTTTCTTTCCTGATACCCGGCGGGGGAGTCCGGACTCCTAGTGCAGCACCACGGACCTGGTGAGGGCGCGCGGCTCGTCGGGGTTCAGCCCCCGGGCCTCGGCGGTGGCGACGGCCAGCCGGTGGACCCGGACCAGGTCGGCCAGCGGGTCGAGACCGTCGGCGACCAGCTCGGCGCCGGTGGCCGCGACCTGCTCGGCCAGGCCCTCGGGCAGCCCGCCGAAGGCCCAGACCAGGCGGCCGGGGGCCGCGATGGCCACCGGGCCGTGCCGGTACTCCATCGCCGGGTAGGCCTCCGTCCAGGCGCCGGCCGCCTCGCGCATCTTGAGCCCGGCCTCCAGTGCCAGGCCGTTGCTCCAGCCCCGGCCGAGGAAGCTCACCTGCTCGGCGGCGGCCCAGTGCGCGGGCAGCTCCTCGGCCAGCGCGGCCGCCGCGTCCTCGGCCGCCTGCCGCACCGGGCGCACGCCCGGGGCGAGCGCGCCCTCCGTCTCGAGGTGCGCCCGCAGCAGGGCGAGCGCGGTGGTGGCGAACCGGGTCTGCACCACCGACCGCTCGTCGGCGAAGGCCAGTTCGACGATCTGCCCGGCGGCCCGGTGGACGGGGGTGTCGAGCGTCGCGGTGATCGCCGTGGTGGGCGCCTTGAGCTGCGGGAGCAGGTCGAGCACCTCGGTGGTGGTGCCCGAGCGGGTGATCGCCAGGACCCGGTCGTACTGGCGGTGCGCCGGGAACTCGGAGGCGGCGAAGGCGTCCGTCTCGCCGTGGCCGCCGCTCTCGCGCAGGGCCGCGTACGCCTGGGCCATGAACCAGGAGGTACCGCAGCCGACCACCGCGACCCGCTCGCCGCGCCGCGGCAGGGCGGGGGCGGCTGCTTCGGCGAGTGCGGCGGCGGTGCGCCAGTTCGCGGGCTGGGTGGCCAGCTCCTCGGCCGTGCGGGACGTGCCTCGGGGCGTTCCGGGCATGCAGGGCTCCTCGGGTGGGCGCGTCAAAATGTGCATGAAGATGTTTGTTTTATAGCGCTTTCGAGCAAGAGTGCGCAATGATGGCGACGGAACGGCGGCCCTCGGACGGCCGCCCGAGGGTCTGAGTATGGAAAGCTGACCGCACATCGGCTGAGAGGGGCGGCGTGTCCAGGTACGAGCGGTGGAACGCACTCCTTGAGCTGCTCGCCGAGCACGGGAAGTTGGAGGTGGAGGAGGCCGCCGGGGCGCTGGACGTCTCCGCCGCGACCATCCGCCGCGACCTCGACCAGCTGGCCCGCCAGCAGATGGTCACCCGCACCCGCGGCGGGGCCGTCGCGCACAGCGTCAGCTACGACCTGCCGCTGCGCTACAAGACCGCCCGCAACGCCGACGCCAAGCAGCGGATCGGTGCCGCCGTGGCCGCCCTGATCGCCCCCGGCGAGGTGGTCGGCCTGAACGGCGGCACCACCACCACCGAGGTGGCCCGCGCGCTGGCCGTCCGCCCCGAGACCGTCGAGGCCGGGCGGCCGCTCACCATCGTCACCAACGCGGTCAACATCGCCAACGAGCTGACGGTCCGTCCGCAGGTGAAGATCGTGCTCACCGGCGGGGTGGCCCGGCCGCAGTCCTACGAGCTGATCGGCCCGCTCGCCGCCCTGGTGCTCGCCGAACTCACCCTGGACGTCACGGTGTTGGGCGTGGACGCACTGGACGCCGAGTACGGCGCAGCCGCCCACCACGAGGGCGAGGCCAGCATCAACCGGCTGCTCGCCGAGCGGGCCCGGCGGGTGGTGGTGGCGGCCGACTCCTCCAAGCTCGGCCGCCGGGCCTTCGCCCGGATCTGCGGGGCGGGGCGGATCGGCACCCTGGTCACGGACCAGGGGATAGGCGCCGGGCTGACCGCCGACTTCGAGGGCGCGGGAGTGCGGGTGATCGCGGTGTGACCGCCGTTGCGTGCTGCGCAACGTGATCGGTCACTTCGGTAACTACGGCCGATGAGGTCTGGACCACTGCTCGGGCCCGCTGAGAAGGTGGCCGCCGCCCACCCCGTGCGAAGGCGGTCACCGTGTCGAAGTCCCCTGCCCTGAAATCCCGTTGGTCTGCCCTTGCGGCCGTCTGCGCCCTGCTGGCGAGCGGCTGCGGCAGCGCGCTCTCGCTGGGCGGCGGCGGTGACGTCACACTGAGGTTCGTCGCGGCCGACTACGGTGACACCGAGGCGACCAGCTCGAGTCACTACTGGAACGACCTGGCCCGGGCCTTCGAGGCGGCCAACCCGAAGATCAAGGTCGATGTCCAGGTGGTCGGTTGGACCGAGATCGACCAGCGGGTGGCCGAGCTGATCAAGAAGGGCCGCACGCCCGACATCGTGCAGACCGGCGGCTACGCCGACCAGGTCGCCGCCGGGCGGCTCTACCCGGTCGGGGACGTGCTCACCATCGACACCCAGGCCGACCTGATCGACGTCTTCGCCAAGGCCGGGCAGGTGATGGGCAGTCAGTACGGCATCCCGTTCGTGGCCTCCTCGCGCGCCTTCTTCTACAACAAGGCGATCTTCGCCAAGGCCGGGATCGACCACCCGCCGGCCAGCTGGGACGAACTGGAGCACGACGCCCAGCTGATCAAGCGCAAGGTGCCGGGCGTCATCCCGTACGGGCTGCCGCTGGGCCCCGAGGAGGCCCAGGCCGAGGCAAGCATGTGGACGATGAGCGGCGGGGGCGGCCTGGCCGACAGCGCGGGCAACTACACCATCGACAGCCAGCAGAACCGGGCCACCTTCGACTGGCTGCGCACCCGGCTGGTCCGGCCCGGCCTGACCTACCCCGACCCCGGCTCGGTGGACCGCAAGACCGCCTTCGGCGACTTCGCGGCGGGGAGGGTGGCGATGCTCGACGGGCACCCCTCGCTGATCCAGAAGGCCGTCAACGCGAAGATCGACTACGGCACCAGCACCATCCCCGGCAAGGACGCCGGGGCGAAGCCGATCACGCTCGGCGTGGCCGACTGGATGATGGCCTTCAAGGCGAACGGGCACCGGGCCGAGATCAAGAAGTTCCTCGCCTGGGTCTACCGCGAGGAGAACACCCTCAAGTTCGACGAGCAGTACAACCTGCTGCCCGTCACCCAGGACACCCTGGCCGCCATGACGGCGGGCAGGCACGAGGACCTCAAGCAGTTCCTCGCCGCCCTGCCGAACGCGAGCTTCTACCCGCTGGGCGACCCGGCCTGGGACTCCGTCAGCACCCTGGTGAAGCAGCAGATCGGCAAGGCGGTCACCGACGACGGCGGCCAGGTGCTGACCGCGCTGCAGCAGGCGGCGGCGCAGGCCGCCGCCCGGGCGCGGGGGTGATCTCCAGCTGGACTCTCAGCCGATCGCGTAGGCCTTGCGGAGGGTCTCGTGGACCGTCCAGGTGGTGCGGTCGCCCTCCCGGAGCACCGCGACGTCCCCCGGGCCGACCTCCAGGGTCGGGCCGCCCTCGAACTCGATGGTGGCCCGGCCGCTGATCACCACGAACATCTCGTCCGCCTCGGTGTCGGTCACCACACCGGGGGTGATCTGCCAGATCCCGCGCACGCGGGAACCGTCCTCGGACTCCCAGATCACCTTGCCGGTGACCTCCGGGCTGCCGGAGACGATCTGGCCCGGGTCCAGCGGGTCGGGTTCGAGCTCGGCGTCGGGGATGTGCAGGGCGAAGCTGTTGTCCATGGTCACGACGCTAGCCGCTGCCGGGCACGGCCGGTGACGGCAGAGTGTGTCGGGTCGGCCGGGCAGAATGACAGAGTGACGGAGCTGAGCGAGCGGGAGCGGGCGATCCTGGCCATCGAGGGGCGGCAGTGGCGCGCGGCCGGTGCCAAGGAGCGGGCCGTGCGGGAGGAGCTTGACCTCTCGGCGACGCGCTACTACCAACTGCTGAACGGTCTGCTCGACCGGGAGGCGGCGTTGGCGGAGGCTCCCGTCCTGGTCAACCGGCTGCGGCGGTTGCGGGAGCAGCACCGCGCAGCCAGATAGTGGCTCCCGGCGGGAGCTCGCAGGTCGGCTACTTCCGGACTCGCGCAGTTCCTCGCGCCCCCGAACAGGTCGTGCAACGGTACGTTCGTCGGTATGGAGCTGAGGACGACGGCTGGGCAGGACGGGCTGGCGGGGATTCTGGCCGATCCGGGGCGGGCGGTGGTGGGGCTCGACTTCGACGGGACGCTGGCGCCGATCGTGGCGGATCCGGAGCGGGCGCGGGCGCACCCGGGGGTGGTGCCGGCGCTGGCGGCGTTGGCGCCGCGGCTGGCCGGGGTGGTGATCGTCACCGGGCGGCCGGCGGAGCTGGCGGTGCGGTACGGCGGCTTCGCCGGGGTGCCCGGCCTGGAGCGGCTGACGGTGCTGGGGCAGTACGGCGCCGAGCGCTGGGACGCCGCGACGGGCGAGCTCTCCTCCCCGCCGCCGCCCCCCGGGGTGGCCGCCGTGCGGGCCGAGCTGCCGGAGGCGCTGGCGCAGGCCCCGGCCGGGACGTGGGTGGAGGACAAGGGCCGGGCCCTGGCCGTGCACACCCGCCGGACGGAAGACCCGGACGCCGCACTGGAGTTGCTCCGCCGGCCGGTCGCCGAACTGGCCGCCGCCCACGGCCTGGTGGTCGAACCGGGCCGCTACGTCCTGGAGTTGCGCCCGCCGGGCGTCGACAAGGGCGCCGCCCTCGCCGAGTACCTGGACGAACTCGCCGCCCGTGCCGTGCTGTACGCGGGCGACGACCTCGGCGACCTCCCCGCCTACGCGGTGGTCGAGCAGCGCCGCAAGGAGGGCCGCCCCGGCCTGCTGGTCTGCAGCAGCGCGACCACCACCGGCGAACGCCAGGTGACCCGGCTCGCCGACCAGGCCGACCTGGTGGTGCCGGGCCCGGAGGGTGTGGTGGCCCTGCTGGCCGAACTGGCCCGGGAGTTGGCCGGTTAGCCGAGCGCGTGCAGCTGGTCCAGGAACCACTGCTGCGGCGGCAGGGCGGTGGCCGCCGCGGCCAGGCGCTTGGTGCGTTCGGTGCGTTCGGCGGCGGGCATGGTGAGGGCCTGGTGCAGGGCCTCGGCGGTGGCGATGACGTCGTACGGGTTGACGGTGATGGCGTCCTCGGCGAGCTCGGCGTGGGCGCCGGCCTCGCGGGAGAGGACGAGGGCGCAGCCCGCGTCGGAGACCACCGGGACTTCCTTGGCGACCAGGTTCATCCCGTCCCGGATGGGGTTGACCAGGGCGACGTCGGCCAGCCGGTAGGCGGCCAGCGAGCGGGGGAAGTCGTCGTTGACGTGCAGCACGACCGGCTGCCAGCTCGGGGTGCCGAACTCGTCGTTGATCTCGTGGGCGATCCGCTGCACGGCGGCCGTGTACTCCCGGTACTCGGGCAGGTCGTGCCGCGAGGGGTAGGCGAAGGCGATGTGCACCACCCGCTCCAGCCACTCGGGCCGCGAGCGCAGCAGGTGCCGGTAGGCGAGCAGCCCGCGCACGATGTTCTTGCTCAGCTCGGTGCGGTCCACCCGGACGATGGTGCGGCGCTCGCCGACCTGTTCGCGCAGGGCCGCGAGCCGGGCGGCGACGTCCGCCTGTTGTGAACGCTCACGCAGGAACTCGCCGTCGGCGCCGAGCCCGTGCACGCCGAGCCGGACCACCCGGCCGCCGTAGGTGACAGTCAGGGCCGCGCGGTCCACCGCAGCGCCGAGCACCGCCTCGCAGCAGTCGGCGAAGGCGAGCGCCCAGCGGCGGGTGAGGAAGGCGGCGCGGTCGGCGCCGAGGATGCCGGTGAGCACCTCGGCGGCCACGTCGTCCGGCAGCATCCGGTAGTACTCGGGCGGAGCCCAGGGGGTGTGCGAGAAGTGGCCGGTCCTGAGGTCCGGCCGCAGCTCGCGGAGCAGGGCGGGGGCCAGCGAGAGGTGGTAGTCCTGCACCAGCACGGCCGCCCCGGGCGCGGCCTCGGCGGCCAGTGCCTCGGCGAAGGCGGCGTTGTAGGCGCGGTAGGACTCCCACTCACGGCGGAAGCGCTCGTCGAAGACCGGCCTGACCGGGGTGTCGTACAGCAGGTGGTGGACGAACCACAGGGTGGAGTTGGCCACCCCGTTGTAGGCCCGGGTGAAGGTGCCCGGGTCGATGTCGAGCATCCGGACGGCCTGGCCGGCGGTGTCGAAGCCGCCCAGGTCGAGCCGGCCGTCCGGGCTCTGCCGGGCCGCCTGGCGGTCCGCGTCGCCGAGCGCCGCGCAGACCCAGACGGCCGAGGGGTCGTCGATCGCGGAGAGCCCGGAGACCAGGCCGCCGCCGCCCCGGCGCAGGGTCAGCGCGCCGTCGTCCCCGCTGCTGAAGGACACCGGCCCGCGGTTGGAGGCGACCAGGACCGGGGCCACACCGTGCTGGTTCGAACGTTCGCTCATACTGCCAACCTTGCCGGGTCCTCCCGGCAGCAAACCCTCGGCGCGGCCGGGGAGCGGCAATCAGCCAGCGGCAGTGGCCGGCGGCAGTGGCCGGCGGCACCGGCGGCCGGCCTCAGCCCCGGCGGGCCCGGTACTCCGGGACCTCGCGCATCGGCGGCCGCTCCAGAGCGCTGACCGGGTGGGTGTGCGCGGTGAACTCCCGGGTGACCGGGTCCCGGGTGAACTGGGTGAGCAGCGGGTGCACCAAGTCCGACTCGGCCTTCAGCCGGTGGGCGCGGTCCAGCCGCTCCAGCGCGGTGCGGTAGATGGTGGCGGCCATCCGGCCGAGCGCCTGGCCGTCCTGGTGGCGGTGGTGGCGCACGCCCACGTCCACCTGGGCCAGCGCGTCCAGGCCGACCTCGTCCAGCGCGTCCACCAGCAGGCCGAGCTCCACGCCGTACCCGGTCGGGAACGGCAGCCGCTCGAGCAGCGAGCGGCGGGCCGCGTACTCACCGCCGAGCGGCTGGACGAAGCCGGCCAGCTGGGGCCAGTGCAGATTGAGCAGCGGGCGGGCGACCAGCTCGGTGACCCGGCCGCCACCGGCCGGGACGACCGCGCCGTCGGTCTCGAGCGGGCGGTCGTACATCGCCTTGACCAGCTGCAGCGCCGGGTCGGTCAGCAGCGGCCCGACGATGCCGGAGACGAAGGCCGGGTCGAACTCGCGCAGGTCGGCGTCGATGAAGCAGACGATCTCGCCGGAGGTGACGAGCAGCGAGCGCCAGAGCACCTCGCCCTTGCCGGGCGCGGCGGGCAGCCGGGGCAGCACGTCGTCCCGGTGCACCACCCGGGCGCCGGCGGCGGCGGCCAGCTCGGCGGTGCGGTCCACCGAGCCGGAGTCGACCACCACCAGCTCGTCCACCAGCGGGAGGCGCTCCATCAGCTCGGTGCGGATCACCCGGACGATCTCGCCCACCGTCGGCTCCTCGTCCAGCGCGGGCAGCACCACACTGACCGTGCCGGCCGGGCCCGCCGCGCGCTTGGCGGCGAGCAGCATCTCGTCGGGCCGGTCCGCGGCCGTCCACGAGCGGCGGCGCAGCCAGGAGGCCACCTCCGGGAGAAGAGCCGGGGTCAGCTCTGCTGGCACTGTGTCGCTCCTAGCTGCTCGTCGGGTGATCCATCGGTTGTACAAGGCGCCGCGCCCCCAAGGGTGTTCCGCCCCGCGGCCGGTTCTGGGCTGTGTCATCTCGCAGGTCGGACGTTCCCTCGGAACGGGACTGCCTTCGGATACAGTCTTCGTACTGGGTCCAGGCCTTCGCACATCGGGGTCGGCCCAGGAGTATGACCACAACTTCACAGAGCTCATCCAGAGGGACTGAGGGAACGGCCCGTCGACGTCCCGGCAACCTTCTCGCACGGCTACTGACCGTTCTCGGTCGAGGCCCCGGCGGGACAGGTGCCAATTCCGTCCTGTGGCGCGCCCGCGCCACGGGGAAGATGAGGAGAGAGGCCTCCGCCACCATGGCTACCGCTACCCCTGAAGCCCCTGCCGCCGTCGACCTCGGCCCGGCCGCCGCGCTGTCCTGTCGCGAGTGCGGCACCCGCTTCCCGCTCGGCCCCAGCTTCGCCTGCCTGGAGTGCTTCGGGCCGCTGGAGATCGCCTACGACTTCGGCAGCGCCCCCGCCGAGGAGCTGCGCAAGCGGATCGAGGCCGGCCCGGCCAGCATCTGGCGCTACGCCCCGCTGCTGCCCGTCCCGGCCGATGTCGCCTCGAAGCCCAATCTCAACCCCGGCTGGACCCCGCTGGTGAAGGCCGACAACCTCGGCCGCGAGCTCGGTTTCACCGCCCAGCTGCACATCAAGGACGACTCCGGGAACCCGACGCACTCCTTCAAGGACCGCGTGGTCGCCTGCGCCATCGAGGCGGCGCGCGCCTTCAACTTCACCACCCTCTCCTGCTCCTCGACCGGCAACCTGGCCGGCGCGGTGGGCGCGGCGGCCGCCCGGGCCGGTTTCAAGTCCTGCGTGTTCATCCCGCACGACCTGGAGCAGGGCAAGGTCGTGATGGCCGGGGTGTACGGCGGCGAGCTGGTCGGCATCGAGGGCAACTACGACGACGTGAACCGCTTCTGCTCCGAGCTGATCGGCGACCCGGCCGGCGAGGGCTGGGGCTTCGTCAACGTCAACCTGCGCCCGTACTACGGCGAGGGCTCCAAGACGCTGGCGTACGAGATCTGCGAGCAGCTCGGCTGGCGGCTGCCGGAGCAGATCGTCATCCCGATCGCCTCGGGCTCGCAGCTGACGAAGATCGACAAGGGCCTGCAGGAGCTGATCAAGCTCGGGCTGGTCGAGGACCGCCCGTACCGGATCTTCGGCGCCCAGGCCGAGGGCTGCTCCCCGGTCTCGGCCGCCTTCAAGGCCGGCCACGACGTGATCCGCCCGGTCAAGCCGGACACCATCGCCAAGTCGCTGGCGATCGGCAACCCGGCCGACGGCCCGTACGTGCTCGACATCGCCCGCCGCACCGGCGGCGCGGTGGAGGACGTCACCGACGCCCAGGTGGTCGAGGCGATCAAGCTGCTGGCCCGCACCGAGGGCATCTTCGCCGAGACGGCGGGCGGGGTGACTGTGGGTGTGCTGAAGAAGCTGGTCGAGACCGGTCAGCTCGACCCGGCCAAGGAGACCGTCGCGATCAACACCGGCGACGGCCTGAAGACCCTGGACGCCGTCTCCGAGGCCGGCATGACCGCCGTCATCCGCCCGACGCTGGACGCGTTCCGCTCGGCCGGCCTCGCCACCGCCTGAATCCCCCCGCCTTTCGCAAGGAGCCGAACATGAGCGCCACCGTCCGCATCCCGACCATCCTGCGCACCTACACCGGCGGGTCCGCCGAGGTCACCGCCGAGGGCGCCACCCTCGCCGAGGTGATCCGGAGCCTCGAGGCGAACCACCCCGGCATCGCCGCGCGCATCCTGGACGACACGGGCAAGCTGCGCCGCTTCGTCAACGTCTACGTGAACGACGACGACGTGCGCTTCGCGGAGGGCCTGGAGACGGCCGTGGGGGACGGCGCGAGCGTCTCGGTGATCCCTGCCGTCGCGGGCGGCTGCTGACCCCTTCCGGGGGCCGGGAAAGCTTTACCGGCCGCCGTCGGAACCGGAACAGGAATTTCCGGTTTCGACGGCGGCCTTCGCGTGTCCGGTGGAAATCGCACGGTCCGGGGGAGAGTAGAGTGCGGCTTTAGCGGGCGTCTCCTCTCCGCCCCGATCCCACCTCTCGTACGCCCAGCCGGCCACGGCTGCCCGCCCCGCCGACCGATCGCGTACGCAAGGCCCGTCCGGCCGCTGAGACGTCCGTCCGGTAGTCCTGCACAGAAGATGTCAGGCTGTCGTCAGAAATCTTCGGGCAATCTGTGCCTTTCGCCCTGCTCTGTCCGGGGCGAATTGTTCGGCGGTGCGGCATTCGCCCCGGTCCGTCCCTTGTCGTTGCCAGGGAATTCCATGAAGTTGGGCCTGTTGCAGAGGGCGTCTGTCCGGATACATTCAGCCGCGGTCGACGTATTCGGTGGGGCCCAGGGGGGTACCTCGGGCTCGCTCGATCAGACCTGGGCCCGCACCCTGCGGGTCCGTGAAGGGCCAGCACAGCACAAGGGGAGTTCGGAATGGCTCAGGGCACCGTCAAGTGGTTCAACGCCGAGAAGGGCTACGGCTTCATCGCGGTCGACGGTGGTGCGGACGTGTTCGTCCACTACAGCGCGATCCAGATGGACGGCTACCGCACCCTCGAAGAGGGCCAGCGGGTCGAGTTCGAGATCTCCCAGGGGCAGAAGGGCCCGCAGGCGGACATGGTCCGTGCGCCCGCGGTCTGACCTTTCCGCACTGCGGAGCCTCGGCTCGCCTCGAGCTGGTGCTCAACGACTAGCTTCGCCCGGCAGGCCCGTACGACACCCGTCGTGCGGGCCTGCTGCCGTGTGCGGGTGCCACGTGCGTGTCGGCCGATTGGGCTTGCACTCGACACCCCCGAGTGCTAATCATTGGCGTTAGCACTCACAGCGTGAGAGTGACAACGGACCGGGTCGGTGAGGCCCCCGGGAGCGGTAGGGGACATGACCCCCGCACACCAGGGCCGTCCGTCGCGGGCACCTCTGGTCCGAGCAGTCGACCGTGTCCTGGAGGACCACTTCCGATGGCCAAGATCATCTCGTTTGACGAGGAAGCTCGCCGCGGCCTTGAGCGCGGCATGAACCAGCTTGCCGACGCCGTCAAGGTGACGCTGGGCCCCAAGGGCCGCAACGTCGTCCTTGAGAAGAAGTGGGGCGCCCCCACGATCACCAACGACGGTGTCTCCATCGCCAAGGAGATCGAGCTCGAGGACCCGTACGAGAAGATCGGTGCGGAGCTCGTCAAGGAGGTCGCCAAGAAGACGGACGACGTCGCGGGTGACGGCACCACCACCGCCACCGTGCTCGCCCAGGCGCTCGTCCGCGAGGGTCTGCGCAACGTCGCCGCCGGCGCCAACCCGATGGCCCTCAAGCGCGGTATCGAGAAGGCCGTCGCGGCCGTCTCGGACCAGCTGCTCGCGCAGGCCAAGGACGTGGAGACCAAGGAGCAGATCGCCTCCACCGCCTCCATCTCCGCCGCTGACACCCAGATCGGCGAGCTCATCGCCGAGGCGATGGACAAGGTCGGCAAGGAAGGCGTCATCACCGTCGAGGAGAGCAACACCTTCGGCCTCGAGCTCGAGCTCACCGAGGGCATGCGCTTCGACAAGGGCTACATCTCCGCCTACTTCGCCACCGACCTGGAGCGTATGGAGACCTCGTTCGAGGACCCGTACATCCTGATCGCCAACTCCAAGATCGGCTCGGTCAAGGACCTGCTGCCGCTCCTCGAGAAGGTCATGCAGAGCGGCAAGCCGCTCGTCATCATCGCCGAGGACGTCGAGGGCGAGGCCCTGTCGACCCTGGTCGTGAACAAGATCCGTGGCACCTTCAAGTCCGTCGCCGTCAAGGCCCCGGGCTTCGGTGACCGCCGCAAGGCCATGCTCGGCGACATCGCCATCCTCACCGGTGGCACCGTCATCTCCGAGGAGGTCGGCCTCAAGCTCGAGAACGCCGGCGTCGACCTGCTGGGCACCGCCCGCAAGGTGGTCATCACCAAGGACGAGACCACCATCGTCGACGGTGGCGGCGACAGCGACCAGGTCGCCGGCCGCGTGAACCAGATCCGTGCCGAGATCGAGAACAGCGACTCGGACTACGACCGCGAGAAGCTCCAGGAGCGCCTCGCCAAGCTCGCCGGTGGCGTCGCCGTCATCAAGGCGGGCGCGGCCACCGAGGTCGAGCTCAAGGAGCGCAAGCACCGCATCGAGGACGCCGTCCGCAACGCGAAGGCCGCCGTCGAGGAGGGCATCGTCGCCGGTGGTGGCGTCGCGCTGCTGCAGGCCGGTGTCGCGTTCGACAAGCTGGAGCTCGAGGGCGACGAGGCCACCGGTGCCAACATCGTCCGCGTGGCCCTGGAGGCCCCGATCAAGCAGATCGCGGTCAACGCCGGCCTCGAGGGCGGCGTCGTGGTGGAGAAGGTCCGCAACCTCCCCGCCGGCCACGGCCTGAACGCCGCGACCAACGAGTACGTCGACCTGATCGCCTCCGGCATCATCGACCCGGCGAAGGTCACCCGCTCGGCCCTGCAGAACGCCGCCTCCATCGCGGCGCTCTTCCTCACCACCGAGGCCGTCATCGCCGACAAGCCCGAGAAGGCCGGCGCCGCTGCCGGCGGCGGCATGCCGGGCGGTGACATGGACTTCTGATCCTGGCTCCAGGATCAGCTGGTTCTTCTGCGAGGGCGGTCTCCCCACACGGGGAGGCCGCCCTCGCGGCGTTCCGGTCCGCGGCCCGGGCGCGGGAGAATGGGGCAATGATCACCCCTGACTCTTCTGCCGTCGAAGCCGCGCTGCACGGCGCGCGGGCGTCCATCCTTGCCGACCTGACCGCCCGGGACGTGGCGGATGCCGCCGTGGTGTCGCTGGTGGAGGATGCCGTGACGCACCGGCGCTGGTGGCTGGAGCAGTGGCCGGACGGGGCCGAGTACGTGCTGGGGCTGGTGGCCCAGGACGTGCAGGACAAGCTGCTGGAGACGTACGGGCGGTGGCCGCTGTGCGTGGAGTGCGCGGAGGCGGAGGACGACCCGCACGCGCTGAGCGTGGAGCCGGAGCTCGGGCCGGAGCCGCACTGGGTGTGCGGCAAGCGGGGTGTGGTGGTCGCGGCCGTCGGGGAGCTGTCGTGATCTACATAGACCCGCCGACCTGGCCGGGGCACGGCAAGCTCTGGTCGCACCTGGTGAGCGATGTCAGCTACGAGGAGCTGCACGAGTTCGCGGCCCGGCTCGGGGCGCCCGCGAAGGGCTTCGAGCGGGACCACTACGACATCCCCGAGAAGTGGTACGAGGACGCCGTCCGGCTGGGCGCGACGCCGATCGGGAGCAAGGAGCTGGTGGCCCGCCTGACGGCGGCGGGCCTGCGGCGGCGGAAGGCCGCTACGCGCTGAGCGCGTCGAGTTCAGCGGCCAGGTTGGCCCGGGCCGGGGCGTCGTAGCGGTCCCGGGCGGTGGGGGTGCGGTAGAGCGCGGGCAGGGCGAGGAGCTGGCGCAGGACGGCCGCGCGGCCCTCGCGGAAGGCCTCCGGCGGGACGAAGGAGTACTCCTCGCGGACGGCGGCCGCGTACGCCGCGTAGGCCTCCGCCGAGCCGCCGAGGACCGCCAGATCGGCGTCGCACAGCACCTCACCGTTGCGGTCGCCCGGCTCGGGGTGGTGCGTGACGGTCAGGCGGACCAGCCGGGCCGTCTCCTCGGCGAGCGCCGCCGGCACGCCCGCGTCCTCGAGGGCCCGCAGGGCGAGGCGGGCGCTGCGCTCCTCGTTCTCGGAGCGCTCCGGCTGGTAGACGGCGTCGTGGTACCAGACCGCGAGGCGGACGGCGTCCGGGTCCTCCGCGTGCTCGGCGAGGGCGTCGACCTGGTCGAGCATCGCCCGCAGGTGGTCGGTGGTGTGGTAGCGGCGCTGCGGCTCGGACCAGCGCTTGAGCAGGTCACGGCCGTACGGCTCGGGGTCGGTGTCGGCGGGGGCGCAGCGGCGGAGCAGCGCGGCCCAGCGCCTCGGCAGCTCAGGGTCCTCAGTGGTCGGCATGGGCGCCATTCTCGTACGGCCCTCAGGGCTCGCCCAGGCGACCCCGGATGTGGGAGGGTAGCGATATGTCTAGACCAATCTTCGAAGTGATCGCGCTGACGGCGCAGGATGCCCAGGCCGCCGAACTCGGCGGTGCGGACCGGCTCGAACTGGTCACGGACATGGCCGCCGACGGGCTCACCCCCTCGGTGGCGGACTTCGTCAGCGTCCGCGAGGCCGTGAGCATCCCGCTGCGGGTCATGCTGCGGATCCGGGACGGCTTCGCCCCGGGGGATCTGGACGCGCTGCTCGCCCTGACGGCACGGCTGCGGGCGGAGGGGGCGGAGGAGTTCGTCTTCGGGTTCCTGACCGCTGACGGTGCGGTGGACCTGGCGGCCACCGGGCTGGTCGCGGAGGCCGTCGCGGGCTGCCGCTGGACCTTCCACCGGGCGCTGGACCACAGCGCGGACCGGGCCGCCGTCCGGGCGGCGGTCGGGCATCTGCCGGGCCTCGACACCTTCCTCACCTCCGGCTCGGCGGCCGGCGTCTCCGCCGGGACGGACACCCTCGTGGCGGAGCTCGCCCGCGCCGGGGAGCCGGGGTACCGGCAGCAGATCCTGGTCGGCGGCGGCCTGAAGGCCGACCACGTACCGGGACTGCGGGCGGCCGGCTTCGACGCCTTCCACATCGGCGGCGCCGTCCGGGGCGGGGGCTGGGACAGCCCCGTCGACGCGGCCAAGGTCGCCGAGTGGCGGGCCCTGCTGGACGGTTGAGTCAGTTGCCCTGTCTGGGGCAGCGCCCCAGGGGCGCGGGGAACTGCGCGAGTGCGGAAGGCGCAAGCCTGTTGCCTTCCGGCTTCGCGCAGTTCCTCGCGCCCCTGGATGGTGCAGCTACAGCAATGCCGTCGGCAGCGGTTCGCTGTGCAGGACCTGCAGACCGGAGACCGCCCGGGTCAGGGCCACGTACAGGCGCCGCAGGCCGGTGCGTTCGTCGGGCTCGCCCGTGATGACGGCGGCGGGTTCGTCGAGGACGACGTAGTCGTACTCGAGGCCCTTGGCGAGGGAGGCGGGGACGAGGGTGAGGCGGGCCTCGGCGGTGGTTTCGGTGCCGGGGGTGAGGTGGGGGAGGCCGGCGGCGGTGAGGGCCTCGGCGAAGACGGGGATGCGGGCGTCGGCGGCGATCAGGCCGGTGGAGCCCTCGAAGGTGAGGGCCTTGCGGCAGGCCTCGACCACGGCCTCGACCAGCCCGTCCGCATGGTGACTGACCGTCAGCGAGCCGGACAGGTCTCGGATCGAGGTGGCGGGCGCCAGGCCGGGGGCGATCTCGGGGAGCAGCCGGGAGGCGTACGCGATGACCTCCTCGGGCACCCGGAAGCCCTTGGTCAGCTCCTCGATGTGCGCCTCGGGCTTGCCGAGGTGGTGCAGGGCCTCCTGCCAGCTCGCCGTCGCCCAGGGGGTGGTGCCCTGGGCGAGGTCGCCGAGGACGGTGGCCGAGCCGGTGCTGCAGCGGCGGCCGACGGCCCGGTACTGCATGGGGGAGAGGTCCTGGGCCTCGTCCACCACCACGTGGCCGAGTGAAGTGGTGCGCTGCACCAGGTCGGTGGCCTCGTCCACCAGGACGGCGTCGGCCGCCGTCCAGGGGGCGGTCTTCACCGAGCGGGCCGGCTTGGTCCACCGAAGGGCGGCCTGCTCGGCCTCGTCGTAGACGCCGGCCGCGCACTCGGCGAGGAACTCGGCGTCGGAGAGCAGCCGGTGCACCAGCTTGGCCGGCTCGACCGGCGGCCAGCACTCCTTGACCACGGCCTTCACGGCGGCGTTGCGGGCCACCGCGTCCTGCACGCGGTCGTCGGGCGCTTCGCCGCCCTGCTCCATCTTGAGCAGCACGGCGTGCGCGATCCGCTGCGGAAGTGCCTCCCGGGCGGCGCCGTAGCGGATCTCGCGGCCCTTCAACTCCTCGATGATCTCGGTGAGTTCGTACGCCGGGACGCGCCAGCGGCGGGAGCCCCGGACCACCATCAGGGGCTCGGTGGGGGTGCTGATGCCGGAGCGGACGGCGCGCCGCAGCACCTCGGCCATCCGGGCGTCGCCCTTGAGCCGGGCGGCCTCGGCGGTGTCCTCGCCACGGACTTCGACGTGGGCGACCAACTGCTGCACCGTCGCCTGGGCGACGTCCAACTCGCCGAGGGTGGGGAGGACTTGCTCGATGTACTGGAGGAAGGAGCTGTTCGGCCCGATCACCAGGGTGCCGGTGCGGGCCAGCCGCTCGCGGTGGGCGTAGAGCAGGTAGGCGACTCGGTGCAGGCCGACGGCGGTCTTCCCGGTGCCGGGGGCGCCCTGGACGCAGACCGTGCCGGTGATGTCGGCGCGGACGATCTCGTCCTGCTCGGGCTGGATGGTGGCGACGATGTCGCGCATCGGGCCGACGCGGGGCTTCTCGATCTCGGCCGCGAGCAGGGCGGAGGCGGTGTCGGCCTCGGCGGGGTCGGACAGGTGCTCGTCCTCGTAGGCGGTCAACTCCCCGCCGGTGTAACCGAACCGGCGGCGGCACTCGACGTCCTGCGGGTCGGTGCGGCTGGCCCGGTAGAAGGGCTGGGAGACCGGCGCGCGCCAGTCGATCACCATCGGGTCCCCGCCTGCGTCGTGCACGTGGCGGCGCCCGATGTAGAACCGCTCCCCGCCACCACCTTCCGACAGGTCCTCGCTGATCGCGTGCAGGTAGTCCAGCCGGCCGAAGAAGAGCGGGGTGTGCGCGAGGTCGGCCAGGGCGGCGATCCGCTCCTCGACCTGGCGCTGCAGGACGACGGCGGACACCCAGGTGCCGGTGACGTCCTTGAGATCGAGCGCCTCGACGTCCTCGCGCATCGCGCGCAGGGCCGAACGGGAGGCCGAGAGGTGGTCACGCTCGCGCTGGAGCGGGTCAGGGGTGGGGGCGTGCACAGCGAACCTTCCCGCGCTGCCGCACGTCTCGGGGCAGCGGTGTCGTCGTAGCTCACAGTGAAGGACCCCGGCCGGTTGCCGACCGGTCGGGACCTCCCCCGGCTGCCGGGACGGCACCACGGTTCGGGAGGGGGCAGACCGAAGATCCTAGACCCGGGTGCCGCCGCGGGGCGAATCAATTTCCCTCAGGGTCGGCCCCTGGGCGGGTAGGGGGTGCCGTACGCCTGGAGGACGACTTCCGACCTGCGGGTTACGGCCTTTGGGTTGATGCCTCCGAACGGTGCTGAAATCTACCGTTGAGGGCATGAACACGAACCGAACCACCCGCATCCCGACCCCGCGAGGCAGCACCGCCGCCCCGAACGGCCGCCGCCGCAGCCCGATGGCGGCAGCCGTCCGGAACGTGGGCATCGCCCTCGACACCACCGCCCGCGTCCTCTTCCTCGGCCGCGACGGCGTCAAGCTCTAGCCCGGTTACAGCACGTCGTCGGCGTCGATGATCCGGTACGCGTACCCCTGCTCCGCCAGGAACCGCTGCCGGTGGGCGGCGAAGTCCTGGTCCACGGTGTCCCGGGCGACGACGGAGTAGAAGTGGGCCGAGTGCCCGTCCGCCTTCGGCCGCAGCACCCGGCCGAGCCGCTGGGCCTCCTCCTGGCGCGAGCCGAAGGTCCCCGAGACCTGGATGGCGACGGTCGCCTCCGGCAGGTCGATGGAGAAGTTGGCCACCTTGGAGACCACGAGCACGCTGATCTCCTTGGTACGGAAGGCGTCGAACAGCTTCTCGCGCTGCGCGTTGCTGGTCTCGCCCTTGATCACGGGCGCGTCCAAGGCCTCGCCCAGCTCGTCCAGCTGGTCGATGTACTGGCCGATGATCAGGGTCTGGTCCTTCTCGTGCTTGCGCACCAGGGCCTCCACCACCCGCCGCTTGGTCGCGGTGGTCGCGCAGAACCGGTAGCGCTCCTCCGGCTCGGCGGTCGCGTAGGCGAGCCGCTCGGAGTCGGTCAGGGTGACCCGGACCTCGCAGCAGTCGGCCGGCGCGATGTACCCCTGCGCCTCGATCTCCTTCCACGGCGCGTCGAAGCGCTTCGGGCCGATCAGCGAGAACACGTCGCCCTCGCGGCCGTCCTCGCGCACCAGGGTGGCCGTCAGCCCGAGCCGGCGGCGGGCCTGCAGGTCGGCGGTGAACTTGAAGACCGGCGCGGGCAGCAGGTGCACCTCGTCGTAGACGACCAGGCCCCAGTTCCGCGCGTCGAACAGCTCCAGGTGGGCGTAGACGCCCTTCCGCTTGGTGGTCATCACCTGGTAGGTGGCGATGGTGACCGGGCGGATCTCCTTCTTGGTGCCGCTGTACTCGCCGATCTCGTCCTCGGTCAGCGAGGTGCGCTTGACCAGCTCGTGCTTCCACTGCCGGGCCGAGACGGTGTTGGTGACCAGGATCAGCGTGGTCGACTTGGCCTCCGCCATCGCCGCCGCGCCGACCAGCGTCTTGCCCGCCCCGCAGGGCAGCACCACGACGCCGCTGCCGCCGTGCCAGAAGCCCTCGACGGCCTGCTGCTGGTACGGCCGCAGCTGCCAGCCGTCCTGCTCCAGGAAGATCGGGTGCGCCTCGCCGTCCACGTACCCCGCGTGGTCCTCGGCCGGCCAGCCGAGCTTGAGCAGTACCTGCTTGATCTGCCCGCGCTCGGAGGGGTGCACCACCACGGTGTCCGGGTCGACCCGGGCCCCCACCAGCGGGGCGATCTTCTTCGAGCGCAGCACCTCCTCCAGCACCGGCCGGTCGGTGGTGGTGAGCACCAGCCCGTGCACCGGGTGCTTGCTCAGCTGCAGCCGTCCGTACCGGGCCATCGTCTCGGCGATGTCCACCAGCAGCGCGTGCGGCACCGGGTAGCGCGAGTAGTTCACCAATGCGTCGACCACCTGCTCGGCATCGTGCCCGGCGGCCCGCGCGTTCCACAGCCCGAGCGGCGTCACCCGGTACGTGTGCACGTGCTCGGGCGCACGCTCCAGCTCCGCGAAGGGCGCGATCACCCGCCGGCAGTCCGCGGCCCTCGGGTGGTCGATCTCAAGGAGCAGCGTCTTGTCGCTTTGTACGATCAGCGGCCCGTCGTTCACGCGGGAACCCTCCGTTGGTCCGGCACCAGACCCTCCAGTGTCCCGCACTCGGGCGGGGTGGGGTGACCGAGGGCGGGGCGGCTCGTTGAGGGGGGTATGAACAAGCCGAACCGCTTTCTTGCCGCTGTTGCTCTCTCCGGGGCGGCGCTCGCCGTCGCTGCGGCGCCCGCTCAGGCCGCGGCTGATCCGGTGCAGGACGTCATGCCCACCGGGACGCCGGGCGGGATCTTCGGGGCTGCCGCGTTCACGCTGGCCGAGCTGACCAGCGGGGCGACGATGCCGGACCCGGGCAAGATGGTGGAGGACGCCAAGAACTCGCCCGAGGGCCAGGCGATGATCAAGCACCAGCAGCAGGCGCACTGACCCCGTCACCGGCAGAGAGGCCGCCCGGGTGGGCGGCCTCTCGTGTGCGGCGGGTCAGTCGCCGAGGATCTTGCCGCGGTGCTGGTCGGCCCACTCCAGGGAGTGGCGGATGCCCTCGGTGACCGAGAGGCGGGCCTGCCAGCCGAGCAGGCGGGCGGCGCGGTCGCTCACGGTGTAGGCGCCGGCCACGTCGCCCGGGCGGGTCGGGGCGTCGACCGTCTCGATCGGGGTCTCGACCACTTCGTTGAAGGCCTCGATCAGCTCGCGGACGGTGGTGCCGGTGCCGGTGCCGAGATTGATCGCCAGGGCCGGGGTGGTGTCGTCCAGGATCTCGTCGAAGCGCTGCACGGCCGCGACGTGGGCGGCGGCCAAGTCCCAGACGTGGATGTAGTCGCGGATGCCGGAGCCGTCCCGGGTCGGCCAGTCGGTGCCGGTGACCTGGAACGGGACGCCCAGCTCGCGGGCCTGGAGCATCTTGCCGAGTGCGTGGCTCGGGTGGCGCAGCTGCAGGCCGGTGCGCATCTGCGGGTCGGCGCCGATCGGGTTGAAGTAGCGCAGCGAGAGGACGCGGATCGGCTGGGTGGCGGCGATGTCGGCGAACATCGCCTCGCAGAAGGCCTTGGTCCGGGCGTACGGGCTCTGCGCGTCGATGCCGGAGTCCTCGCGGACGGTGAGGTCCGGGGCGGCCTGGTAGATGGCGGCCGAGGAGGAGAAGATCATCCGGCCGCAGCCGTTGCGCAGCAGGTGGCTGACGAAGTCCAGGCTCTTGGCCACGTTGGCCCGGTAGTAGCCGACCGGGTCGGCCACCGAGTCCGGCACCACGATGAGTGCGGCGCAGTGCACCACGGCCTCGATCTCCGGGTGCTCGGCGAAGATCCGGTCGACCAGCGCGCCGTCGGCGATGTCCCCCTCGTAGAAGGTCCGCCCGTCGGCGAACTCGCGCCGCCCCGTCACCAGGCTGTCCAGGATCACCGGGGTGATCCCGGCGTCGAGGCAGGCCGAAGCGATGGTGCTACCGATGTACCCGGCGCCGCCGGAGATCAGGATCTTCATACGCTCGATCCTAGGGGAGCACCCCCGGCGGAGGCCGGGACGAATCAGTCGTCCACCTCTGCCACGCCGGTGATGCGGTGCAGGGCGAAGGTGCGGACTTCGTCGGTGTGGTGGTCGTAGGCGGTGACGAAGCCGCCCTCGACCTTGACCGGGTCGACCACCCGCTGGGAGGCCAGGCCCTCGGCGTTGACGTAGCCGATCCACATCGGTTCGCCGAGCAGTACGGCGGTCTGCAGGGCGGCCAGGGTGTCGGCGGCGGCGGTGCGGGGGAGCCGGCGCAGGTCGGTACGGGCCGGGCCGCTCTGGTGCGGGGTGGCGGCGGGCCCGGCCACCGTCTCGCGGCGCACGGCGGTGACCGCCCGGTCGCCCGCGCGGACCGCCTTCACGGCGGCGCCGAGCAGCGCCGCGTCCGGGGCGGGCGGCCCGTCGGGTACGGGCACGGGGGCCGAGCGAGGCGGGGTGCGGTGCGAGTCCGGCCGGGTGATCAGCACATCGCCCTCGGCGGACTCGGCGGCCGGGGCGTAGCCCATCGTGCGCAGCACGGCGAGCAGGGTGTCCGGCGCGGCCTGGGCGGCCAGCACGGTCGGGGCGAGCAGCCGCAGCCGCAGTTCGACGGACCGGCGGTCGGCCAGTACTTCGGCGAGCAGCCCCGGATCGTCGCAGCGCACGTAGCTGGAGGCGGCGCCGACCCGCAGCACGCCGTGCCGCCGGGCCACGTCGTCGATCAGGTAGCTGAGCGGCTGCGGTACCGGGGTGCGGGAGTGCTGCCCGAGGAAGGCGTGCAGCTCGGCGGCGGTGCGCCCGGCGTCCAGGGCGCGGCGGACGGAGTCGGTGGTGAAGCGGTAGACCGTCGCGCCGCCCTTGGACTCGATGTCGGCCGCCAGGGCGAGGGCCTGGGCGAGCGGGGTGAGCAGCGGGCCGGGGGCGATCGCGGTCAGGTCGGGCTGCAGGATCACGTGGTCCAGCGGCTCGGGGAGCAGCGGGGCGAGGACGTCGACCGGGTCGGCGTCCGCCAGCAGGGCACGGGCGGGTGCGCCGAGCGCGCCCCGGCCGGTGACGCCGAGCAGCTCGGCCTCGCCGAGGGCCCAGTCGGTGAGGTGGTCGCGCAGGTCGCGCCCGTCCGGGCCGGCCGGGCCGCCGCGCAGCGGGCGCTGCCAGCGCAGCGCGGGCAGCAGGGCGGCGGCCCCGGCGACGGCGCCGGCGGGCAGCTCGGCCAGCAGGCCGAGCACCGCGCGGCGGGTGCTGGGGGCGAGGGTGCGGTCCAGCTCCGGCCCCAGGGCCGCCCGGGGCTTGCCCTTGCCGTCCGGGGTGCCGGTGAGGCCGGGGGTACGGGTGGTGGCCAGCCAGGCCCGGGCGAGCACCGCCCAGCGATCGGCGATCGGCTCCTGCAGCCAGTGGTCGTACGCCGGGGTGGGCGCCCAGCGCTCGTCCGCCTCGCCGTCGGGGGCCAGCAGGCCGCAGGCGTAGGAGAGTTCGAGCCAGAAGGCGGCGACCGGCTCGGGGCATTCGAGCAGCAGCGCGGCCCGCTTGAGGTCGCGGACACCGAGCCCGCCCGCGCGCAGGGTGGGAGGTGACTGGAGCGCCCAGGCCTCGAGCAGCTCCTCGACGGTGCGTACGGCGGTGTACGCCTGGCCGGCCGCCGCGCTGTCCACAGCCTGTGGATCACGCTGGGCGTCGGCCCCGGGGCCGGGGCGGGTGGGCTCGACCGAGCGGTGGCTGCGGCCGCCGCGCAGGTGCAGGGCCAGCTCGCGGGGGAGGACGACCGAGGTCGGGCTGGTGGGCAGCAGCAGGCCGCGGGCCAGCAGCCACTCGACCGGGCTCTGCGCCTCCTCGGCGGTGACCTGGCGGGCGGCGTCCGGCACCGTGCCGGTGGGCGGGCCCCAGACCAGGCGTTCGAGCAGGGCGAGCGCGGGCTCGGGGGCGGTGGCGAGCAGGGCGGCGCAGCGCTTGCGGTCGGTGAGCAGCGCGGTGAGGGCGGCCACGGCGGACACGGGGTCGGGTGTGTTGGGCTGGCCGGCCCCGGTGAGCAACTGCTGAAGGCGGGCCGGGGACATCCCCAGGGTGGCCTCCGCCAGGGTCGGCCCGAGGCCGGTCCGGCCGGGGTTGGCGGCGGTCGGCGCGAGCGCCTCGCGGACGGCGATCACCAGCCGCAGCCCGCTGTCCGGCCCCCAGAGCAGGCACTGGGCGCGGAGCGTGGCCAGCGCGCCGGGGAGGGCGGCGGTGACGGCGGCGCGGTCGACCGGGTCGGCTCCCGGGTGCGGCTTGACCCGGGCGGGGCCGGCCAGCAGGTTCCGCACGACGGTGTCCGGCCCGGCGTCGGGGGCGGCGGCCAGCGCCTCGGCGACCTGCAGGGTGAAGCGGTCCAGGCGCTCCAGGGCGCGCAGCGCGGAGGCCCGGCCGGAGGCGCGGGCGGCGAGCTGGGTGAGGTCGCTCGGCACGGGGTTGAGCAGGTCCGGGCGGCTGCGGAGCAGCTCGGCGAGGGCCTCGTCCGGCCGGGCCCGGAGCTCGTCGGCGAGCGTACGGGGGGCGGCGGAGGCCCGGGGCGGGCGGGGCTCGCTCGGCTGGGTGCTCATCCGATCCAGGTTAGAGGTTTCGGGCGGGGGCGGTGCAGTTGGTCCGGCCCGCGGTGGGGGCGCGGGGCGGGGGTGGCGCTACGGCGGGCATGGTGGCGGGGCGGGTGGAGTGGGTAGCGTCTGCGGGGACGGAGCGGGGTGTGGGCGATGGCCGGTGGCGAGTGGTGGCGGGTGGACGGGCCCTGGAAGGTGCTGGGGCGCGGCAGGACCGCCGAGGTGGTCTCGGACGAGGGCGGGAGTGTGTACGCCCCTGAGGTGCCGGTGGCTCCGCCGATGCCTGCCGCGCCGCCGGCGGTGGGCGCGGCGGGCAGACCGCCGCTGACGGCGGCGGACTTCCCGGGCTGGGACAGCGTGGTCTTCGACTTCAGCGAGGTGACGGCGAAGGCGGAGCCGCCGGTGCCGGAGCCCGTGGTGCCGGAGCAGCGCGGGGAGGAGCCGGAGGTCCCGGCCGAGGCGGCGGCGCCCGCGGCCGGGAAGGCCTCGGTGCTGGCGGGGCGGCGGCCTTCGGCGGTGGCCCTGGTGGCGGCGCTGGTGCTGCTCGGCGGGGTGGTGACCGGGCAGCTGCTGGCGCTGTTGGCGGGGTGGGGGCTGGCGTACGTCGCGCCGCGGCTGGGGGAGTGGACGCGGAAGTTCGCGGCGCTCGGGATCCCGTTGGTGACGATGGCGGGTTCGACGGTCTGGTACTGGGGGCGCGAGAAGGGGCGCTGGGGGAGTCCGCTGGCCCCGGGGGAGCAGTTCGCGCACGTGACGTGGTCGGCGGCGCCGGGGGTGCTGCGGCTCGCGGGCGCGCTGTCGGCGGTGTTCCTGCTGGCCGTCACGCTGCGGCGGCGACCGGAGTGAAACCCCAGGGGCGCGGGGCTCTGCTCATTGACCGCGTGCGCGAAGCGGGAGGCCGCAGGCCGTGCGGGGTCGGCCGCGCCGTTCCCCGGGCCCCTGGACCGTGCGGCTCAGCCGCCTAGGAAGCGCTGGAGTTCGCCGATGACCAGGTGGGCTCCGGTGTAGCCGATGCCCTGGAACCAGAGTTCGTCGTCCACGGGGAAGGCGCGGTGGTTCTGGACGGCGGAGAGGGCGTGCCAGGCCGGGGTGTCCAGGGTGGTGGCGGTCTGTGCGGTGCCGTAGGCGGCGTAGAAGAGGAAGTCGGCGTCGGCCTTGGCGATCTGGTCCGGGGGGATCTCGGTGGCGAAGGTGTCGGTGTTCTGGCTGTCGGGGCGGCCGAGCGCGAGGTCGGCGAGCAGGGTGCCGGGGAAGTTCTGGCGGCCGTAGAGGCGGACGGTGGGGGAGCCCTCGACGAAGCGGACCAGGCTGATGCGGCGTCCGGCGGAGCCGGCGGCGGCGATCGCGGCGGTGGCCTGGGTGATGTGGTCGGCGTAGGCCTCGACCACGACGGCGGCCTGTTGCTGGCGGCCGAGGGCCTGGGCGTGGAGTTGGAAGTTGGCCTTCCAGGGGGCGCCGGTGGTCTGGGTCAGGACGGTCGGCGCGACCTTGCTGAGCTCGCCGTAGTGGGCGCCGTCCCTGGTCTGGTTGCCGAGGATCAGCTCCGGCCGCAGGGCGCTGATCAGGTCGGGGTCGGGGCTGCCGATGAGGCCGACGGACCGGACGGCGGCCAGCCGGGAGGCGGGCCAGTAGTCGGGGAAGCCGGGATCGGCCGGGGCCCGGGCGGCGCCGACCGGGGTGATGCCGAGCGTCATCGCGGAGTCCAGTTCGGCGGTGTCGAGCGCGATCACCCGCTGCGGGGCGGCCGGTACGGTGACCGGCCCGGTGGCGGCCGTGACGGTGACGGTCGGGGTCGGGGTCGGGGTGGGGCCCGGGGGCCGGCTGCCGGGTTCGGTGGTGCTGGGGGCGGCCGGGGTGCCGGGGGCCGGAGCGGGCAGGCGGCCGGTGCCGGAGCAGCCGGTCAGCAGGAGGGCCCCGAGCCCGGCGAGGGCGGTGCGGCGCGGCAGCTGGCCTGGCATCGGTACCTCTCGGGCGGCGGAGGCTGGGCAGCTCGATTATGTCTGAATTGCCGGTAAAGACCGGTTCAGTGCGGCCAAGGCACGCTGACCGGGGGCGGTCGGACGGCCCTAGGCTGGCGGGCATGGCGCTCACGGTGGGATTCGACCTCGACATGACCCTGCTGGACACCCGGCCCGGCATCAAGGCGGCGTACGACGTGCTCGCGGCCGAGACCGGTACGTACATCGACAGCGATCTGGTGGTGAGCCGGCTCGGGCCGCCGCTGGCGCAGGAGCTGGCGGTGTGGTTCCCGGCCGAGCGGGTGCCGGCGATGGTGGACCACTACCGGGCGCTGTACCGCGACCACGCGCTGCCCGGCACCCTGGTGCTGCCCGGGGCGCGGGAGTCGCTCGCGGCGGTGCGGGCGGCGGGCGGCCGGGTCGCGGTGATCACCGGGAAGTACGCGCCGAACGCGCGGCTGCAGCTGGACCACGTCGGGCTGGACGTGGACATCCTGGTGGGCGACACCTGGGCCGAGAGCAAGGGCGACGCCCTGCGCGAGCACGGCGCCACCGTCTACGTGGGCGACCACCTGGGGGACGTCCGGGGCGCCCGGGCGGCCGGGGCCGTCGCCGTCGGGGTCACCACCGGCCCGTACGGCACCGAGGAGCTCCGGGGGGCCGGGGCGGACGTGGTGCTCGGCTCGCTCGCCGAGTTCCCGGCCTGGCTGGCTGCCCATCTGGGCTGAGCCGGGGCCGGGAGGTCTGCCCGGGCGGGTCGGGTCTCAGGTGGTCGAAGTGCCCTGCTGGGCGCGGCGCTTCTGCGCGCGAGCCCCTTGCAGCAGGCCGACCAGGGAGACCAGGAAGCCGAGCGGCATCATCATCGAGAGCCAGTAGGCGGCGGTCGGCAGCGGCGTCAGGTGGAAGAAGAGTGGGACGAACGTCACCAGGGTGGCGATCGAGCCCAGGCCGAAGATGATCGCTCCGGTACGGACGAACGCGCTGCCCGGGTCTGCGGTGCCGGTGCTCACGGGCCACTCCTCCTGGAAAAAGGTTGCCTCCCAGTGTGGCAGAAGGTGCGACCCCCGCCGATCGGCGGGGGTCGCGCTCCCCCTGGGCGGTCAAGGCTTTCAGCGAACTCTCAGGCACTCTGGAGGATGTTCGCGAATTCGCCGTGAGAAGCAGGGGCGTACAGAGGCATGGGTCTGACGAGTCACAAGGTGCTGGCGCTGTCCGCACTGATCTCGGTGCTGCTGGTGGTCGGCACGGTCTGGCTCTGGCCCAGACTGGCCAGGAAGACCTGGGGCGCCGTGCTCGGCCGGATCGGCACCATCCTCGCCACCCAGCTCGCGGTGATGTGCACCCTGGGCCTGGTCGCCAACAACTACTTCGCCTTCTACAGCAGTTGGGCCGACCTGCTGGGCACCAACGACAACAGCCCGGTGACCATCCAGAGCCAGCTGGTCGGCGGCAAGAAGACCGGTGTGCAGCAGATCGCGGCCGAGAACGTACGCGGCACCAACACCGTCGGCCGTGACCCGCAGCTGGTCGGCAAGCTGGACAAGATCCGCATCCCCGGCGCCGGCACCGGCCTCTCCACCGAGGGCTACGTCTACCTGCCGCCGCAGTACTTCCAGCCCGAGTACCAGAACAAGCACTTCCCGGCCGCGATCGCCATCACCGGCTTCCCCGGCGACGCGAAGAACCTGATCACCAAGCTCAACTACCCGTCCATCGAGCTGCAGGCGATCAAGGACGGCAAGACCAACCCCACCGTCCTGGTGATGATGCGACCCTCCCCGGCGATGCCGCGCGACACCGAGTGCGAGGACGTGCCCGGCTCGACCCAGGCCGAGACCTACTTCGCCAAGGACGTGCCGCAGGCCATCCGCAGCTCGTACCGGATCGCCGAGGGCCCCGGCAGCCTCGGCATCATCGGCAACTCCACCGGCGGCTACTGCGCGCTCAAGCTGACCATGAAGCACCCGGACGTCTTCTCCGCCGCCGTCTCGCTCTCCGGCTACTACAAGGCCGCCGAGGACGCGACCACCGGTGACCTCTTCGGCGGTGACCACGCCCGCCGGCAGCAGGCCGACCTGGACTGGCGGCTGAAGCACCTCCCGAAGCCGCCGGTCTCGCTGCTGCTCGGCGGCAGCAAGGAGGGCGACGGGGACTACTACAAGACCACCAGGCAGTTCATCGCGGCCGCCAAGGGCGGGGCGACCAAGGTCTCCTGGATCGAACTGCCGACCGGCGGGCACAACTTCAACACCTGGATGCGGATGCTTCCGGCCTCCCTCGGCTGGCTCGGCCAGCAGCTCCACGCGCCCGCCGAAGCGCCGCTGGGCCACCAGGCCTGACCTGCGCTTACCCGACTCCCCGTCACTGCCCGCAGTTCCTCGGAGACGGGGAGTTTCGGTGTGCCCGTCAACGGGGTATGCAGCTTGCACGCGGGGTCGAATCGGGCACCCCGACCGTCCGGACCGGGGGTGAGGAGCCAGTGGACAGCCTGCTGCGAGGCTCCGGGACCGCCGGGCCCGGGCCGGTGGCCGGTGCGAGAGCACGTTCCGCGCCGGCAGCCGCACCAGGTCAATTCCGCTCGAAAGAGTCGTTGACAGAGCGTTAGTCTGCGGGTCCGAGCCTGCCCGCCGCGCGCGGTCGGCCCGCCATCCACCAGGTCACCCTCGGCCCTCACGGTCCGGGGGTTTCCCCGCACCCACACCGAGGACTTTTCGAGATGCCCACCGGCCAGGTCAAGTGGTTCAACGAGACGAAGGGCTACGGCTTCCTGTCGCGCGACGACGGGGGCGAGGTCTTCGTCCACACCAAGGCGCTGCCTGCCGGGGTCACCTCACTCCGGCCCGGTCAGCGGGTCGAGTTCGGCGTGGCCGCGGGCCACCGGGGCGACCAGGCGATGGCGGTCACGCTGCTGGAGGCCCTCCCGTCCGTGGCGGCGGCCCAGCGCAAGAGCCCCGACGACATGGCGCCCATCGTGCAGGACCTGATCACGACGCTCGACGGAGTGCTGCCCGGCCTCCAGCGCGGCCGCTACCCCGCGAAGCCGACCGGCCAGAAGCTGGCCGTCCTGCTGCGGGCGGTCGCCGACCAGTTCGACCTCTGAGGTCAGTTGCACCACCAGGGGCGCGAGGAACTGCGCGAAGTCGGAAGAGTACAGGTGTGCGCCTTCCGCGCTCGCGCAGTTCCCCGCGCCCCTAGACGTCTGCCACCGGCGGCACGAGTCCTGCTGCGGCCGCGCGGTCGAGCAGGGCGCGGACGGCGGCGTAGCCCTCCTCGCCCAGGTCGGCGGTGAACTCGTTGACGTACAGCGCGATGTGCTGGTCGGCGACGGCCGGGTCCATCTCCTGGGCGTGCGCCAGCACGTACTCCCGGGAGGCCGCCGGGTCGGCCCAGGCGTGGCGGACGGAGGCGCGGATCGTCTCGGTCAGGGCGGCCAGGCGCTCCGCGCCGAGCGAGCGCTTGGCGATGATCGCGCCGAGCGGGATCGGCAGGCCGGTCTCCTGCTCCCAGGCCTCGCCCATGTCGGCCAGCGAGTGCAGGCCGTACTGCTGGTAGGTGAAGCGGGCTTCGTGGATCACCAGGCCGGCGTCCACCTTGCCGTCCCGGACGGCGGGCATGATCTCGTGGAACGGCATCACCACGATCTCCCCGAAGCCGCCGGGCACGGCCTTCGCGGCCCACAGCCGGAACAGCAGGTAGGCCGTCGAGCGCTCGCTCGGCACGGCGACCGTGCCGCCGGTGAGGTCCGCACCGGCCGACCGGGTGAGCACCAGCGGCCCGCAGCCGCGCCCGAGGGCGCCGCCGCAGGGCAGCAGTTGGTACTCGTCCAGGACCCAGGGCAGCTGCCCGTAGCTGATCTTCAGGACGTCGCCCTCGCCGAGCTCGGCCAGGCCGTTGGTGATGTCGATGTCCGCGAACCGCACCTCGGGGGCCGGCTCGCCCGGCACCAGGCCGTGGGCCCAGGCGTGGAAGACGAAGGTGTCGTTCGGGCAGGGCGAGTAGGCGATGCTGAGGCGGTCGTCAGCCACGGGAGGCCTCCAGGAGCTCGGGGAGGGGCAGGCCGCGGAAGGCCTGTTCGAGGGCGGCCAGCGCCTCGCCGATCCGCCAGGCGGAGCGGTCCCGGGGGCCGACGGCGTTGGAGACCGCGCGCAGCTCGAGCACCGGCAGCCCGAACCGGCCGGCGGCCTCGGCCACCCCGAAACCCTCCATCGCCTCGGCCGCCGCACCGGGGTGCCGCCCGGCCAGCTCGGCCGCGCGCTCGGCACTGCCGGTGACGGTGGAGACGGTCAGGACCGGCCCGGTGACCACGGTGCGGGGCCGCTGGGCCGAGGCGGGCTGCGGCCGGTCGGTGGCGCCGCGGGCGGCCACGCCTTCGGCTGCCCGTTGTGCGGGTGCGCCGGTGGCGGTTTCGTCTCCGGCCGCCTGGTCCGCCGCCGCGCCGGGGGCGTCGTCGGACGGGTGGCCGGCCGCTGCGCCCAGGGCCGCCGCGGCCAGCGAGACCGCGGCCGGGGGCGGGGTGTGGCGGGAGCGGCCGAAGCCCAGCTCCTCGACGGTCAGGAAGCCCTCGGGGGCGTCGGCGCCGAGATCGGCGGCGACCAGTTCGGTGGCGACCACCAGGGAGCCGACCGGGGCGTGCGGGGCGAAGCCGCCCGCGATCCCGGCCGAGACGACCAGGTCGTACGGGCTCTGCAGCAGGGCCGTGGCCGTGGTGGCGGCCACCGCCGCCGGGCCGACCCCGCCGGCCAGCACGTCGACCTCGACGCCCGAGGCGGGCCGGCTGCGCCGCAGCTCGCCGCCGCCGGGCAGGGCGTGCGGCTCGGCGCCGCCGCGCAGGCCGCGCTGCACCGCCTCGGCCTCGGCCGCAACGGCAACGACGACGAGCACCCGGGCGGGGCGCTCGTCGTCGCGACGGTGGACGGGAGAGGTCACTGGGCCGGGGTGGCCGGGGCGACGAAGTCCTTGTTGTTGAGGGTGAAGTACCAGGCGGCGATGATGTCACCGGTCTTCTCGTCCGCCTCGACCACGGTGACGGTGGTCTTCTTGGTCTGGGCGAGCAGGCCCGAGGCCGGCTGCAGACCGGAGAAGGTGACCTTGGTCTTCGAGGAGGACAGCGAGGCCTGGCCCTGCTGGCCGCCGTCGGTGAAGGCGAACCAGCCCTTGTCGGCCGTGCCCGGGTCGACGCCGACACCGATCTTGTCGCCGACGGTGACGTCCGAGGAGGGCAGCTCGTCGTTGTCGGCGGCCTTCTTGGCCTCCGTCTGGCACTTGGTGACGGCTTCCTTGCCGAGCGGCTTGCCGTCGTCGTAGCAGGCCTTGAAGGGCTCGGCGTGGATGGACGAACGTCCGACCGTCAGGGTGGCCTGGTGGCTGATGGGCTGGTCCTTGCCGCTCGCGTAGGCGATGGACCCGCCGACCGTGCCGGCGCCGATCACGACGACGGCGCCGAGGGCGGCGATTGCACGGGTGCTGAGGCTCATGGGCAAGAGGCTACCGGGCTTCGTGGATCACGCTACGCGGGGGTGGGCGAGTTTCGGCAGTCGGCCGGGATTACGTCACCCGGCTGCCAGCTTCAGGCCACCCGTGGGCGGGCGGAGGGGCGGTGGTGGCTGACCCGCAGCAGCGAGCGGAGCGTCACCAGCAGCGTCAGCCCGACCACCCCGGCCGCCACCGCCAGGCCCAGCGTGCCGTTCAGCGGCAGCACGATGCCCAGACCGCCGCCGGCCACCCAGCACAGCTGCAGCGCCGTCTCCGAGCGGGCGAAGGCGGAGGTGCGGACGGCCTCGGGCACGTCCCGCTGGATCAGCGCGTCCAGCGCCAGCTTGCCCAGCGAGGCCGCCACCCCGGACGCCCCGGCGACCAGCGCGACGGTCAGCAGGCTGTACCAGAGCGCCGCCGCCCCGGCCGCGCAGGTGGCGAGCAGCAGCATCGCCGTCACCGTCACCTCCGAGCCCCGGGTGCGCAGCCAGGAGCCGAACACCGAGCCGAGCGCGTTGCCCGCGCCCGCCGCGAAGGCGACGATGCCCAGGGTCGCGGTCGGCGCCAGGCTGCTGACCGGGTCGTCCCGGAGGAGGAAGGCCAGGAACATCACCAGGAAGCCGACCAGGAAGCGAAGCGCCCCGACCGCCCGCAGCGCCATGATCACCGAGGGGCCGACGCTGCGCAGCATCGCCTTGACCGGCGGGGCCTTGGGCTTCCCCGCCTTCTCCGGCGGCGGCTCGGGGGCGTGGTGGTGGCCGAGCAGGCCGTGCGGGTTCTCGTCGGAGTGCAGCACGGCGCGCTGCTCGCCCTTGGCGGAGTCCACCTTGTGCGGCAGGTGGAAGGCCATCAGGGTGCCCACCACGAAGACCAGGAAGGCCCCGCGCAGCGGCCACCCGGGGCCGATCAGGTGCAGCCCGGCGCCGAGCGGCGCGGCCAGCCCGGTGGCCAGCAGCCCGGCCAGGGTGACCCGCGAGTTGGCCTTCACCAGGGAGAGCTGCGGTGGCAGCAGCCGGGGCACCACGACGCTGCGCACCACCCCGTACGCCTTGGAGGCGACCAGCACCCCGAGCGCCTCCGGGTAGAGCGCGATCCCGCCGTCCGCCACGGTGCCGGCCATCGTCCAGGCCAGTACGGCGCGGGTGAGCATCGACATCGCCATGGCGGCCCGGCGGCCGTGCGGCAGCCGGTCGAGCAGGGGGCCGATCACCGGCGCGAGCAGGGCGAAGGGCGCCATGGTGATCAGGAGGTAGAGGGCGACCCGGCCGCGGGCCTCGCCGGTCGGCACCGAGAAGAAGATGGTGGAGGCCAGCGCGATGGTGATCAGCATGTCGCCGAAGGAGTTCAGCGCGTGCAGCTCGATCAGCTTGGCCAGGCCCGATTCGCCCGCGCCCTCGGCGGCGGTGGCCCGGCGGATCCGGCGGCCGGTGCCCTCGACCACCTTGCCGGTCCGGGCGCCGGCGGCGGAGGCGCCGCGGATCAGGACGTTGCGCCGTGGTTCGTCGGCGTCGGCGGGCTGCGCGGAGTCCGCCTCCGGCGGGGGTTCGGCACCGTCCGCCGGGGCGAGAGGGGGCTGCGGTCGCGGCACGGCGCCCGGCTCCGAAGGGGGCCCGGGAGAGCCGTTCGCCTGCGGGTCGTGCAGTGCGTGCTGCGACGGGGTCTCTTCCGCCACAGCCCCATCCTGCCTGACAAAACCGGTTCGGACGAGAGAACGCGAGCCGGACCCGCCGACAATCGGAGGTCACGATCCGGGCTCGGCCCGGGGACGGTCCGGGGGTGTCCCTGACACCGGGCTGTCGGTCGCGGCCGACCGACGGGTAGCCTGACTCTCGCGCGTGCACAGCCCGGCGGGCGGCGCGGCCGGTCCTCGGACCGCTGCCGAGTCGCGCAGAATAGAGACGAAGACGGTACCCAGCGGCACCCGAACCCCGTGACGGCGCCTCCGGCAGGCCCCGAAGCCCTCGTACGAGTGGCTTCCAGGCAGGCCCCGGCAGGCAGTGACGACACGGAGCGGGCGGCCGTCGCCGCAGGGACCGCAGGCAACAGAACTGGGAGAGAATCGACGCCGTGAGTGCTGCGATGCGAAGCCGTACCCCTGACCGGCTCTGTGCCGAGGCCGTCGAACTCGCCCGTCAAGCCGCCGTCGAGGCGGTCGGCGACGACACCGTCGGGGCCCACCTGGCCGCGTCGGCCGAGGGCGAACGGGTCGTCACCCACACCTTCGAGTGCAAGGACGCCGCCTACCGGGGCTGGCACTGGGCCGTGACGGTGGCTCGGGCCGCCCGGGCCAAGAACGTCACCGTGGACGAGACCGTGCTGCTGCCCGGCCCGGACGCCGTGCTGGCCCCGCAGTGGGTGCCGTGGAGCGAGCGGCTGCGGCCCGGCGACCTCGGGCCCGGCGACCTGCTGCCGACCGGCGCGGACGACCTGCGCCTGGAGCCCGGCTGGACCGGCGAGGACGAGCCGGCCCCCAACTCGGTGGCCGCGCTCGCGGAGGAGGACGACCTGGTCGTCTCCGATCCCCACATCCAGCCGGCCCCCGCCCGCGCCCAGATCGGCGCCGTCGCCGAGGAGCTGGGCCTCGGCCGCCCCCGGGTGCTCTCCCGGATGGGCCTGCACCTGGCCGCCGACCGCTGGGAGACCGCCTACGGGCCGCAGACGCCGATGGCGCAGTCCGCGCCCGCGCACTGCAACAGCTGTGGCTTCCTGGTGCCGATCGGCGGCTCGCTCGGGCAGGCGTTCGGGGTCTGCGGCAACGAGTTCGGTCCGGCCGACGGCCAGGTCGTCTCGCTCGCCTACGGCTGCGGCGGCCACTCCGAGGCGGCCGTCCTCCCGGCCCCGCCCGTTCCCGCGGAGCTGATCCTGGACGAGCTCGTGGTCGAGCCGCTCCAGCTCCACCCCGACCGCAGCTCCGGCTCGGTGGAGCCGGACGCCCCCGCCGAGGAGCTCGGACACTCCTGAGAGCCAGTTGCAACACCCAGGGGCGCGAGGAACTGCGCGACCAGCCACGTACGGCCTGAGGCCTACTGCTGCGCGTGGTTGCTCGCGCCCCTGGCATAGTGCAACTGGCGCACTGTGGTCCGTACGGCCACGTGCATGGCTGGCAGCGCAGTTCCTCGCGCCCCTGGGTGTTGCAACTGACTGAAGGACGGTTTGTGGAGCCTCGGATCATCGGCAGTGGCGGCGAGCAGGTTGCCGACGTCTTCGACACGGCGGGCCTGCGCCACCGGGTGCTGGCGGCCTGGGCGGCAGCCCCCGCGCGGTTCCGGGAGGACGCGAACGCCGAGGAGGAGCTGGCGCTCGGGGGGTACCGGGACCGGCTGATCGTCGAGCTGGCGCAGAACGCGGCGGACGCCGCGGCCCGCGCCGGCGGCGGCCCGGGCCGGCTGCGGCTGACCCTGCGGGACGGGGTGCTCGCCGCCGCCAACACCGGTGCGCCGCTGGACGCCGCCGCCGTCGAGTCGCTCTCGACCCTGCGGGCCTCCTCCAAGCGCTCGGACGAAGCCCCGACCGTCGGCCGCTTCGGCGTCGGCTTCGCCGCCGTCCTCGCCGTCACCGACGAGCCCGCCGTGCTGAGTGCGCACGGCGGCGTGCGCTGGTCGCTGGCCGAGGCGCAGGTGCTCACCGAGGCCCGTCCGGAGCTGGCCGAGGAGCTGCGCCGCCGCGAGGGCCACGTACCGCTGCTGCGCCTGCCGCTGCCCGCGGAGGGCGCCGCGCCGGAGGGCTACGACACCGTCGTGGTGCTGCCGCTGCGCGACGCCGCCGCCGAGGACCTGACCCGCCGTCTGCTCGACGGCCTGGACGCGGCCCTGCTGCTCACCCTGCCCGGCCTGGCCGAGGTCGTGGTCGAGACGCCCGAGGGAAGCCGCCGGCTGGCCCGCACCGCCGCCGAGCAGCACCCGGACGGGCTGACCGTGGTCACCGTCACCGACGACGAGGCGGCGACCCGCTGGCAGACCGTCACCGTCGAGGGCGCCACCGCTCCGGAACTGCTGACGGACCGCCCGACCGAGGAGCGCGCCCGCCCGTACTGGTCGGTGACCTGGGCCGTGCCGGTCGGCCCCGAGGACGCCCCGCTGGCCCTGGCCACCGCCCCCGTGGTGCACGCGCCCACCCCGAGCGACGAGCCGCTCGGCGTGCCCGCGCTGCTGATCGCGGGCTACCCGCTGGACTCCACCCGGCGGCACGTGGCCCCCGGCCCGCTCACCGACTTCCTGACCGCCCGCGCCGCCGAGGCCTACGCCGAGCTGCTGCGCGCCCGCGGCGGCGATCTCGGCTCGCTCGGCCTGGTGCCCGGCCCGCTCGGCCAGGGCGCGCTGGACAACGCGCTGCGCGCGGCGATCCTCGCGCTGCTCCCCGAGACGCCCTTCCTGCCGCACCCGGCCCCGGTCGAGGAGGGCACCCCGGCGCTGCGCCCGCGCGACGCGACGCTGCTCGAGGGCGCCGACCACTCGGTGGTCGAGGCGCTCGCCCCGATCTTCCCCGGCCTGCTGCCGGCCGGCCTGGAGCGGCGGACCGAGCTGCGCGTGCTCGGCGTGCGGCGGGTGCCGCTGGCCGAGGTGGTCGACCAGCTCGGCGGCCTGGAGCGGGAGCCCGCCTGGTGGCGGAATCTTTATTCCGCCCTCGGCGGGGCCGACCCGGAGGCGCTCGGCGCCCTGCCGGTGCCGCTGGCCGACGGCCGGACGGTGACCGGGCCGCGCCGGGTGCTGCTGCCCTCCGACGCCGCCGACTGGGCCGGGTACGAGGGCTACCCCGAGTCGCTGGCCGACGCCCTGGGCCTGCTCGACCTGCGCCTGGCCCACCCCGAGGCCGCCCACCCGCTGCTCGCCAAGCTCGGCGCGGGCACCGCGACCCCGGCCGGGGTGCTCGACACCCCCGAGGTGCGGGCCGCCGTGGCGCGCTCGCTGGAGCAGGGCGAGGACGACTTCGACGCGGCGGTGGACCTCGCGGACGCCGTGCTCGCCCTGGTGAAGGCCGCCGGGATCACCGCCGGGGAGCACCCCTGGCTGGCCCGCCTGGCCCTGCCGGACGACGAGGGCGAGCTGTCCCGCGCCGGTGAGCTGATCCTGCCCGACAGCCCGCTCGCCGCCCTGGCCCGGGAGGACGACGCCGGGTACGTGGACGAGGACCTGCTCGAGCGCTGGGGAGCCGAAGTGCTGGCCGCCGCCGGGGTGTTGAGCGTCTTCGTGCTGGCCCGCGCCGAGGACGTGGTGCTCGACCCGGACGACCTGGAGCGGCTCGACCCGACCGCCCCCGCCGACCGCGCGGCCGGCGGCCGCCCGACCGGCCTGATCGACGAAGCCCCCGACGGCCTGGCCGACTGGTGCGAGGACGCCCTGGAGACGCTGCACGCGGACTCGGCCGAGCTGGGCGTGCCGCCGGTCGCCGCCGAGCTGCTCGCCGTCCGCGACCTCGACCTGGTGGACGAGGAGGCCTGGCCCGAGGCGCTCGCCCTGCTCGCCCGCCCCCCGTACCGGGATGCCGTGGTCAACCCCGTCCGCACCCTGCTGCCGGACGGCCGGTACGCCGACCTCCCGCCGTACACCGCCTGGTGGCTGCGCGACCACCCGGTGCTCGACGGACGCGAGCCCGCCGGCCTGCGGGCCGCCGGGGCCGACCCGCTGCTGCGCGGCCTCTACGACGAGGCCCGCACCACGCTGGACGAGACCTTCCTGCACGCCCTGGGCGTGCGCACCACCCTGAGCGCGCTGCTCGCCGAGCCGCACGGCGCGGACGAGCTGCTCGACCGGCTGACCGACCCCGCCTCGGAGGTGACGCACCGCCAACTGCACGGGATCTTCACGCAGTTGGCGAGCGTGCCGGTGGAGCGCATCGACCCGCTGGACGTGGTGCGGGCGGTGCCGCCGTTGGATGAGGCCACCGGGCGCCGCCCGGACGGCACGGTGCTGGTCGACGCCGCCGAGGCGGTGGTGGCCGACGCCCCCGACCTGGTCGAACTGCTGCACTCCCACCCGGTGCTGCCCGTCGCCCCCGAGCTGGCCGCCGCCCTGGCCGAGCGGCTGCACGTCTCGCTGGCCAGCGAGGTGGCCGGCGGCCGGGTCCTCTCGGAGGGGACGCTGCACCGGACGCCTTCGGTGGTGCGGGAGCTGCTGCCCGGATGCCCCGCCGCGTACGAGGAGCACGAGGAACTGCTGGTGGTCGGAGCGGACGGCGGGGAGGCCGCGGTCGGCTGGCGCTGGGACACCTCGGCGGCCACGCCGGAGCTGCCGTACGACCCCGAGGACGCCGAAACGGGCGACGAGGACGACGAGTTCGACGTTCCGCCCGTCCCGGGACTGCTGCACGCCGCCACCCCGGAGGGCCTGGCCGCCGGCCTGGCCTGGTCGGTCGGGCAGTGGCACCGCCGCTTCGAGATCCTGGCGGCGCTCACGGAGCCCGAGCGGGCCTACGAGCTGCTGGCCGCACGGGACTTCGAGGGGTAGCTCCCCGCGCGGTCAGCCGGTCAGCCGGTCAGCCGGTCAGCCGGTCGGCCGGTCGGCCCGCCAGCCGGTCGGCCCGCCAGCCGGTCGGCCGGTCACCTGGGGCCCCGGGCCCGGGGGAGCCGCAACTTGGCGTCCTGGGCGGCCTTGACGGTCCGCAGGGTGGTCAGTTGCAGCTGCACCTCGGGCGGGGCCGGGGCCCGCAGGGTGCGGTAGGCCGTCACGGTGCAGGCGAGGCCGATCAGGGCGGCCGCCAGCGGGCTGTAGCCGTGCAGGGGCTCCGGCAGGGCGTGGGCGGCGGCGAGCCCGTGGCAGCCCAGCCAGCTCAGGAAGGCCGCCGTGCCGCCCAGGCAGAACGCCGTGAACGCCTCCAGATCCCCACCCCTGCGTGCCACCCTGTCAGCCCCCGTTCTGCGCCTGCCGCTTCAGCACCCGCGAGACGATCTCCAGCAGCAAGCCTGCCACCACGGCGATCGCCACACCCGTCCATGGATCACGTGTCCCCGCCAGTTCCAGCTGGAAGAAGTCGGACAGCCACGGCACGATCAGGACGAGCGCGAACGCTCCCCCCATGGTGCCGATCAGGGCCAGCCGCCACCAGGTGTAGGGGCGGGCCACGATGGCCAGTACCCAGATCGCGACCAGGAAGAGGGTCAGCGTCGCCACACTGGTGTCCGCCTTGAGCTCGGTCGCGTGGTTGGCCCGGGCCAGCGCGTACGCCGTGAAGGTGGCCGCGCCCGCGATCACCCCGCCCGGCACGGCCAGCCGCAGCACCCGGCGGACGAAGCCGGTGCGGGCCCGCTCGTTGTTGGGAGCCAGTGCCAGGAAGAAGGCCGGGATGCCGATGGTCAGCGAGCTGAGCACGGTCGAGTGGCGGGGCAGGAACGGGTACGGCATGTGGGTGAAGACCACCAGCAGGGCGAGCAGCACCGAGTAGACCGTCTTCACCAGGAAGAGCCCGGCGACCCGCTCGATGTTGCCGATCACCCGGCGGCCCTCGGCCACCACCGAGGGCAGGGTGGCGAAGCTGTCGTCCAGCAGCACGATCTGGGCGACCGCGCGGGTCGCCTCGCTGCCCGAGCCCATCGCCACGCCGATGTCCGCGTCCTTGAGGGCCAGCACGTCGTTGACACCGTCCCCCGTCATCGCGACCGTGCGGCCGCGGGACTGCAGCGCGCCGACCAGGTCGCGCTTCTGCTGGGGGGTGACCCGGCCGAAGACGGTGGTGCGGTCGGCGGTCTCGGCCAGCGCCTCGGCGTCGGTGGGCAGGGTGCGGGCGTCCAGCGGGTGGTCGGCCCCGGGCAGGCCCAGGTGGGCGGCGACGGCGCCGACCGAGACGGCGCTGTCGCCGGAGATCACCTTGGCCTCGACCCGCTGGCTCTCGAAGTAGGCCAGCGTGCCGGCGGCGTCCTCGCGCAGGCGCTGGCGCAGCACCACCAGTGCCAGCGGCTCCAGCTGCGCCGCCGGGTCGGGGGAGTCCAGGGCCAGCGGGGAGCGGCCGAGCAGCAGCACCCGCAGGCCCTGCGCGCCCAGCTCGTCCACCTCGGCCAGCGCCGGGTGCCCGGCGGGCAGCAGCACGTCCGGCGCGCCGAGCAGCCAGCTGGCCTCGCCGCCCTGCGGCTCGAGCAACTGCACCCCGCTCCACTTGCGGGCCGAGGAGAACGGCATCGCCTCGAGCACCCGCCAGCCGCCTTCGCCCTGGCCGCCGCCCTGTCCCCCGTACGCGTCGATCACGGCCTGCATGCTCGGGTTCGGCCGGGAGTCGGCCCGGCCCATCGCGCCGAGCGCGCCGGTGAGCACCTCGCGGTCGGCCAGGACGTGGTTGGCCAGCGGTGCGCCCGGCCGCAGGCCCTCCTCGGTGAGCGGGCGCAGCTCGACCAGGTCCATCCCGCCCTCGGTGAGGGTGCCGGTCTTGTCCAGGCAGACGGTGTCGACCCGGGCCAGGCCCTCGATCGCGGGCAGCTCCTGCACCAGGCACTGCTTGCGGCCCAGGCGCACCACGCCGATCGCGAAGGCGACCGAGGTGAGCAGCACCAGGCCCTCGGGCACCATCGGCACGATCCCGGCGACCATCCGGCGCACGGCCTCGCGCCAGTCGTGCTTCTCCACCGCCAGCTGGCTGACGATCAGGCCGATCGCGGTGGGGATCAGCAGCCAGGTGATGAACTTCAGGATCGAGTCGATGCCGCTGCGCAGCTCCGACTTCACCAGGGTGAACCGGCTGGCCTCCTCGGCCAGCTGCGCCGCGTACGCCTGGCGGCCGACCTTGGTGGCGGTGAAGGAGCCGGCCCCGGCCACCACGAAGCTGCCGGACATCACCTCGTCGCCCGGCTGCTTGAGCACCGGGTCGGGCTCGCCGGTGAGCAGCGACTCGTCGATCTCCAGGCCGTCCGCCTCGGTGACCAGGCCGTCCACCACCACCTTGTCGCCGATGCCGAGCAGCACGGTGTCGTCGAGCACGATCTCGCCGACGGAGATCTGCTGAGTGGTGCCGTCCCGGCGGACCTGCGGTTTGACCTCGCCGATCAGGGCCAGCCCGTCGAGGGTCTTCTTGGCGCGCAGCTCCTGGATGATGCCGATCGCGGTGTTGGCCACGATCACCAGGCCGAACAGGCCGTCCTGGAGCGGGCCGACCACCAGGATGATCGCGAACATCACGCCGATGATCGCGTTGAACCTGGTGAAGACGTTCGCCCGGACGATCTCCCGCAGCGAGCGGCTGGAGCGCACCGGGACGTCGTTGACCTGGCCGTTCGCAATCCGCTCGGCCACCTCGGCGGTGGTCAGCCCGCTGCGGCGCTCGCTGCCCGGGCGGCTGGGGTGCGCGCCCGGGGCGGTCGGGCCCTGGTCGGTGGTGTCTTCCGCGGGGTGCGTCATGGCACCGACTCTAGGTGGGTGGTATGTCCGGTGCGCCCTACTGTGGGGCGATTCGGGGCAACCGAGTGGCGGGGGCGGGGCCGGCGCCACTCGGTTGCGGCGGGGCCGCCGCCCGGTCAGCTCGGCTTGCGGGCCTCGATCAGGAAGCGGCTGGAGTGGGCGACGAACGGGCCCTCGGCCCGGATCTGCTCGTGCAGGGCGCGCAGTTGCCCGCGGTACCCCTCGACGGTGAAGCCGGGGACCATCCAGATCACCTTGCGCAGGAACCAGACCACCGCGCCGATGTCGTGGAACTCCACCCGCAGCCGCTCGAAGCGCAGATCGGTGACCTCCAGGCCGGCCTGGAGGGCGGCCGCGCGGTCCCGCTCCGGGTGCCGGGCCCGGCGGGTCTCCTCGGGCAGCGGGCCGAGGAAGTACTCCACCAGCTCGAAGACGCTGGAGTGGCCCACGTGCTGGGCGAGGTAGCTGCCGCCGGGGCGCAGCACCCGGGCGATCTCGGCCCAGTGCACCGTGACGGGGTGCCGGCTGGTCACGAAGTCGAAGGCGGCGTCGGCGAAGGGCAGCGGGGGCTCGTCCGGATCGGCGACGACCACGGCGCCGAGCGGGTGCAGCAGGCTCGTCGCCTTCGCCACGTTCGGCGGCCAGGACTCGGTGGCGGCCATCACCGGGGGGATCGCGCCGGCCCCGGCCAGCACCTCGCCGCCGCCGGTCTGGATGTCGAGCGCGGCCTGGACGCCGGCCAGCCGCTCGCCGAGCAGCTTCTGGTAACCCCAGGAGGGGCGCTGCTCGGTGGCCCGCCCGTCGAGCCAGCCGAAATCCCAGCCGTCGACGGAGGCGGTGCCGGCCTCGGCGATCAGGGCCTCGAAGATCTCGTCGGGATCCGAGGTGTCGTCATGGTCTGCCATGGCGGCATCATCGCGTGCGACGGCCGTGGCGGGCCACCGGTTTTTGTACGGACGACCACCGTTCAGCCTACTCGGCGGGCGCCTCGGCGGCGGCTTCCCGGCTGCGGCGGATGGCCGCCTGGCGGGCGCGGCAGTACCAGAGGCCGATCAGCCCGAGGCCGGAGCCGGACAGGCAGATCCACGGCCAGTAGTGGTGGCCGTGGCTGCTCAGCGTGGCATCGAAGGGCAGCAGGGCGAGGAAGGCGACGAACCACAGCACCGTGCCGCCGCCGACGATCGCGACATCGTTCACCTCGTAAGGCGGCGGGGAGGGGTGCAGCGGGGTCTTGGCCATGGGGCATAGCGTACGGGGCGACCGGGTGCGCGGTGGAGAGGTGGCCGGGGCCGGTTGGCCGGGCGCTGATCGGTCTTGACCGTAAGTGGCGTGATCTACGCGCGAAGATGGCGCGTGCACGACCGAGAAACCCATACTTGAGACTCCGGTGAGCCCCCCGCGCGCGCGACCGCTCCCGGCGGGCCCGGCCACCGTCGCTCCGGGCCGTCCCCTCCTCCTCTCCCCCCACCCGACGAGGACGCCCGAATGTCTCCGCAGGCCCAGCCGACCACCGAGTCGCCCGCGCCCTCCCAGACCACGCCGCCCACGGGTGTGCTGGACCGCTTCTTCCGGATCTCCGAGCGCGGCTCCACGCTCGGCCGCGAAGTCCGCGGCGGGGTCGCCACCTTCTTCACCATGGCCTACATCCTGGTGCTGAACCCGATCATCCTGGCCAGCGCCGTCGACATGCACGGCACCCACCTCAGCAGCGCCCAGCTGGTCACCGCGACCGCGCTCACCGCCGGGCTCACCACGCTGCTGATGGGCGTGATCGGCAACGTCCCGATCGGCCTGGCGGCCGGGCTCGGCGTCAACACGATCGTCGCCCTGCAGCTCGCCCCGAAGATGACCTGGCCGGACGCGATGGGCATGGTCGTGCTGGCCGGCTTCGCCATCATGCTGCTGGTCGCCACCGGGCTGCGCGAGCGGGTGATGACCGCGGTGCCGCTCGGCCTGCGCAAGGCGATCGCGATCGGCATCGGCCTCTTCATCTCGCTGGTCGGCCTGGTCGACTCCGGCTTCGTCAGCCGGATGCCGGACGCCGCCCACACCACCGTGCCGGTGCAGCTCGGCGGCACCGGGCACCTGGTCGGCTGGCCGGTGCTGGTATTCATCCTCGGGCTGCTGCTCACCCTGGTACTGGTGATCCGCAAGGTGCCGGGCGCGATCCTGATCAGCATCGTGGCGATGACGGCCTTCGCGCTGCTGCTCGACCAGGCCGCGACCATCGCGCCCTCCGCCTGGGGCCTGACCGTGCCGGTCTGGCCGGGCAACCCGGTGGCGGCCCCCGACTTCGGGCTGGTCGGTCAGGTGAGCCTGTTCGGCGGCTTCCACCACGTCGGTCTGGTGACCGGGGTGCTGTTCGTCTTCACCGTCCTGATGTCCTGCTTCTTCGACGCGATGGGCACCATCCTCGGCGTGGCCGACGAAGCCCACCTGCTCGACGCCAAGGGTGACCTGCCGGGCATCAACAAGATCCTCATGGTGGACGGCATCGCGACCGCCGCGGGCGGCGCGACCTCCTCCTCCGCCAACACCTGCTTCGTCGAGTCCACCGCCGGCGTCGGCGAGGGCGCCCGCACCGGCTTCGCCTCCATCGTCACCGGCGGCCTCTTCCTGCTGGCCCTCTTCCTCACCCCGCTGGCCACCATGGTCCCGGCCCAGGCCGCCACCCCGGCCCTGGTCACCGTCGGCTTCCTGATCCTCGCGAACTCGATCCGCGAGATCGACTGGAGCGATTACACGATCGCCGTCCCGGCCTTCTTGACGATGATCATGATGCCGTTCACCTACTCCATCACCAACGGCATCGGCTTCGGCTTCATCGCCTTCTGCATCCTCCGCCTGGCGGCGGGCCGGGGGCGTGAGGTGCCGGTCGCGATGTACGCGGTCGCCGCCGTCTTCGCCTTCTACTACGCGATGCCGGCCCTCGGCCTCGGCTGACACCCCCTCGAACGGACGGCCCCGCACTCGCCGGAGTGCGGGGCCGTCGGCCTCTATGCTCGTGTGCCACCGGCATCGTCGCGGGACAGAGGGAACGCTATGGCGCGTATCGCAATCGATCTCGACGATGGTCTTCTGGCTGAGGCTCAGTGTCTGTTCGGCACCGCGACGGCGGCCGCCACGGTCCGCGCGGCACTGCTGGGAATGGTGCAGCTGGCCCGGCGGAGGGAGCTGGCCGACGCCATCGCGAACGGGGAATTCGATCTCCTCCACGAGCCCGGCAGGCGGGGCGCCTGAGCTGGGAGGCCGTCCGGTGGACAAGCCGACACTGGTTGGGCGGGGCTACCGGATCACCGGGATCTGACCGCTGCGCCAGTCGTTGAGCCGTTTACGGATGCTCGCGACCATGGGGAGGGCGTCGACCTCGGCCGGGGTGTACCAGGCGACCTCGAAGGACTCGTCCGATGCTCGGAGGGTGCCGCCGACGGGTCGGCCGAGCAGGCAGACGGAGAACTCCTGGCGGACCTCGCCGTCGTCGTACGCGAAGACATGGCCGGGGTTGGTGTAAGTGCCCACGATGCCGGTGATCTCGATGTCGATGCCGGTCTCTTCGCGGGTCTCCCGGATGCCACAGCCTGCGATGGATTCACCCAGCTCCATCTTTCCCCCGGGCAGTGCCCATAGTCCGTTGTCTGTCCGCCGCTGGAGCAGGATGCGGCCTACCTCGTCCACCACGACCACCGACGCAGCCGGAACCAGGCTGTTGGGCTGGGGGGCGTTCGGGTCGTCCTCGTAGTCACGCCTGGCCATGCGGTTCTGCCTCCCAGATGTTCCGTCCACGGCTCCCACCTGGACGACACGGTGGAGTGCTTCGCGGTCGCCAGGGCCGGAAACGGCCTGGTCGCCATCGCCAACATCAACAACGACGGCGCTGTGATCACCGGCACCCCCGGCGAGCTGCGCAAGCTCAGGGACGCGTTCGCTGCCGGACAGTACGACGGCCTGATCGGCTGACACATTCGCACGTGAAGGAGGCGGTCGCCCCAACTCAACTGGGGCGGCCGTCTCTTCCCACCCTACGAGAAGGGATTGCCAACGTGCAGACTGCACTGTCAAGGCTGGTCGCCGACCCGGACGACTTCCGCACCGCGTGGCCCTCGGTCCCCACGGTGTACGACCGGGACGCGGCGGACCTGCAACAGCTCGCCAGTCGGCAAGCCGCCCGCGAGATCCTGATTGACCCGGACATCCGGCCAGGCGGGTTCGGGATGGTCCGTGACGGCGTACTGACCGCTGAACGGGCATCCGCCGATCACCCGACTGACACCCTGGTCCTCAACGGGCTCCACCGGTCGTACCCGCCCATCATGCAGTTCTGCGAGGAGCTGTCGTCCATGCTGGGCCACCCGGTCACCGGGAACCTCTACCTCACGCCCGCCGGACGGGCGAAGGGATTCGGATGGCATTGGGACTGCCATCACGTGTTCATCGCGCAGGCTGAAGGCGCGAAGCTGTGGCGCATCTTCGCCCCGACATTCGTCAACCCGCTGGAACACCACAACTGGTCGAAGATCGGGTTCGACCCCGAGGACAAGGCCCGGTTCGAGAAGGATGCCCCTCACTTCGAGGCGACGTTGCGGGCCGGACAGGTGCTCTTCATCCCCCGTGGCTGGGTACACGCGGGACAGAGCACGGAGGAATACAGCCTGCACCTCACGTTCGGCGTGCAACTCCTGACGGTTCACTACGCATTGCGCAAGCTGCTGGAGCTGGGCGAGGACACCGAGGAACTGCGCGAAGCGCTTCCGCCGAACCTTGGCGGGCAGGACTTCGGCACGCTGGCCGAGCGCCTGGTGGGCCTACTCGGTGACTGGTCGTCCACGCTGCCCACCGACCAGTTTGCGCTGCGGCTCCGCTCGGCCCAGCGACTCTCGGTGCTCGGCCGGGAACCAAGGTAGCTCGGCGGATTACCACACCATGGCGGGACGGAAGACCGGCGGAAAGCACCGTAGGCGGTGCCAGTGGTCTGGGTGCCAGCACTACGCGAATCTTCGGGATCTGGACACCGGACAGGACTTCTGCCACCCGTGCGCTCTCGCCATGCTGTACGCGGCGGACGATCCGATCACCAGCTTCCGGGAGTTCGACGACTCGACCGCCTACGCCGATGCGTTGCGTGAGCGGGCGCCCTTCGGGCTGCTCCGATGGCCTGGAGCATCCCCACCGAGCAGCCAGGACGGCTAACCTCGGGATGACGCTCAGCGAGAGGGCCAGCAGTGCTCGAACCCGACGACGAAACCGTGACCGACTGGTACGCCGCCCGCGCCGACCGGGTCCGGCCGCCGGGCACCCGGGACGCGCTGAGTCTGGACTCGAAGGCTCAGGGCGACCAACTGTTCCGGGATACCCCGCGTCTGGTTGTGGAATGGGACGGCAAGGCATGGCTGCCGCTGGCTGTGGCCGAGAGCTTCGCGGATGCGTACCCGATGATCGTTCGACGCGGTGACGAGTTCGCTCCGCCACAGGAGGACACGCCGGTGGCGTTGTTGCGCAAAGGAAGTGGGCGGCACCGCAGGAGTTAGACGGTTCGCAGGACAGGCATGCCTGACCTGGCGGTCCGACAGGTCAGTGAGACGCGGCCTGCCTCGCAGGGCTGCTTTGGCTCGGCGGAGAGGATGTCGCCCCCGTGCCGGACGGCCCCGTCGGCGGGGTGCGGGGCCGTCGGCGGGGGTGGGTTACCAGCGGCCGCCGGTGACGTGTGGGGGGTTCCAGTAGACGGCGGCCCAGACGCCGTGGTTGGTGGCGTAGCCCCAGCCGTTGGCCCAGGAGGAGAGGAGGCCGCCGGCGGAGGCGCAGAGCCAGCCGGGGAGGCGGGTGGCGCAGGCGGCGACGGCGGCGTTGATGGCTCCGTGGGCGATGTCCCCGTAGGAGGCGATGATCCAGAAGTGGTCGCGGTCGAATCCGGAGGAGAAGGCCTGGACGATTCGGCCGCCGTCGGTGTAGGTCGCGGACGTGACGCCGCTTGCGGGCCCGCTCGCCGGCATGGGGCCGGTGCCTACGGTGGCGATTCCGGAAAAGGCGTCCTGGAGGTCGGAAATGACCTGAGCACGTCCGGCCGGGGTGGCGGTCCGCTGCTGCCAGTCGGCGAGTTCGGCGGTGGTGAGCCCCTGCGGGTCGGTGGTGGCCGGCGCCACGGCGGCGGGTGCCGGGGCGGCGGTGACCTGCGTGGATGTGCCGCCGATCAGCAGGCCGGCGGTCAGTGCGGCGGCGAGGGCGCCGCCCACGGCCGCGGCGGCCCGGCCGCGACGCCGGAAAGTCGAATTCTTGGCATGGACGTTCATCTCGGCACACTCCCCTTTGGCGAAATGGCGACCGGTCAGCCGGACGATTTCATGGCGGACAAGCGGGCGGCAATGGGTCCCAAAATCATATGACTATTAAATTCGCCTGGTAATTGTCGTGATGTGTTCAAGTGATTCGGAGGGCCGTCCAAGAGGTGTGACGCGTTCGGGCCGGTCGAAACTGCACGTTCTGTTGGCATATTCAGGCGAGTGGGAGCAGTTGCGGACATGCGGGGGCGGGGGCGGGCCCGATGCGGTGGGGTGGGGCGGCAACGGCACCGGGGGTCGGGTGAGGGAGCGAGTACATGGGCGGCGGGGCAGGGAGAGCGGCCGAGCGGCGGTTCCGGGGGCTGCTGGAGGCGGCGCCGGACGCGATGGTGATCGTGGACGACGGCGGGGTGATCACGCTGGTGAACGCACAGACGGAGGCGCTGTTCGGGTACCGGCGGGAGGAGCTGCTCGGCAAGCCGGTGGAGCTGCTGGTGCCCGGGCGGTTCCGGGAGCAGCACACGCGGCACCGGGACGGCTACGCCGCCAACCGCCAGGTACGGCCGATGGGGGCCGGGTTGGAGCTGCACGGGCTGCGCAAGGACGGCACCGAGTTCCCGGTGGAGATCAGCCTCAGCCCGCTGGAGACGGCCGACGGGCTGCTGTTCTCGGCGGCGGTGCGGGATGTCAGCGACCGCAAGGCGGCCGAGGCGCGGATCAACGAACTGGCCGCCCTGGTGGAGTCCTCGCAGGACGCGATCCTGGCCAAGACCCTGGACGGGCGGATCACCTACTGGAACGCGGCGGCGCAGTCGCTGTACGGCTACACGGCGGCCGAGGCGCTCGGGTGCCACGTCGCGATGCTGGCCCCGCCCGAGCATCGCGAGGAGATCACCGTGCTGCTCAAGCGGCTCGGCGCGGGCGAGCGGGTCGAGCACTTCGAGACCCTGCGGGTCACCCGCAGCGGCGCCCAGGTCGACGTGGACGTGACGCTCTGGCCGACCAGGATCGCCGACGGCCCCGTGACCGGCGCCTGCGCGATCGTGCGGGACATCAGCGACCGCAAGCGGGCCGAGGCGGAGCTGACCGCGCTGTACGAGCAGCAGCGGCACATCGCGCTCACCCTGCAGCGGAGCCTGATGGGCACCCCGCCCGCCATCCCGGGCCTGACCACCGCGAGCCGCTACCTGCCCGCCACCCAGGGCGCCGGGGTGGGCGGGGACTGGTTCGACCTGATACCGCTGGGGGCCGGGCGGGTCGGGGTGCTGATCGGGGACGTGATGGGGCGCGGCCTGGAGGCGGCGGCCGTGATGGGGCAGCTGCGCTCGGCCGCGCACGCGCTGGCCAAGACCGGGATGGAGCCGCGCCGGCTGATGCAGGCGCTGGACGCGGCGGTCACGGACCTGGAGCTGCCCGACCAACTGGTCACCTGCTGCTACCTGGTGATCGCCCCCGACACCGGCGAGGTGACCATCTGCTCGGCCGGGCACCTGCCGGTGCTGCTCGCGGCGCCCGGCGATCCCGTCCGGGTGCTGCCCGCGCCGGTGAGTGCCCCGCTCGGGGTGGGCGGCATCCCGCACCAGCAGACCAGGATGGCGGTGCCGCCGGGGGCGACCCTGCTGCTCTACACCGACGGCCTGGTGGAGACGCCCGGCGGGGACATCGAGGCCGAACTCGGCGAGCTGGTGGGCGCGGTGGGTGAGGCCTTCGCGGCCGTTCAGCAGCTGGAGGAGGTCGCCGACCGGGTGCTACGGGCCCTGCTGCCGGACGCCGAGGGCCACAACGACGACGTCACCCTGCTGCTCACCCGGCTCCCCGAGGCGCCGCTGGCGGCCACCACCACCGAACTCCCGGCCGTGCCCTCGGCGGTGGCCGCCGCCCGGGGCTTCCTGGCCGAGGCGCTGCTCGCCTGGGGCTGCGAGCACCGGGCGGACGACGCCTGTCTGCTGCTGTCCGAGCTGCTCACCAACTCCGTCCGGCACGCCCGCGGCCCGATCGGCCTGCGGCTGCGCCGTACCGCGGCCGAGCTGACGGTCGAGATCAGCGACCACAGCCCGGAGCACCCGCACCCGCGGCTGGCCGCCGACGAGGAGGAGTCGGGCCGGGGGCTGACCATTGTCGAGGCACTGGCCCAGAGTTGGGGTGTCAGGCCGAACGGTACGGGTAAGACCACCTGGTTCACCCTGCAGATCTGAGGCCCAGCGGGGTGTCGTGTCGTAACTGTGGGTAGAAGGTCGAGATGTCGGGCGTAAGTTCGGATTCGGCCTTCTTGCATGTCCATGACCTGATTGGATGACCAGGCGCGGGTGGGGGCCCGCGCCGGAACGGAGCACAACGGGGACCGACACATCAGCTGACACACAGCCGGAGGGGCACCTTGCGCATTCTCCTGATCGCGAGCGCGTTCAACAGCCTGACCCAGCGGGTCCACGCCGAACTCAGAGCACGTGGGCACGTGGTGGGCGTCGAACTGGCCCTCGGGGACGATGTGGTGCGCGACGGCGTGGCCCGGTTCGAGCCGGAGCTGATCGTGGCGCCGATGCTGACCAGAGCGATCCCGGAGGACATCTGGTCCGAACACACCGTGCTGATCGTCCATCCGGGCCCCAAGGGGGACCGGGGGCCGTCCTCGCTGGACTGGGCGATCCACGAAGGTGCCCAGCGGTGGGGGGTCACGGTGCTGCAGGCCGTGGCGGAGATGGACGCGGGCCCGATCTGGGCCTCCGTGCCGTTCACCGTCGAGCCTTGCGGGAAGAGCGAGTTGTACCGCAACGAAGTCGCCGCCGCGGCTGTGGAGGCCGTGCTGCTGGCCGTCGAGCGGTTCGCCGGCGGGCAGTTCGAGCCCGAGCCGCTGGACTACGAGAAGCCGGACGTGCAGGGCCAGTTGCGGCCGTACCACACCCAGGAGTACCGCCGGATCGACTGGCGGGCGGACGACACCGCGACGGTGCTGCGCAAGCTGCGCTCGGCCGATTCGCAGCCCGGGGTGCTGGACGAGATCGACGGGCGGGAGTACTTCCTGCACGGCGCCCATGTGGAGGACGAACTGCGCGGTGAGCCGGGCGAGTTGATCGCCAGGCGGACGGGCGCCGTCTGCCGGGCGACCACCGACGGCGCGGTCTGGCTGACCCAGCTGCGGGCCCGGCGCAGGCCCGGCGGGCCGGCGACGTACAAGCTGCCCGCCGTGACGGTGCTCGGCGAGCTCGCCGAGGCGCTGCCCGAGGTGCCGGTGAAGCCCTTCGCGGCCTCCGGCCGGGACACCTGGTCGGAGCTGCGCTACCGCGAGGAGGGGGAGGTGGGCTACCTCGAATTCTCCTACCCCAGTGGGGCGATGAGCACCGAGCAGTGCCGGCGGCTGCTGACCGCCTACCGGGCCGCCGCCGAGCGGCCGACCTCGGTCCTGGTGCTCGGGCCCGTGCGGGACTTCTTCTCCAACGGCATCCACCTCAACGTGATCGAGGCGGCCGAGGACCAGGCGGCGGAGTCCTGGGAGAACATCAACGCGATGGACGACCTGGTCGAGGCGATCCTGACCACCACCAACAAGCTGACCGTCTCGACGCTCACCGGCAACGCGGCGGCCGGCGGCCTGATGCTGGCCATCGCGGCGGACGAGGTGTGGTGCCGGGACGCGGCCGTGCTCAACCCGCACTACCGGCTGATGGGCCTGTACGGCTCCGAGTACTGGACCTACACCCTGCCGCGCCGGGTCGGCGCGGACCAGGCCGAGCGGCTGACCACCGAGGCGCTGCCGGTCGGCGCGGTGGAGGGGCTCGCGCTCGGCCTGGTGGACCGGGTGCGCGGCGGTACCGCGGCCGAGTTCCAGGGCTGGGTGCGCCGGGCGGCGGCCGAGCTGGCGGCCTCGCCGGACTTGGCTGACAAGCTGCTCGAGAAGAAGCGCTGGCGGGACGCGGACGAGGACGTCAAGCCGCTCGCGCAGTACCGGGCGGAGGAACTGGCCCGGATGCGGCGGAACTTCTACGAGCCGGACGAGCCGTACCACCGGCTGCGGCGCGAGTTCGTGCACAAGGTCTGCCCGACGGCGACGCCCGAACACATCCGGGGCGAGGGCCGGTTGGTCGGCGCCGAGAAGTAGCGCGGAGAGCAGAAAGCAGAAAGCAGAAAGCAGAAGCGGAAAGCGCGGAAGGGTCCGCTCCCTCGGGGGGTAGGAGCGAACCCTTCCGCAGTCTGTGCCCGGCCAGGCCCTAGGGCCTGGCCGGGTAGCCGGAGCCGGCGGCGGCCAGCGGGGCGGCCGGGCCGCGGAAGACGGACTGGCCGCCCCGCTGGCTCGGCGCGGCGGCGAAGGCCAGAGCGGCGACGAAGACGTAGCTCCCGAAGCCGACCGCGAGCGGGAAGACGAACTCCAGGGCCGGGACGCCGTCCACCGAGTGCCGGGTGCCGCCGGTGAGGTGGACGGAGACCGCCGCCATGCCGGTGTAGTGCATCGCGCAGACCGCGACTCCCATCACCGGGGAGGCGGCGAGCACGGCCCGGGTGCCCCGGATGTTCAGGGTGGCCCAGAGCGCCGCGGTGGCGGCGAAGACGGCGATCGCGATCGAGCCGATCACCACCGGGGCGCTGTAGGAGACGCTGCCCGGCACGCGCATGGCGGCCATGCCCAGGTAGTGCATCGCCGCGACACCGAGGCCGGTGGCCAGACCGCCCACCAGCAGGGCCAGGTTGGGGCGGTTGCTGTAACCGACGGCGAAGATGCCCGCGCCGACCACCAGGATCGCGACCACCAGGCTGAGCACGGTGAGCAGGACGTCGTAGTGCACCTCGACGCCGGAGACGGCGAAGCCGAGGATGGCGATGAAGTGCATGGTCCAGATCCCGCCACCGAGCGAGACCGAGGCGAAGGCGAGCCAGTTCCGGCGGGTCTTGCCCTCGCTGAGCAGCGCCCACCGGGTGGAACGCAGCGCCACCAGGGCGCCCAGGCAGGCGGCGAGGTACGACAGCGCCGGTGTCACCCAGCCGTAGACGGCGTGGTCGATGTGACCCAAGAGGACTCCCAAGCTGGGCGAAGAGTGCGTGCTTGCGTGCTGTGCTCCTGACGTTCCGGAGCGTAACTGCTTGGTCAGGTGCACGGCAAAAATGGCCGAAAATGCTGAACTGGCTGGTCAGAGTGGGTGTTTCACGCTCTGCGCATAGGTTCATTGCGAAGTCTTGACCGGATGTTCAGCTGGGGCTGTGCAGCAATCGGGTTGGTGCGGTGGCGATATGACGAAGTGCCAGGTCAGGGGTCGACAGGGGTTGCGCGGACGGGCGGGGGTGATCGAAACGGATTTTCTTTAGGGAGGGTAATGACGTAGGCTAAGGACATGCTCGAGATGTCCGAGGACGACCTGGCGGCGATCAGCCAGCTGAGGTCGTCCGCGATGCGCCTGTCCCGTCGGCTCCGCCACCAGCGGGTGGAGGAGTCGCTGAGTCCGACCGAGATCGGGGTGCTCGGCACCCTGGGCAGGTGTGGGAAGGCGACGCCGGGCGAGCTGGCCCGCAAGGAGCACGTGCAGCCGCCTTCGATGACCAGGATCATCGCGATGCTGGAGGAGAAGGGGCTGGTGCGGCGGGAGCCGCACCCGGAGGACCGGCGGCAGGTGGTGGTGAGCGCCACCGAGCAGGCCGAGGCGATCCTCGCGGAGAGCCGTCGCCGGCGGAACGCCTGGCTGGCGGAGCTGGCCCAGGGGCTCAGCGAAGAGGAGTGGGCGCAGCTGAAGCAGGCCGCGCCCGTGCTGTACAAGCTCGCGCACCTGTAGGGGCGCAAGGGGGCGCGCCCGGCGGTAGGCCGGGCGCCGGAAGAGGGAGACCGCATCACCGCAGGACCGATACGAGACACCAGTCGCGTGAGCGTCGCCCTGGCGGCGCGCACGCACCGAGGGGAGACCAACGTGACACCGCCGGCCGCAGCTGCCGCCGCCACCCGTACCGACGACTCCAACTCAGAGCAGACGGCGCCCGCCGTCTCCGCCGAGCTCCAGGCGCCGGCCCCCGTGGGCCTGCCGGGCACCGGCGACGACGACCCCAGCGAACGCACCGCGGCGGCACCCACCGCCGCATCCGGCTCCCGTGGCCCTGGCGCCACCGGAGCGCACTTCACCCGACCCCGCGGGATGTTCTCCTCGCTGCGGGTCCGCAACTACCGCTACTACTTCGCCGGTCAGGTGGTCTCCAACACCGGGACCTGGATGCAGCGGATCGCCCAGGACTGGCTGGTGCTGAGCCTCACCGGCAGCCCGCTCGCGGTCGGCATCACCACCGCGATGCAGTTCCTCCCGATGCTGCTGCTCGGCCTGTTCGGCGGCGTGCTCGCCGACCGGATGCCCAAGCGGCGGCTGCTGATCGTGACTCAGGCGGCGATGGGCCTGCTGGCCGCCGGACTCGCCGTGCTGACCGTCACCGGGGTGGTGACGGCCGGGCTGGTCTACGTCTTCGCCCTGCTGCTCGGCCTGGTGACCGTGGTCGACAACCCGACCCGGCAGGCCTTCGTGAGCGAGATGGTCGACTCCTCGGACCTCGCCAACGCGGTGAGCCTGAACGCCGCCAACTTCCAGACCGCGCGCCTGGTCGGCCCGGCCGCCGCCGGTCTGCTGATCGCGGCGGTCGGCAGTGGCTGGGCCTTCGCGGTCAACGCGCTGTCCTTCGTGGCGGTGATCGGCGGGCTGCTCGCGATGCGCACGAGCGAGCTGCGGCCGGTGGCGCCGATCGCCCGTGAGAAGGGCCAACTCCGGGAGGGGCTCCGGTATGTGAAGGAGCGTCCGGAGCTGCTCTGGCCGATGGTGCTGGCGGGTTTCATCGGGACCTTCGGGTTCAACTTCCCCACCCTGCTGTCGGGTTTCGCCTACGACACCTTCAAGGTCGGCGCCGGGCAGTACGGCCTGCTGAACACCGCGATGGCGGTCGGCTCGCTGACCGGCGCACTCGTGGCGGCCCGGCGCGGGGCGCCGCGGCTGCGGCGGCTGGTGTGGGCGGCGCTGGGCTTCGGCGCGCTGGAGGTGCTGACGGCCTTCGCGCCCGGCTACTGGTCCTTCGCCGTGCTGCTGACCCTGGTCGGGATCTTCGGCCTGACCTTCAACACCTCGGTGAACTCGGCGATCCAGCTGGCCACCGAGCCCGCGATGCGCGGGCGGGTGATGGGCCTGCTGGTGCTGGTCTTCACCGGCGGCACGCCGATCGGCGCCCCGCTGGTCGGCTGGGTGACCGCCGAGTACGGCCCCCGGCTGGGTCTGCTGGCCTGCGGCGCCGTCTCGGCGCTGGCCGCCGGCGTGGTCGCCGTGGTGCTGGCCCGGGTGGCCGACCTGCGGGTGCGGGTGACCCTGCACCCCGGGCAGGGCGGCCGGGTGGTGGCCGTGGTGCCGCGCGCGGCGCTGGCCACCGCGGCCTGAGCCTCAGACCCTCATCTGCAGGATCTGACCCGGCCAGGGGCGGCCCGCCTGGTCGACCGTGAAGGTCTCGGTGGGGGTGAAGCCGAGGCGTTCGTACTGGCCGACCAGGCGGCGGTCGTCGCCCGCGTAGCAGTCCACCCGCAGCACGGGGTGGCCCCGGCGTCGGGTCTCCTCGATCGCGTCCGCGATCAGGGCGGCACCGACGCCGGAGCCGGAGTGCTCGCGGGAGGTGACCAGCAGGCGCAGGTACAGCTCGGACCCGTCGATCGGGGTGGCGTACTCGGGCACGACCTCGGAGAGCACGCAGGCGCCGAGCAGGGTGCCGTCGTCGCTCTCGGCGAGCCGGGGCAGGAAGCCCTCGGTGAAGTAGTTGTCGACGTGCGCGACCCGCTTGGGGAACTCGCTGAACGGCCGGTCGCCCCACTGGCCGGTGCGGCCGAGCGAGGTGAGCCAGGCGACGGCCTCGTCCAGCAGACGGAGCACGTCCGGGGCGGATTCGGCGGTGCCGGTACGTATCTTCATGGCCCTGGTCTATCAGGTGATCGAGGATGGGGGCATGAGGCTTTTCGTGGCGGTGCTGCCGCCGGTGGCGGCGGTGCAGGAGCTGGTGGACGCGGTGGCGCCGCTGAGGGCGGCGCCGGAGGCGGAGCGGCTGCGCTGGTCCGGGGTGGAGGGCTGGCACCTGACGCTGGCCTTCCTCGGGGAGCTGCCGGTGCCGGAGGTGCCGGCGGTGGAGGAGCTGCTCGGGCGGGTCGCGGCCGGGCACGGCGCGCACCGGCTGCGGCTGGCCGGGGGCGGCTGCTTCGGCGACCGGGTGCTCTGGGCCGGGGTGGCGGGGGAGGTCTGGGCGCTGCGGCAGCTGGCGGAGGCGGTGCGGGGCGGCGTCAACGAGCTGGGGGTGGAGACCGACCAGTACGGCTTCCACCCGCACCTGACCCTCGCCCGGGGCGGCTCCGCCCACGGGCAGCGCCGGGCCGAACGGCGGGCCGCCGCCGGGGGCATGCAGGTGCTGGCCGAGCGGCTGGCGGACTTCCGCGGCGTGGAGTGGGAGGCCGCGGAGCTGCACCTGGTGCGCAGCGAGCAGGGCTTCGGGGCGTCGCGGTACACCACGCTGCGCAAGTGGCCGCTGGCGCGGTGGGAGGCGCAGCCGTCAGAAGGCTGAGCCGCGCAGTTCGACGGTGCGCGGGGTGGCCGGGCCGAGCTCGAGCACGGTGATCGTGTTGGGGCCCGGCCGGAGCAGCGGCTCCGGGCAGTACAGCGCGCGCTGGGGGCCGCGGGGGTCGTAGCGGCCGAGCAGGAAGCCGTTCGCCCAGAGGTAGCCGTACCGGCCGTCGGGGACGGCGAGGAAGGTGTCGCCGGGGGTGTCCAGGGTCAGGGTGCCGAGGGCGAACGGGCCCGGGGTGCCGGGGGTGAGCGGGGGCAGCGGGGCGTCCAGGTCGAGGGCCTCGGTGCGGCAGCCGTGCAGGTACTGGCGCTCGTGGCGCACGCCGGTGATGCCCTTCCAAGTATCGCGGACCGGGCCGTAGTTGGGGCGCCCGAGGGAGTCGACCAGCAGCTCGACCAGGGCGCCGCCGGGGGCCGGGACGGGCTCGGCGGGCACGCCTCGTTCGAGCTCGGCCGCCCGGACGCCGTTGACCAGCAGGGTCGCCCGGTCGTGCAACCCCTCGACGGTGAGCGGGAGTTCGGGGCTCCTGGCCGGGGTGCGGAAGGTGTACCGGACCACGCCGTGGGCCAGGCCGAGGTCTTCGAAGGTGGGCGGGGTGGGGTGGTCGGCGGGCGGTCCGAAGGGGATCGGGGCGGTCTCGGCGAGGGGGACGGTCTCGGGCTGCAACAGCTCGGGCAGGGTGGGGAGTTCGGGGGTCGGCCCGGTGGCCAGGACGTGCTGGAGGGCGGTGAACTTATCGGTGGGGGAGCCGCGTTCGTCCAGCGGGGCGTCGTAGTCGTAGGAGGTGGTGATCGGCTGGTAGGGCGAGTGCTCCCAGTCGGTCGAGTTGAACGGCGGGTCGGCGAGGTTGGCGCCGGCGCCGGTGCCGAAGTTGGTGCCGCCGTGGGCCAGGTAGAGGTTGACCGAGGCACCGGCGGCGAGGATCCGCCGCAGGGCGTCGGCGGCGGAGGCGGCGTCGCGGGTGTGGTGCGGGCGGCCCCAGTGGTCGAACCAGCCGTTCCAGTACTCCATGCAGAACAGCGGGTCGTCCGGCCGGTGGCGGCGCAGGGTCTCGAAGGCCTGCTCCGGGTCGGAGCCGAAGTTCACCGTGGCGAGCACCCCGGGCAGGGTGCCGCCGGCCAGCAGGTGGTCCTCGGGCCCGTCCGAGGTGAACAGCGGCACGGTGACGCCGCGCCGCCGCAGGCCGTCGGCGAGGTGGCGCAGATAGGCTTGGTCGCTGCCGTACGAGCCGTACTCGTTCTCCACCTGCACCAGCAGCACCGGTCCGCCGCGGTCGAGCTGGCGCTCCACCACGGCGGGCAGCAGCCGGTCGAACCAGGCGTCCACGGCGGCCAGGTACTCCTGGTCGCCGCTGCGGGCCCGGCCGCCGACCCGGGCGGTCAGCCAGGCGGGCAGCCCGCCGTTGCACCACTCCGCGCAGATGTACGGCCCGGGGCGCACAATCGCGTACAGGCCCTGGCGGTGCGCCTCGTCCAGGAAGGCGGGCAGTTCGTCCAGCCGCTCGAAGGCGCCCGGGCGGGGCTCGTGCCGGTTCCACGGGACGTACGTCTCGACGGTGTTGAGGCCCAGCGCGCGCAGGGCGGTCAGCCGGGCCGGCCACTGCGCGGGGTGGACCCGGAAGTAGTGCAGCGCGCCGGAGAGGATCCGCAGCGGGCTGCCGTCGAGCCGGAAGCCGCCCCGGTCGTACGTGAGGGTGCGAGTGGGCATGGGGCCAGCCTGCGGGAGTGATCCCGTCCGGACCATGGACACGGGCCACCGGCGTGTTGGACTGTCGCGGGGGAGGTCGGTGCGGATGGAGCGTTGGTGGCAGTACTTCGAGCCGGGGCCCGGGCAGCTGGCCACCGGGCTGGCCTGCCTGGGCGTGGGAGTGCAGCAGGGGCGGCTGCCCACGGTGGGGCCGCGCACGCTGGACCACTGGGTGGCGGTGGTGATCACCAGCGGGCGGGGCTGGTACGTCGGGCCGGACGGGGTGCGGCACGCGGTGCGCGCCCCCGCCGTGCTCTGGCTGCGCCCGGGTGAGCCGCACCACTACGCCCCCGGCCCGGAGGGCTGGGCGGAGGCCTTCGTGGACTTCACCGGCGGCGGCACGGCCGGCTACACCGAGCTGGGGCTGCTGCCCGGGGCGGCCGTGACGCCGCTCATGGCCGCGGAGGCCGCGCAGCGGGTGATCGCCCGGATCGTGGCGGCCTGCCGCCGGGGCGGGCCGCTGCTCGGGGCGGAGACGGCGGCCGGGGTGCACGAGCTGCTGGTCGAGCTGCGGCGGCACCGGGCGGACCTGGACCGGGCGGGGGAGCCCGTCCTTGAGGTGCTGCGGCGCGGCGCCTGCCTGCCGCTCTCGGTGGCCCAGCACGCCCGGCGGGCCGGGCTCACGGTGGGCGAGCTGCGGCGCGCCCTGCGGGCGGTCGGGGAGGCCGGGCCGAAGGAGTACCTGCTGGGCGTCCGCCTGGCGGAGGCCAGGGAGCTGCTGGCGGGCACCGCCCTGCCGGTCGCGGCGGTGGCCCGGCGGGTGGGGTACGAGGACGCGGCGTACTTCACCCGGCTGTTCACCCGGCGGGTGGGGGTGGCACCGAGCGCCTACCGGCAGCAGGCGGGCAGTGCGAGCGGTCCTCGGTGTGCCGGGTACCCTCGATGACCGTGGACCCCAAAACCCGGATGCGGATCGTGAGCGGCGCACTGCTGCTGCTGTTGGTTGTCGTGCTGGTCAGCTCGCTGGTCAAGTGAACGCGGAAGGGGGGTGCGGCCGAGGCCGCACCCCCCTTCGCACGTCAGTGCCTCAGAGCGCGTCGACCACGTAGTCGATGCAGGCCGTGAGGGCCTGGACGTCGGCCGGGTCGACGGCCGGGAACATCGCGACGCGCAGCTGGTTGCGGCCGAGCTTGCGGTAGGGCTCGGTGTCGACGATGCCGTTGGCGCGCAGGGCCTTGGCGATGGCGGCGGCGTCGATCGACTCGTCGAAGTCGATGGTGCCGACCACCTGGGAGCGCTCCTCGGCCTTGGCCACGAAGGGCTGGGCGAAGGAGGACTTCTCGGCCCAGGAGTACAGGATCGAGGAGGACTCGGCGGTGCGGGCCACGGCCCAGTCCAGGCCGCCGTTGCCGTTCAGCCACTCCAGCTGCTCGGCGAGCAGCAGCAGGGTGGAGATGGCCGGGGTGTTGTACGTCTGGTCCTTCGAGGAGTTGTCGATCGCGGTCGGCAGGTCGAAGAACGGCGGGATGTACCGGCCGGAGGCGGCGATCTCGGCGGCGCGCTCCAGGGCGGCCGGGGAGAAGGTCGCCAGCCAGAGGCCGCCCTCGGAGGCGAAGCACTTCTGCGGCGCGAAGTAGTAGACGTCCGTCTCGCGGATGTCGACCGGCAGGCCGCCCGCGCCCGAGGTGGCGTCCACCAGCACCAGCGAGCCCGCGTCCGCGCCCTCGGGGCGGCGGATCGGCATCGCGACACCGGTGGAGGTCTCGTTGTGGGTGAGCGCGTAGACGTCCACCCCCGCCTCGGCGACCGGCAGCGGGTGGGTGCCCGGCTCGGTCTTGATCACGGTCGGGTCGTCCAGCCAGGGGGCGGCCTTGACCGAGGAGGCGAACTTGGAGGAGAACTCGCCGAAGTTGAGGTGCTGGGACTTGCTTCGCACGAGGCCGAAGGCCGCGATGTCCCAGAACGCGGTGGAGCCGCCGTTGCCGAGCACGACCTCGTACCCCTCGGGGAGGGAGAAGAGCTCGCGGACGCCTTCGCGGACGCGCTTGACCACGTTCTTGACCGGGGCCTGGCGGTGCGAAGTGCCCAACAGGGCAGCGCCGGTGGCAGCGAGGGCATTCAGGGCCTCGGGGCGCACCTTGGACGGGCCGCAGCCGAAACGGCCGTCGGCGGGCTTGATGTCAGCGGGGATCTGGATCTGAGCCACGTTGGGCAGCCTACTGCTCTCGAAAGGGGGCGGGAACGGCGTTCCGCCCGCTGAGACGTGAGCTTCGCTGGTCACGCCGGGGGGTGTGCCGGGGCCTGGTCACCCGGGCGGGTGACCAGGCCTCAACCGTGCGTTCAGTGGGCGATGGACTCGTAGCCCTCGATCTCCTGCGGGCTGCGGGCGGCGGGGCCGATGTAGCGCGCGGCGGGGCGCACGAGGCGGCCGGTGCGCTTCTGCTCCAGGATGTGCGCCGACCAGCCGGCGGTGCGGGCGCAGGTGAACATCGAGGTGAACATGTGCGCGGGCACCTCGGCGAAGTCGAGCATGATCGCGGCCCAGAACTCGACGTTGGTGGCGAGCACGCGGTCGGGGCGGCGGTTGTGCAGCTCCTCCAGCGCGGCCTTCTCCAGCGCCTCGGCGATCTCGAAACGCGGGGCGCCGAGCTCCTTGGCGGTGCGGCGCAGCACGCGGGCGCGCGGGTCCTCGGCGCGGTAGACGCGGTGGCCGAAGCCCATCAGGCGCTCGCCCTTGTCGAGGGTCTTCTTCACGTACGCGGCGGCGTCGCCGGTGCGCTCGATCTCCTCGATCATGTGCAGCACGCGCGAGGGGGCGCCGCCGTGCAGCGGGCCCGACATCGCGCCGACGGCGCCGGAGAGCGCCGCCGCCACGTCGGCGCCGGTGGAGGCGATGACGCGGGCGGTGAAGGTGGAGGCGTTCATGCCGTGCTCGGCGGCCGAGGTCCAGTACGCGTCGATGGCCTTGACGTGCTTCGGGTCCGGCTCGCCGCGCCAGCGGATCATGAAGCGCTCGACCACCGTCTCGGCCTTGTCGATCTCGCTCTGCGGGACCATCGGCAGGCCCTGGCCGCGGGCCGACTGGGCCACGTAGGAGAGCGCCATCACGGCGGCGCGGGCGAGGTCGTCACGGGCCTGGTCGGCGTCGATGTCGAGCAGCGGCTTGAGGCCCCAGACCGGGGCGAGCATCGCGAGCGCGGACTGCACGTCGACCCGGATGTCACCCGAGTGCACCGGGATCGGGAACGGCTCGGCGGCCGGCAGGCCGGGGTTGAACTTGCCGTCCACCAGCAGGCCCCAGACGTGGCCGAAGGAGACGTGACCGACCAGCTCGTCGATGTCGACACCGCGGTATCGGAGGGCGCCGCCTTCACGGTCGGGCTCGGCGATCTCGCTCTCGAAAGCGACGACACCCTCAAGCCCGGGTACGAAATCGGACATGGACGGCTCCTTCAGTGATCCGATGCGCCGGGCCGCCGTGGTGGGGCGGGGCCGGCGATGACCGTTTGGTGGTTGGCACTCGGTGTCAGAGTGGCAGGCACGGAGTGCATTGCGCCAGACACCACCACGGTGATGTTCCTCCGGGGCCTGACGTCACTGGCGGGCCCGGTCCGTCCCCGTTGACGGACAATACGGCGCGAGGGGATCCAAAGCGGGACATTCCCTCGCGTGCCGGATGGTGGAGCGGCGGCGAGACACCTTATCTCCCACCTGGGTTTGCCCGGGCGTAGCGGTACCCGACGCTTGTCGTACGGGATGATGTTGGGGTGCCTACCGCGGAAAGCCACCCGAAACACCAGTCGACGCCCGCCGAGGACCGGCCCGCTCCGGACCCGAGCGTGATGCGCGAGCACTACGAGCACGACGGCCTGGCCGAGCAGCAGCTCGCCGCCGACCCGCTCACCCAGTTCACCCGGTGGTTCCACGAGGCGGAGCAGGCCGGGGTGCCCGAGCCGAACGCGATGGTGCTCTCGACGGCCGACGCGGCGGGGCGGCCGAGCTCCCGGACGGTGCTGCTCAAGGGCTTCGACCGGCGCGGTTTCGTGTTCTACACCAACTACGGCTCGCGCAAGGGCAGCGAACTGGCAGTCAACCCGTGGGCCGCGCTGCTGTTCCCGTGGATCACGCTGGGCCGTCAGGTGCAGGTGACCGGCCGGGTGGAGAAGGTGGGCCGGGACGAGACCGCCGCGTACTTCCGTACCCGCCCGCACGGCTCGCAGCTGGGCGCCTGGGCCAGCGAGCAGTCCAGCCCGGTGAGCAGCCGGGAGGTGCTCGAGCGGCGGTACGACGATCTGGCGGCCCGTTACCCCGAGGGTGAGGGCGTGCCGGTGCCGCCGTTCTGGGGCGGGTTCCGGGTGGTGCCCGAGTCGGTGGAGTTCTGGCAGGGCCGGGCGAACCGGCTGCACGACCGGCTGCGGTACGTCGCCGAGGGGAGTGACTGGCGGGTCGAGCGGCTCTGCCCGTGAGACGCGGTCCGCGGCCGAGCGACCGGCTCGGCTACGTCAACCGCCGTACGGGGGACTAGACCGAGCTGATGGAGAGTCTCACTCTTCCGGGCCATTCTCCGGGGGCGCCAGGGGCTGCTGGGGGTGGGCATGGGGAAAATCGGGCGTAATCGGGATCGACCCAGTGCCAGGACAGGGTATCTGTGTTACCCCGTTTTCCCGCGCCCCAAGCTTCCCCGTGCCCCGGGCGCAGAAACGAGACTGCCATGGTCGCCGCACTCGCCGTCCGTCCGGCCGACACCGAGCCCGCCGGACCTGCTGCCGAGCGCCCCTCGCTCACCGAGCTGGCCGCCCGCGGCCCCGAGGAGCTCATGGCCCGGCTGCACCGCGCCTTCCCGGGCGAGGAGCCCGGTGCGGTCGCCGTCGCGGCCTTCAACTCCTCGATCTGACGGGTCGGATCCCCCCGTCCCACCCGTCCCGGGCCCGGTTCGCCCCGGGCCCGGCAGTCCGTTGAGCCGGTAGCCATGCCACGCCCCGAAGCGCCGCCCGCCGCCGTACCCGCGCAGGCGGGCCCCGCCGTCGTGCCGTTCTCGCAGTTCGTGCTGAAGATGCACAGCCGCTGCGACCTCGCCTGCGACCACTGCTACGTGTACGAGCACGCCGACACCAGTTGGCGCGGCAAGCCCCGGGCGGTCTCCGAGCGGGTGCTGGTGCGGGCGGCCGAGCGGATCGGCGAGCACGCCCGGGCCCACCGGCTGGCCGCCGTCCACGTGGTGCTGCACGGCGGCGAGCCGCTGCTCGCCGGGCCGGTGCTGCTGCGCCGGGCGGCCGAGGAACTGCGCGCCGCGCTGCCGGCCGGCTGCGCGCTCGACCTGCGCATCCACACCAACGGCGTCCGGCTCGACCGGACGTACCTGGAGCTCTTCCGTGAGCTCGGCATCCGGGTCGGCATCTCGCTGGACGGTGACCGGGCCGCCAACGACCGGCACCGCCGGTACGCCGACGGGCGCAGCAGCCACGGCCAGGTGCTGGCCGCCGTGGAGCTGCTGCGCGGGCCCCGGTACCGGCACCTGTACGCCGGGCTGCTCTGCACGGTGGACGTGGAGAACGACCCGGCGGCCGTCTACGACGCGCTGGTCGCCCTCGACCCGCCCCGGATCGACTTCCTGCTCCCGCACGCGACCTGGGACACCCCGCCCAAGCGGCCGCCCGGCGCCGGCGCGACCCCGTACGCGGACTGGCTGCAGGCCGTGTACGACCGCTGGACGGCTCGCGGGCGCCCGGTGCCGGTGCGGCTGTTCGACTCGGTGCACCGCACCCTGCAGGGCCGCTCCAGCCTCACCGAGTCGCTCGGGCTCGACCCGGCCGACCTGGTGGTGGTGGAGACCGACGGCACGCTGGAGCAGGCCGACAGCCTCAAGACCGCCTACGACGGCGCCCCCGAGACCGGCTTCGACCTCTTCGAGCACGGCCTCGACCGCGTCGCCCGCCACCCCGCGATGGTGCGCAGGCAGTCCGGCCTGGCCGGGCTGAGCGCGCAGTGCCGCTCCTGCCCGGTGGTCGCCTCCTGCGGCGGCGGCCTCTACGCGCACCGGTACCGGGCCGGGCGCGAATTCGACAACCCCTCCGTCTTCTGCCGGGATCTGATGAAATTGATCACCACCATCCGTGACCGCGCCGCCGACCCGCACGGTGAAGCGGGCACCCTGGACCTCGAACTGACGGATGCCCAGTTCGACGAGCTGGCCGCCGGGCACGGCAGCGCCGAGACGGTCGATGCCCTGGTGCAGGCCCAACTGCGGCTCACCAAGCAGCTGTTGGCCGCACTCGCGCCGCAGGCCCCGCAGGCCTGGGCGGTGCTCGCCCGGCTGGACGCCGAGGCCCCGCAGGCGGTGGACGCCGTGCTGCGCCACCCGTACGTACGGGCCTGGGCGGTGCGCTGCCTGCGCGGCGAGCCGTTCGCGGAGCCGGGCGGGCTGGCCGCGCTGGCCGCCGCCGTGAGCCTGCGGGCCGGGGCGGCCTGCGAGCTGGCGGTGCCGGTGCGCGACGGCGCCGTGCACCTGCCGACCCTGGGCCGGCTGCTGGTCGGCGAGCCCGGGCCGGTGCACCTCAGCGGCAGCGCCGAGGGCTTCACCGCCGGCGGGGCGGCGGTGCGTTGGGGCGAGAGCGCCGGGCCGCACTGGCAGCCGCTGCGACGGGTGGAGCTGACCGGCGGCGGGGGCTGGACGCTCGCCCTGGAGGACATCGACCCGGCCCGGGCCGAGCACCAGCACCCGGTGGCCGGCCGGCTTCCGGAGCCCGAACTGCAGGCCTGGACGGGCGCGTTGCGCGAGGCCTGGGAGCTGATCCGGCGCGACCTGCCGGGCCACGCCGCCGGCCTGCGGGCCGGGCTCGGGGTGGTCACCCCGCTGCGGCCCGGCCCCGCCGGGCGGGAGGTCAGCGCCGCGGCCCGGCAGGCCTTCGGCGCCGTCGGGATCGCCCGCCCGGCCACCGCGCCCACCCTCGCCCTGCTGCTCACCCACGAGTTCAACCACGTCAAGCTGGGCGCGCTGCTCGACCGCTACGACCTCTTCGACCGCACCGACGCCCGCCGCTACCACGCCCCCTGGCGGCCGGACCCGCGCCCGCTGGAGGGCCTGCTGCAGGGCACCTACGCGCACCTGGCCGTCACCGAGTACTGGGCCTCCCGGGCGCGGGCCTACGACGGGCTGGCGAGCGAGGCGGCCGACCGGGCCCGCACCGAGCTGACCACCTGGCGTGGGCACACCCGGGACGCGATCGGCACCCTGCTCGGCTCCGGTTCGCTGACCGGCCCGGGCGAGCGCTTCGTCCTGGGCATGCGGGCGGCGCTGGAGCCCCTGCTCGCGGTGACGCCCTAGAGGTGCTGAAGGCCGAGGTGGTGGGGTGGGGGAATGGGAGACGTGGTGTACGCGGCCGGTGAGCTGGAGCAGCACCTGCGGGCGATCGGGGTGCGGGCGGGCGAGACGCTGCTGGTGCAGTCCTCGCTGCGCTCGGTGGGGCCGGTGGACGGCGGCGGCGAAACGATTCTGAAGGCGCTGCTCGGGGCGCTCGGCCCCGAGGGCACCCTGGTCGTCTACACCGCCTCGCCGGAGAACTCCGACACCTCCCGGCTCGCGCTGGCCCGCACCGAGGGCCTCGGCCCCGCCGAGCTGCGCGCCCACCGGGCCACCATGCCCCCGTACGACCCGGCCACCACGCCCGCCTCGCCGATCCTCGGCGCCCTCTCCGAGCTGGTCCGCGCCCTGCCCGGGGCCGTCCGCAGCGCGCACCCGCAGACCTCCTTCACCGCCGTCGGCCCGAAGGCCGAGGAGGTGACGGCCGGCCACGCGCTCGACTGCCACCTCGGCGAGCGCTCGCCCGCCGGCGCGCTCTACCGCTCCGGCGCCCGGGCCCTCCTGGTGGGCGTCCCGGTCTGGTGCTGCACCGCCTTCCACCTCGCCGAGTACCGCCTGCCCGGCCAGGGCACCCAGCGCTACGGCTGCGTGGTGCGCGACGAGCGCGGTCTGCGGCAGTGGGTGCACTTCGACGCCCCCAAGCTGGAGGACGCGCACTTCGTCCGGATGGGCGAGGCCCTGGAGCACGACATCGCAGGGCTGATCCGGGGCGGCTTCGGCGATGCCGGCTGCTTTCTGCTGTCCGTCCCCGAGGGAGTCGACGCCTGTACGGCCTGGCTGGCCCGCCGGAGCTGACAGGGGGGGCGTGGAATAAGATCTCGCCCCATGTATGCCCAACTCACCGACCCTGAGCTCGCCGCACCGGCGCCGGTCGTCAAGCCCAAGCCGAGCCGGATGGCGGCTCTCGACGGCCTCCGGTTCCTGGCCGCCATCGTCGTCGTCTCGTACCACTACACGGCGATGGGGTCGGTGGCGTGGGGCGGGAAGTCCTCCCAGAAGCTCTTCCCGCTGCTGCACCACTTCACCGCCTACTCGTGGATGGGCGTGCAGCTCTTCTTCCTGATCAGCGGCTTCGTCATCTGCATGAGCAGCTGGGGGCGCTCGGTCGGCGACTTCTTCATATCCCGGGTGACCCGGCTCTACCCGGCGTACTGGGCCGCGGTGCTGATCACCGCGACGGTGCTGGCGATCTGGCCGACGGTGCTGCCGCGCCGTTCGCTGCACGACGTGCTGGTGAACCTCACGATGCTCCAGCTGCCGATGGGGGTCACCCAGGTCGACGGCGTGTACTGGACGCTGTGGATCGAGATGAAGTTCTACCTGCTCTTCGCGCTGGTCATCTGGCGCGGGCTGAACTACCGCTCAGCCGTCGCCTTCTGCTCGCTGTGGACGGTGGCCACGGTGATCACGCGGGAGACCGGCAGCGACTTCCTCGACATCGTGGTGGTGCCGGAGTACTCGCCGTTCTTCGTGGCGGGCATCGCGTTCTACCTGATGTACCGGTTCCGCCCGACCCCCCTGCTGTGGGGCATCGTGGTGATGCAGTTCCTGCTGGCGCAGCAGGCGATCATGTTCAACTTCCGCCACGAGATGCGTGACCTCAACTACACCGTGCCCGAGTGGCCGGTGATGGTCATCCTCACCGTGATGTTCGCCGTGATGGCGCTGCTCGCCCTCGGCAAGCTCTCCTGGGTGCGCGGCAAGTGGCTGACCACCCTGGGCGCGCTGACCTTCCCGCTGTACCTGGTGCACGAGAACATCGGCTGGAACCTGATCCACGCCTTCCGCACCAAGCTGCCGCACGGGGTGCTGGTCGTGCTGGTCACGCTGGCCATGCTGACCCTGGCCTGGCTGATCAACCGCCTGGTGGAGAAGCCGCTCTCCAAGCGGGTGCGCGCGGCCGTCAGCCGCGGCGTCGAGGAGATGCGCAGCCAGTCCGGCCAGGCCTTCGCCCGGCGCAAGGCCGAGCCGATCAGCAACGGAGACCGCTGAACCATGCAGTCCACCACCAGAGGCCGCGCCTCGGGCCTGAAGCTCCCCGCGCTGATCCTGCTGTTCTTCACGGTGTTCCAGGTCTTCGGGCACTCGCACTGGATGATCTCCAACGACTCCTACCGGTACGCGCGGAGCACGCTGCAGATCCTCGGCGAGCCCAAGGCCAAGGCCCAGCAGGACGCGCTCAAGGCCTTCTGCAGCAGCCGGGCGCACCGCAACTACACCGAGGGGGTCGCCTCCCTCGACACCTTCCAGGAGCCGGAGCCGCACGCGCAGTTCTTCCAGAACTGCATGGGCCAGGCGAAGAACGGCGCGCTCTCGCCCAACCAGCCCAGGTACGACCGGATCTTCGAGACCCGCCCCGGCTACCCGCTGCTGCTGGCCCCCGCGGTCGCGGCCTTCGGCGTGCTGCGCGGCATGTGGCTGATGGCGCTGCTGATGACGCTGCTCTCCGCCGGCCTGGTGTACCGCATCGCCCGGGAGGCCGGCCTGGCGGTGCCGGCGGCCGGGGTCGGGATGGCCGCCTTCCTGCTGTCCCCGCTGTGCGACGCCAGTGACGGGTCGATGGGCGGGCTGACCGAGGGGCCGGCCATCGCCACCACCCTGGCGGTGGTGCTGGGCGGGCTGTGGCTCATCCGGGGCCGGGTGGCGCTCGGCGCGGTCGTGACGGTGCTCGGCTACCTCGTCCTGTGCCTCACCAAGTACTCGACCGGCATGATGCTGGCGGGCGCCTTCGCCGCCGTCGGGGTGCTGCTGGCCGTGATCCGGCCGGAGCTGCGCAAGTGGCAGCTGCACGCCTTCACCGGGATCTCCGCGCTCACGGTGCTCGGGGTCAGCGCGGCGACGCACCTGTGGCAGCTGCCGGGGATGAACGAGACCCTGCAGGACACCTTCGCCAACCACTTCACCCAGCCGGACGTGCCGAACACCACCAGCCTGCTGCTGCGCCTCAACGGGGTCTACTGGCAGCACTGGCTGATGGCGGAGGGCTACTCCTCCTTCTACCTGCCGCTGCTCGTGGTGACCTGCTGGATCTTCGTGCGGCTGCGCGGCCGGGCGCCCGTACTGCTCTGGCTGTGCCTGGGCATCTGGCTGGTCGGCATGGCGGCGGCCGTCGCGCACCCGGTCGTCGACCAGGGCTTCCGGCTCTGGCTGCCGGCCTGGCTGCCGGTGCCGTTCGGCCTCGCGCTGGGCGCCGACCACCTGGTGCGGCTGCGGGACCGGAGCGGCGACGCGCAGGCCCCGGCCGCGGCCCCGGAGCCGGTCTCGGTCTGAGCGCCGCCCTCGGGCGGCGGAACGGCGGAGCGCCGTAGGAGGATCTCCTACGGCGCTCCGCCGTTTCCCGTACCGGGTGTCAGACCGAGGACTGCCAGGCGCCCGCGCGCACCGTGCGGCCGGAGATCTCCAGGCAGGTGGTGCGGAGCCGGCTGTCCGAGCCGATCAGGGCCAGGACGGGCCGGCCCTGGTGGTCGAGGGCCAGGGCGGGCAGGTGCAGGAAGGGGCCGCCGCCGAGGTCGTGCCACTCGGTGTGGAAGTCGCCGCCGTCGGTCGGCTGGACGGTCACGCTGACCGTGCCGCCGTCGTTGCGCTGGGCCACCAGCAGCTCGCCGGAGGGCAGCAGCAGGGTGGCGAGCCGGCCGAAGCCGCCGTCGCCGCCGAGCAGGTGGGCCCGGGTGTCGAAGGCGCCGCCCGGCTCGGCCTGGCGGTAGGCCACCACCCAGGCGGTCTGGGGCTGACGGACCAGCAGCAGCAGCCGGCCGTCCGGCTGCTCGAGCACGGCGGGCGGGCCGGCCGGGGCCGGGAGCAGGGTGTCGTACTCGGGCGCGATGGTGCCCTCGGGGCCGGCCTGGCGCCAGCGGACGACACCGGGCTGGATGCCGTCGCCGACCGAGCCGCCGTAGAGCTCGACGGAGCCCTCACGGGTGGTCACCACGCCGTAGCCGTCCTGGCTGCGGCCGCCGAAGTCCAGCCAGTTGCTCCACAGCCCGCCCGGCAGGCGCCGCCTGGCGCTCAGGCCGTGGCCGAAGTTGCGGACCACGAAGAGCAGCTGCCCCTCGCCGTCGAAGGCGGCGGCCGGGTTGCCGAGCTCGCGGCGCTTGATCCCGTTGTTGCCCGCCGGGTTGTACGGGTTGCCCAGGTCGTTCCACGGGCCGAAGACGCTGGAGGGCTGGCCCTGCCAGGTGTGCACCACGTCGCGGGTGTGGCTGTACTGGTCGGCGGCGGTGCCCATCCGCAGGCCCAGCACGTGCAGGCAGCCCTGCGGGTCGCGGACCACGTCGAGCTGGGGGAGGTAGGTGGTGTCGTCCTCCTCCAGCAGGGTGCCGAGCGGGGCGGGCTCGCCCCACTCGTAGGTCGCCGCGAGCGACTCCGTCCAGCGCACCGGGCGGCCGTCCAGCACGGCGAAGGCGACCAGCCGGCCGTCGGCCTGCTGCTGGAACCAGTTGGTGGTGCCCTGGTAGCGGTAGGTGGTGCTCTGGCCGTAGCCGCGGTTGTAGGCGCGGTTGCCGAGCTGGCGGTCGCCGCAGGTGAGCGGGGTCTCGCACGCGTGGCCGTCGCCGCCGCCGTAGATCGAGATGTACTTCATCTTCTCGGCGAAGGCCGGGCCGCTCAGGTTGAAGGGCCAGAGCTTGTTCCAGTAACCCCGGTAGCTCTCCATCGAGACCTTCTGGGGGTGGCCGGCCCGGTCGTAGCGACGCAGGGCGGCGAGCGCGAACAGCGCGGAGGCGGTGTGGTCCTCGTTGTCGCAGTAGCGGGTCGGGCCGTTGCCGTAGCTGGTGTGGTCCGGGTCCGGGTCGAGCACCCGCACCACGCTGGGGCCGTACTCCGCCAGCAGGTCGGTCAGGGTGCCGATCAGGCCTTCGCGGGTGAAGTTGTAGCTGCCGCTCTCGCCGGGGATCGGGCTGCCGGTCGGGCGCAGGGTCGGCTGCGCGGGGGACTCCTCGGTCCACAGCGTGCGCAGCCGCACGGGTGCGTCGCCGCCCACCATGCGCAGGTTGAGGTAGATCAGCGTGATCGGGGCGGGGCCCTCGTCCAGGGTGTTGATCTCGCCCACCACGCCGTCCCGGAAGGTCCGGGTCTCCCGCTTCCACACGGCGTCCCGGCCGCCGGTGACGATGGAGGAGTACGCGGCGCGCAGGCCGTTCTGGCGCCCGGCCGTGTAGCCCTCGAAGTCGACCGGCACCTGGTCGCGGTTCTTGTCCGAGGTCGGCGCGTTGCGGCCGTCGGCCTCACCCGCGGTGATGTAGACGCAGACCACCGGAATGCCCGCCCGGACGGTGTGCAGCAGGTCCGGCACCATGAAGTACAGGTCGTCGTCGGTGTGCGCGACGATCTGCATGTGCGGCAGCGCGGGTTCGGTCCGGGCGGCCGCCGTGTCGTCCGCGGCGGTGGCCCGGTTCGACCGGTTTCGGAAGAGGTTCACGGCGTGTTCTCTCTGGCGGGTCTGGTGGGGGACGGTCAGCGGGCCAGCCTGGCGTTGCGCACGCTGCCCTTCTCGAACTGGCTCGGCACGGGGAAGTAGCTGGGCAGGAAGACCGCGAGCACGTCCGCCTGCTCCTCGGCCGAGACGTCCGCGTCGTGGTAGTCGTTGATGCAGAAGACGTCGTTGGGCCGGGCGCTGAGCAGCTTGGCCAGGCGCGGGTGGTGCGAGCGCAGACCCACGTTGACGAAGCCGCAGGAGATCGTGTCGGCCACCGTGCGGCCGGTGAACATGCCGAAGTAGTGCTGCAGCGAGGAGGCGATGGCCAGGTCCGTCGCGCTGCGCAGCTGCGCGTCGGCCGTGCGGGCCACCTCCGCCGGGAAGCGCGCCTCCAGCTCCTCCAGGGTGGAGCGGCGCAGCGCGTGCGGGGAGTGCACGAAGGTGTTGGTGGGGGTGCGGCCGAACTCACGCTCCAGCAGGGCCCGGTTGTTCTTCGCCGCGATCAGCGCGAACTCCTCGCCGTCCTGCACCGGAGCCGGGTCGACCTTGGTCGGCGAGGGGAAGCACTTGGCCTGCCCGCTGCCCAGGAAGAAGTTCTCCGGGCGCAGCGTACGGCCGAAGAACACGTCGTCGTTGAGGTAGAGGAAGTGCTCGGAGAGCCCCTCGATCCGGTGCAGCCGGCTCTCGATGGCGTGCGAGTTGAAGCTCGGCAGGGTGCCGGTGTCGCCGAACAGCTCGCGGTGGCTGACCACCTTGACCCGGGGGTGGTCGGTGTCCAGCCAGGCGGGGGTCTGGTCGTCGGTGACCAGGTAGACGGTGCGGATCCAGGGGGCGAACATGTCCAGCGAGCGCAGGCTGTAGCGCAGCTCCTCGCGGTCGCGGAAGCGCGCGTCGTCCGAGGCGCCGTCACCGTCGGTCTGGGCGGGGGCCAGGCCCCGCTCGGTCAGCACCTTGTTGCGCCGGGCCTTCCAGGCCGGGTCGTTGCCGTCCACCCAGGTGTAGACGGCGTCGACGGGGAAGTCGACGTCGTTCGGCAGGCGCTTGGTGAAGGCCTCCAGGGTGGGGTGGTCGCGCTCGCCGATCCGGCGGGTGGCGGTGCGGGCCAGCATCGACTTGGGCAGGGTCGGCCCGTAGACGGTGTCCTCCGCGACGGCCAGCAGGCCGGGGTGCTCCTCGACCGGGGTCAGGAAGGAGACCGAGCAGCCGTAGACGCCGGTCAGCCGGAGCGTCCCGGCCGTGGTGGAGACCGGGCGGAACACCCGGACGCCGTGCACGGCCCCGAAGTCGGTCAGGTGCTGGTCGAGCACCGCGGCGAGCGCGTTCTTCACCACACTGCCGCGGGCGTCGAACAGCGCGAGGTAGACCGGGTCGTCGTGGTAGCGCTCGGCCAGCGCGGTGAGCAGCTTCTCGCGGTACTCGACGTCGACGGCCAGGCTGTGGCGCAGCAGGTTGGTGCGGGTCAGCAGGTACGGGATGCCGGCCTGCTCCAGCACGTCCACGACCAGGCCGAGGTTGTCCTGCATCACGTCGAAGGGGGTGCGGTCGTCGCTGACCTGGCAGAGCAGGCCGCCGCCGCGGATCACCCGGCCGCCGCTCTGGGCCTCGATGCGGACCTCGTGGGCGCGCTGGTCGATCCGGACGGTGGCCGAGGAGGTGGTGGACGCCTCGGCGGCGACGACGCCGAGCTCGGTGAGCGAGTACTCGTGCAGCAGCCGGCGGCGCTCGCGCCCGGCGGTGAGCGAGCCGTTGTCCCGGGCGGTCACCAGCTCGGTGAGCACGGTGCTCCAGCGCTCGGCGATGACCGGCGCGGACCAGCGCTCGGAGGCGGCCAGGGCGGCGGCGCCGAAGGCCTGGCGGGTGTCCTGCTCGGTCATCAGGCGGCGCAGCGCCTCGGCCAGGCCGTCGATGTCGCCGGGCGGGACGAGCAGGCCGTCCGCCCCGTCGGTGACGATCTCGGCCGGGCCGTTGGGGCTGGCGTAGGAGACGATCGGCACCCCGGCGGCCTGGGCCTCGGCGAGCACCAGGCCGAAGGCCTCGACCCGGGAGGTCAGCAGGCAGATGCTGGCCTGGGCCCACTCCTCGGGCATGTGCCCGGTGCTCCCGGCCAGCTGGACCTGGTCGGCGATGCCGAGGTTGGCCGCGAGCTCGCGCATCCGGCGCAGCAGCGGGCCGTCGCCCAGCAGGCGCAGCTTCCAGAGCGGGTTGGCCCCGGCGACCTTGGCGAAGGCGGTGATGGCGTGGTCCGCCTGCTTCTCCGCCACCATGCGCCCGGCCATGGTGATGGTGCGGGTCTCCAGCGAGGAGGTCGGCCGGTAGACGTCGGGCAGGGCGTTGCCGATCACCTCGAGCCGGGGGGCGAACCCGGTGAAGGTCTCGGCGAACCAGGACCGGGTCGGCTCGCTGAGCGCGACCATGGCGTCCAGGTGCGGGGTGAACTCGATCAGCGGGGCGCCGCTGACCCCGCGCAGCTCGGAGACGCGGTGCTCCTGGCCGACCGTCACCACCGACGGCGGGGCCAGGCGGACCATCAGGGCCTGCAGGGCCGGGGTGGAGGAGACCACCACGTCGGAGTCGGTGGTGCGGAACCAGCGCTCGGCCTCCAGGTCGGAGAGCCGGTTGAAGGCCTTCTCCCAGGCCGGGTCCACCAGCTCGCTGGGGCGCGCGGCGACGGCCCGGTACACCGGGTCGTCCTGCTCGCCGCCGCGGGCCGGGCGGGGGACGGGGCCGGTGTTGTCCACCAGGTACCGGACCGGGACCTTGGCACTGAAGAAGCTGCTGGACCTGGTCCGGAACACGCTCAGGACCTCGACCTCGTGCAGCTCGGCGAGGGCCTCGGCCACGGTGAGGACGGCACGCTCGGTGCCGCCCATCGCGTCAGCGGTGGTGAGCAGGAAGGTGATCTTCACGCGGGCGTTCCTGGGGTGGCGGTGGGTGTGGTGTCGTCCGGCCGGGGCATCGCGGCGAAGAACACCTGGTAGGTGCCCCGGACGGTGTGGCGCTGGTTGACGTAGCTGAGCCCGCGGGTGGAGTCGGAGATCACCAGCCGGGTGCCCTGCGCGGCGGCCGAGCGGGCGTTGCGCAGGTCGTCGGCGCGGCGGCGCAGCCAGTACCGGCGGCCCTGCGGGGTGGTCCAGCAGAAGGTCCAGGACCGGTTCGGCTCGGCCGCGTGCAGGTCCCGCAGGGGGAGGGTGCAGCGCAGCAGGCCGGCCGTCTCCGGGCAGCTCTCGTGGACCAGGTCCACGGTCTGCTGGCCGTCGGTGGCCTGCAGCCGGCCGGCGGGGGCGCCGGGCGGCGGGAAGAAGTCCAGCGACAGGCCGGCGAACAGCCGGGTGACCCGGACGATCTCGGCGTGCCGGGGCGGCGCCGCGACGACCAGCCGCAGCCGCCCGGTGGTGGACAGGCCGGTGCGGAAGCGCTCGCCGCTGATGGGGCAGGCGGCGAGCGCGCGGGTGGCGCCGCCGAGCACGGGCGTCTCGCCCCGGCCGATCAGCCGCAGGGTCTCGGTGCTGCCAGCGGAGCTGACCCGCAGGGTGGCGGACCAGCGCCCGGGGGGCAGCGGGAGCCCGCCGATCTTGGCACCGAGGCGGGCCGTGACCAGGACGGTCGGGCGGCCGGCGGAGTCGGGCGTGGCGGGCCGGAGCCGGGCGGGGGCGGTGAAGACCTGCTCGCCGTCACCGATCACCAGCTCGACCGTGGCGGCCGGGTCGGTGCCGGGCGGGAGGGTGGCCCGCAGGTTCAGCTGGTGGCCGCCGAGCACCATGGCGTATCTCACAACCGCGGAGCTGCCCTGGGAGAGCGGGGTCACCACCGAGTGGATGAAGGTCTCGCGGCGGGCGGCCAGCTGGCGCCGGGCCCGGTTGCGCAGGCCTGCCGGTATGCGGCTGACGGGCAGCCGCTGCCAGGCCGTCAGGCCGCTGCGCCCGATGACCCGGAGGGCGTGTGCCGGCTCCGCCACAGTGATCTCCAGGTGTGTCGCGGCAGCCGGGGCCGCCACGGTGGGTTTCCCCGGCGTGGGTTGGCGCCGAGCGGAGCCATGATAGATCACTCGTTCGTAGCGGGGCCCGGGCCGCGGGAGGGCCTGTGATCCTTCTCCCCCATCACCATCGCAGTCGGGCGAAAAGCGACATTACGTACGCGAACCGAATCTCACATGCGGGTGATTCGGTTGACTTCAGAGATAATCAGATGAAGATGAGATGAGGATGGCGGAAGCTGTCCGTGGAGTACGTACCGTACGGGGAGTTGGGTTTTGGTCGGCATGGAAGCCGAGGGCGCACATGCCGGCTCGGTGAGATCGGTGTCCCAGCCCGGCTCCGCGGGGCGGCCGCTGCCCGCCCCGGTGGCCCCGGCGGAGAGCGGGCGCAGCTCGCTGGGCGTACTGCAGTCCGAGCGGTCCCGGCTGGTCCGGGTGTACCGGCGGCTGCTGCCGGAGCGCAGCCGGGCGGCCATCGCCGGGAAGATCTCGCACGAGCTGCGCACCCAGGTGATCCACCAGATCTCCCGTTCGCTCTCGGGCCAGCACCGGATGATCCCCGTCCGCGGCGGCCGGCTGGCCCGGCGCCACCCCGGACTGTTCGAGTCCGGCCAGGTCGTGCTGATCCAGGTCGGCCGGACCAGGAAGGTCGTCAGCCTGCGGCCCGACGCCTCGCCGCTGCAGGCGCGGGGCGACAACCTGCTGCTGGTGCGCCGGGCCCTGGAGGCCGCCGGGATCGAGTACTTCTGCGTCCGCGGCGCACTCGACGGCTCCTCGACCGTGGCCGTCTCCCGCCAGGACCGCGCCGCCACCCACGCCGCGCTGGCCGCGCTCTGCGCAAAGGTGCCCGGGTACGTCTCCGCCGTCCCGCTCGGCCCGTCCGTCGTGCCCGACCACTCCGAGCCGGCCTTCGAGCCGGACAGCTGGCACGAGGTGGCGAAGGCCGCCGTCATCCGGCTGACCTGGTTCCACGGCGACCCGAGCGGCCAGTACGTGCTGGGCCACGAGCACGGCTGCGACGTCGAGTTCTGGACCCCGGTCGAGGGCGGGCTGCTGGCGCCCAGACGCAACCGGGTCAGCGACTTCGTCCGCACCGCCGGGCCCGCCGTCGAGGGCGCGCCCGGGCTCTTCACCCGGCTGGAGGCCTGGGACGGCTCGGGTGAGGCGGTGCCCACCCGCCCCGAGTTCACCCGGCCGCTGCCGGAGGACATCCGCTTCCCCATCGACGTCGTCTACACCTGGGTGGACGGCAACGACCCCGCCTGGCAGCGCCGCCGGGCCGAGGCCGGGGGCTCGCCGCAGGAGTACAACCCCGAGGCGGTGAACGACGCCCGCTTCATGAGCCGCGACGAACTGCGCTACTCGCTGCGGTCGCTGCACCTCAACGCGCCCTGGGTGCGCACGGTCTACCTCGTCACCGACGACCAGACCCCCGAGTGGCTGGACACCGACAATCCGCGGCTCAAGGTGCTCAGCCACCGGGACGTCTTCCGGGACGGCTCGGTGCTGCCGACCTTCAACTCGCACGCGATCGAGAGCCAGCTGCACCACATACCCGGCCTCTCCGAGCACTTCCTCTACTTCAACGACGACGTCTTCCTCGGACGCCCCGTCACCCCGCAGCTCTTCTTCCACTCCAACGGCCTGGCCAAGTTCTTCCCGTCCACCGCGATGGTGCCGCTCGGCGAGCCGACGCTCGCGGACGCGCCGGTGGCGGCCGCGGCCAAGAACAACCGCCGCCTGATCGAGGAGGAGTACGGCACCCAGCTGGTGCTGAAGATGATGCACGTGCCGCACGCGCTCCGCCGGGACGTGCTCTGGGAGATCGAGAACCGCTACACCGACGGGCACCGGGCCACCTCGGCCACCCGCTTCCGCAGCCCCACCGACCTCTCGGTGGCCTCCTCGCTGCACCACTACTACGGCTACCACTCCGGCCGGGCGGTGCCCGACCAGCTCGAGTACGCCTACCTCGACCTGATGCACCCGAGCACCTCCCGCCGGCTGGCCCGCATCCTGACGGACCGCAACCTGGACGTGTTCTGCATCAACGACACCGTCTCGGCCCGCAAGGACCTGGCCAACCAGCTGGAGCTGCTGCAGCCCTTCCTGGACTCCTACTTCCCGGTGGCCAGCCCCTTCGAGAAGCAGTAGCCGGCCCCTTCGGGAGGCGGCAGCCGGCCCTTTCGGGAGGCAGCGCCCGCCCGGCTACACCGTCACCCAGGCGCCGAACGGGCTGCCCGCGGCCGGGCCGGCGCTGCGGGCGATGTGCAGGCGGGCGTCGGTGCCGAGGGCGGCCAGGACGGTCCGGCCGGCCGCGTCCAGGGCCAGGGCCGGGGCGCCGGTGGCGGGGCCGCCGGTGTCGGCCCAGCCCGAGGGCCCGGTCAGGGTGAGGGTGTTCGCGTCGTTGCGGTGGGCGAGGACGTCGCCCTCCGGGCGGTGCAGGGCGGTGACGCCGCCCTGGCCGCCGTGGCCGCCGAGCCCGGCCGGCAGCAGCGGCCAGCCGCCGGAGCGCTCCCGCATGGCGGTGACGCCGCCGCTGCGGCCCTGGCGGTAGTAGAGGGTGGTGCGGCCCGGGGCGTGCTCGACCGGGGTGAGGGCACCGGAGACCGGGATGTTGGCGCCGATCCGGCCCGGGGTGAAGGAGCCGTCGGCCCGCTGGCGCCAGCGCCAGGCGTCGCGGTGGTCGCTGCAGAGCACCTCCACCCGGCCGGAGCCGAGGGTGTGCGCCGTCACGGCGTCCTGCAGCCGGGTGCCGCCGAGGCTCTCCCAGGGCCCCCAGCCGCCGCCGGGCAGGGTGGCCCGGTGGGCCAGCCGGTGGGCGAAGTCCCGGACGAAGACGTGCAGCCGGCCCTCGGCGTCGAAGGCCCCGGCGGGGGCGCCGACCTCGCGGCGGACCAGGTGCCGGTGGTCGTCGTAGTCCGGCCCGGTGAGGGTCTCCCAGGGGGCGAAGGCGCCGCCCGGCCCGGTCTGCGCGGTGTGCACCACCTCGACCGTCGCGGTGCCGTGTTGGCCGGTGGTGCGGCGCAGCGCGAGCAGGTGCAGGCGCCCCGCCGCGTCGGCGAGCACCCGGGGCTCGGGCAGCAGCCACTCGCCGGGCAGCGGTGCGGCCGGGGCGAACGCGCCGCCCGGGGTCTGCTCGCGCCACTGGGTGAGCCGCCCGCCGAGCACGGCGAAGGCGTTGAGCCGCCCGGTGGCGTCCCGGCGCAGCCAGTCGGTGCTCGCCGGGTAGCGGGAGGCGGTGCTGAGCAGGTGGGTGGTGGCCCCCGGGTCGGGGCGGACCTGGAAGTCGCCGCAGCTGTGCGCGGGGCAGCTCGCCGCGCCGTACCCCGCGTACGGCATCAGGTACTCGCGCTTCTCGGCGCGGGCGGCCGGGCTGAGGTTCGGTGGCCAGAACCGGCTGGTGTAGCCCCGGTAGTGCTCGACCACGGGCCGCTCGCCGGTGGCGGCGGTGTACTCCTGCAGCGCGGCCAGCGCGAACTGGGCGGCGGCGGTGTGGTCGATGTGGTCGGCCGCCGTGACACCGGGCTCGGACGGGTCGTGCTCCGGGTCCGGGTCGAGGGTGCGGACGGTGGTGGGCCGGTGCAGCTTGAGCAGGTCGAGCAGCACGGCGGTGACCCGGGCGGGGGTGAAGTCCTGCGGGGCGGTGACCGGGGAGCCGGAGGCGGGGAGGGTGGACTCCATCGGCACCTGGCCGGACCACAGGGTGCGCAGCCGTACGCCCATGCCGTTCGGTGCCTTGGCGTCGCCGTGCAGGCGCTGGCCGAGGTTGAGGAAGTAGAGCTGGACGGCCGGGCGGGCGGCCAGGGTGCAGCGTTCGAGCAGGGCCTGGTCGGCCAGCGGTACGGCCTCGCGGCGCCAGGCCGAGTGCTGGTCGCCGGTGGCCATCAGGGCGTAGGCGGAGCGCAGGCCGGTGTGCCGGGCCGCCGTGTACGCCGCCTTGTCCACGGCGGTCGCGTCGTGCTCGGGGGAGTCGGTGGAGTCGTTCTTCCCGTCCGCCTCGCCCGCGGTGAGGACGATGGTCACCACCGGGGAGCCGGTGGCGATGGCCCGCTGCAGGGGCGGGTTCATGAAGTACAGGTCGTCGTCGGGGTGGGCGATGATCTGCAGGTAGGACCCCTGCCAGCTGCCCTCGGGGAGGGCGCCGGCACCGAGCAGGGCGTCGCGGGCCGGTCCGTCGTCCAGCGGGTAGGAACGCAGGGCCTCGGTGAACGGCAGGGCGGCCAGCCCCGCACCCAGGACAGCCCGCCTGGTCCACGGACTGCGGTGTGCGGTGCGCAACGCGTACTCCTGTCGGCGAAAATCGGTCAGACAATATTACTCGTCAGGACGCATCAGGTTGCTACGCAGTTTCCGTCGAGGTGGGGGGGTTCCGGCATCGGCCGGGGAGGGGGGAGCAGCGGTTGTGGCTGGTGCGGCGCTATTCCATTCCACGGCCAGGTCTTCCTACACTGATCTCCTCTGTGGGGGAACGACGCACCTGGGGTGGGGGAGGCGCGGGTGTACGAAGACCCTGGCGGCCCGGACGACACGTCCCGGCCCTACTTCTTCCTCAGCTACGCCCACACCCCCAGAGCCGCGGGCCGCGGTGCGGGGGACCCGAACCACTGGGTGCGCAAGCTCTACGACGACCTGTGCGAGGCCGTCCTGGTGCTCACCGACCTGCCGGCCGGGGCCCAGGTGGGCTTCATGGACCAGTCGATGCACCAGGGCGAGAAGTGGGCCGACCGGCTCTCCAAGGAGCTGGCCACCTGCCGGGTCTTCGTGCCGCTCTACTCGCCGCGCTACTTCAACAGCCTTGCCTGCGGCCAGGAGTGGCACTCCTTCACCCGCCGGCCGGTCTACCCGGCCCGGCAGGGCTCGGACGTCACCAGCGCGATCGTGCCGGTGCTCTGGGTCGCGATGGGCCAGTACGCCTTACCCAAGGTCGCGAGCGACCTGCAGTTCAACCACGGCAGCTTCGGCGCGGACTACGCCGCCGAAGGACTGTACGCACTGATGAAGTTGAGCTACTTCCAGGCGAGTTACGAGCTGGCGGTGTTCCGGCTGGCGAAGCGGATCGTCGAAGTGGCCGACGAGACGGTCATCCCGGTCGGACGGCGGCTCAACTTCCAGACCCAGCCCAGCGCCTTCGAGGCCAAGACCCCGGTGCGGCGGCTGCAGATCTCGGTCTACGCCAGTCACCACGGCGAGCTGCCGGACGGGCGCAACAGCGACTACTACGGCCCCGACCGGCTCGACTGGCACCCCTACCGGCCGCACGGCGGCCGCCCGCTCGCGGAGCACGCGGTGCGCCTGGCCCGGCAGTTGGGCTTCCATCCGAGCGTCCAGGAGTTCGACGCGGAGGCCGTCGGGCAGCTCACCCGGGAGGAGCCGACCGCCCCCGGGCTGCTGCTGGTCGACCGGTGGTCCCTGGCGGACGGCGGGCGCCAGGAGCTGGTGAGGAAGTTCGACCGGGAGAACCCGCCCTGGGTGAGCGTGCTCGAGCCCTGGAACGCCGACGACCAGGACTGCGTGGAGCACGCCGAGCACTACAGCGCCCTGAGCGACCGGGTGCTGCGCAACAAGCACCGTGACGCCAAACCGAGTTTCGCCCTCGGGGACACCACCGGGCTGGCCAGCATGGAGGACTTCGAGGAGGCCCTGCCCCGAGCGGCGATGCGGGCCAAGTGGGCCTTCGAGGACCGCAGTCGGAGCACCCAGGGCGACCGCAGCGGTCCGCCCAAGCCCAACCTGCGGGCCGCCTTCGACGAACCGAGACCGCCGGGGGCCGGGCCGGGCGCCGGCAACGGCCCGGCCGGTGGCGGTAGTTCGGGCCAGGGGGGCGGTCAGGGCCCGGGCGGCCCGCGCCGCGGCTTCTTCGAACGACGTGCCGGCGACGGACGCGACGACCCGGGCGCCGCCCAAGGGGGAGGACTGTCATGAGTGAGAACCCGACCAGGAAGCTGCGGATCGCCGTCGACCCGGCATCGGAGGCCGATGAGGGGCCGGCCGCCGCGGAGGAGGACCGGCACGGCCGGATCGTCACCTTCTACTCCTACAAGGGCGGCACCGGCCGCACCATGGCGCTGGCCAACACCGCCTGGATCCTGGCCGCCAACGGCTTCCGGGTGCTCACCGTGGACTGGGACTTGGAGGCGCCGGGCCTGGCCAAGTTCTTCCGCCCCTTCCTCGACCAGGCGGCGCTGGCCGGGACCACCGGCATGATGGACCTGATCACCGAGTACCGCGAGGAGGCGCTGCGCGAGGTCGAGCACCAGCCCGGTTGGCACGAGGACTTCGCCCGCGTCCACCAGCACGCCATCTCGCTCAACTGGCAGCTCTTCCCCGCCGGCGGCAGCCTCGACTTCCTCTCCGCCGGGCAGCCCAACCGGGACTACTCCGAGACGGTCGGCCGGCTCGACTGGGACCTCTTCTACGACCGCTTCGACGGCGGCCAGTTCTTCGACGCGCTCAAGCGGGACATGAGCCGCCGCTACGACTACGTGCTGATCGACAGCCGCACCGGCCTGTCCGACATCGCCGAGATCTGCACCGTGCAGATGCCCGACGACCTGGTGGTCTGCTTCACCCTCAGCGACCAGTCCATCGAGGGCGCCTCCAAGATCGCCCAGCACATCAACGACCGCTACCGGGACCGCGGCATCCGCATCCTGCCCGTCCCGATGCGCATCGACGAAGGCGAGAAGGAGAAGGCCGACGCCGGCCGCGCGCTGGCCCGGCTGCGCTTCGGCGGCCTGCCCGAGGGGCTCGACACCGACGAACTCGCCGCCTACTGGGCCTCGGTGGAGATCCCGTACCGGCCGTTCTACGCCTACGAGGAGATCCTGGCCACCTTCGGCGACCAGGGCGGCACCCCCACCTCGATGCTGGCCGCCTGCGAGCGGCTCACCGCACAGCTCACCCGGGGCCGGGCCACCGCCCTGCCCCCGGTCGAGGAGGACGTCCGGCTGCACTGGGTGGACGCCTACACCCGGCGCCGCCCCAGCGTGCCCGCCGACCTCTACCTCAGCTACGTGCCCGAGGACCGGATGTGGGCCGACTGGATCGCCGCCGTGCTCACCAGCGCGGGCTTCCGGGTCGTCCCCCGGGACGTCAGCGCGGGCGCGGACACCCGCTCGGACACCGAGCGCGGCATCGACGCCGCGTACCGCACCATCGCCGTCTTCTCCGCCGCCTACCTGCGCTCCCCGCAGGCCCGGGCCCTGTGGGACTCGCTGGCCGGCTTCGACACCGCCGGGACGCGCCGCCAACTGGTGCCCGTCCGGGTCAGCGACGTGCGCCTGACCGCGCCGTTCAACAGCCGCAACCCCGTCGACCTGGTCGGCCGCGACGAGGCCCAGGCCGCCTTCACCCTGCTGCGCGCCCTCGGCCGCACCGAGGCCTCGCTGGAGGAGCCGGTCGGCGACGTGCCGCGCTTCCCCGGCACCAAGCCGCGCTACTGGTCCGTCCCGCAGCGCAACCCCTCCTTCACCGGCCGCGCCCAGGTGCTCGACGAGCTGCGCGACCAGCTGGTCGGCGGCCCGACCGTGGTGCTGCCGGTGCCGCAGACGCTGTACGGCCTCGGCGGCGTCGGCAAGACCCAGCTCGCGCTCGAGTACGCCCACCGCTACATGTCCCACTACGACCTGGTCTGGTGGATCGACGCCGAGCAGACCGAGCTGATCGCCCCGGCGCTGGCCGAGCTGGCCCGGCGGCTCGAACTGCCGGTCGGCGACAGCGTCAACGAGGCCGCCGAGGCCGCCCGGGAGGCGCTGCGGCGCGGCCAGGTGGTCTCCCGCTGGCTGCTGATCTTCGACAACGCCGACGAGCCCGGCGAGATCCGCCGGTACTTCCCCGGCGGCGGCTCCGGGCACATCCTGGTCACCTCGCGGAACCAGGCGTGGTCCGGCCAGGCCGGGGTGCTCGGGGTCGACGTCTTCACCCGCGGCGAGTCCATCGAGCACCTGCGCCGCCGCACCCGCGGGCTCTCCCGGCACGACGCCGACCGGGTCGCGGAGGCCGTCGGCGACCTGCCGCTGGCCGTCGAGGTGGCCGCCGCCTGGCTGGACACCACCCGCACCCCGGTGGACACCTACGTCACCCAGCTGCAGGAGGAGGCCACCCGGGCCCTCTCGGTCGGCCGCCCCGCCGACTACCCCACCCAGGTCGGCGCGACCTGGAGCGTGTCGATGACCCGCCTGCGCGAGCAGTCCCCGGCCGCCGTCCGGCTGCTCCAGCTGTGCGCCTTCTTCGCCCCCGAGCCGATCTCGCTCGACCTGATCTACAGCGATCAGATGATCAAGTCACTGGTCCGGTTCGACGAGGAGCTGAGCGACACCTTCATGCTCGGCAAGGTGATCCAGGACGTCGGCCGGTACGCCCTCGCCAAGATCGACGTCGGCTCCAGCAGCCTCCAGGTGCACCGCCTGGTGCAGGCCGTGGTCCGGGACGAGATGAGCGAGGACGAGCGGGTGGAGGCGATGCACGAGGTGCACCGCATCCTGGTCGGCGCCCGGCCCAAGCTCGGCGACACCGACAACCCGGCCAACTGGCCCACCTTCGACAAGATCTGGCCGCACCTCTCGCCCTCGCGGGCCCGCGACTGCGACGAGCGCGAGACCCGCGAACTGCTCATCGACCGCGTCCGCTACCTGTGGAAGCGCGTCGACCTGGACCGCGCCCGGCGCCTGGGCGAGCAGCTGCACGCCGCCTGGGCCACCCGGCTGGAGACCGAGCAGGGCGAGGCCGACCGCCGCAACCTGCGCCGGCAGATCCTCAGCCTCGACTTCCAGCTCGCCAACGTGCTGCGCTCCCAGGGAAGTTACGCCGAGGCGCTGGCCCTGGACGAATCCACCCTGGCCGGGCAGAAGGAACTGCTCGGCGAGCGCAACCCGTACACCCTGATGACGGCCGGCTCGCTCGGCGCCGACCTGCGGGCCATCGGGCGGTTCCAGAGCGCACTCGACCTCGACCTGGAGACCTACGGCAGCTTCCGCGAGCTGTTCGGCGACGAGAACGCCCGCACCCTCTCCAGCGCCAACAACCTGGCCATCTCCTACCGCCTGGTCGGCGACAGCGAGGCCGCCCGCGACCTCGACCAGGACACCTACGACCGCCGCTCCGCCGTGCTCGGCCCGCGCCACCCGTACACCCTCTCCAGCAAGTCCAACCTGGCCCGCGACCTGCGCGAGGCGGGCGACTACAAGGGCTCGATCGAGCTGCTGCGCGAAGTCACCGTCGACCTGGACGCCGTGCTCCAGCCCGACCTGCCGGAGAACCTGCGCAACGCCAAGTCGCTGGCCGTCTCGCTGCGCCGCGACGGCCAGCTGCGGGAGGCCCGGCAGCTCACCCTGCAGACCTACGAGCGCTACCTGGACCGCTACGGCGCCGAATCCGCCGAGTCGCTCGCCTGCGCGCTCAACCTGGCGGCCGACCACAGCGCCTCGGGCGACAAGGAGACCGCCCGGGACCTCGCGCTGATCGTCTACGAGGGCCACCGGCGGCTGTTCGGCGACGAGCACCCGTTCACCCTGGCCTGCGAGAACAACCTCGGCATCTACCTGCGCGGCAGCGGCGAGGTCGAGGAGGCCGTCCGGCGCGGGCGGCACACGGTGGAGGGGCTCACCCGGGTGCTCGGCCCCGACCACCCGTTCACCCTGAACGCGATGATCAACCTGGCCAACGCCTACGGGGACTCGGACGACCTGGTCAAGGCCGAGGAGCTGGAGCGCCGGGCCTACGCGGGCCTGTGCAACCGCTACAGCCCCAACCACCCCGACGCCGTCGCCTGCGAGTCCAACCTCGCCGTCACGCTGCGCCGGGCCGGGCAGCAGGCGGAGGCCAACAGCTTGCGCGAGCACGCCGTGGCCGAGCTGCTGCGGCAGTTCGGGGTCGAGCACCCGAACACCGTCTCGGCCCGGGGCTGGAAGCGGATCAACCGCGACCTGGAACCGCAGCCCTGGTGACCATGCCGTTCGATACGCTCCCGGCATGACTGCCAAGCTCCCGAAGGTCCTGGTCACCCGGCCGCTCGCCCCCGGCGTGCTGCCCCGGCTCGCCGCCGCCTGCGACGTGACGGTCCACGAGGGCGAGCTGCCGATGGCCCGGGAGGAGCTGCTCGCGGCCGTCCGGGGCAAGGCGGCGGTGCTCACCACCCTGGACAACCGGGTGGACGCGGAGTTGCTGGACGCCGCCGGGCCGGGCCTTCGGATCGTGGCCAACCACGCCGTGGGGTACCACAACGTGGACGTCGCGGCCTGCGTCGCGCGCGGGGTCGCGGTGAGCAACACCCCCGGGGTGCTCACCGAGTCGACCGCCGACATGGCCTGGGCGCTGCTGCTGGCCGCCGCCCGGCGGCTCGGCGAGGGCGAGCGGCTGCTGCGCTCCGGGCAGCCGTGGACCTGGGCCCCCAACTTCATGCTGGGGGTGGAGCTCTCGGGCACCCCGCTGGGCATCCTCGGGATGGGCCGGATCGGCCAGGCGGTGGCCCGCCGGGCGGCCGGCTTCGGGATGCCGGTCAGCTACCACAACCGCGGCCGGCTGGACGCCGCCGACGAGCAGGGCGCCACCTGGCTGCCGCTGGACGACCTGCTCGCGAAGTCCGAGATCCTGGTGGTGACCTGCCCGCTCTCGGCCGGCACCCGGCACCTGATGGACGCGGAGCGGATCGCTCAGCTGCCCGCCGGGGCCGTGCTGGTGAGCATGACGGCCGGGGTGGTGGACGAGGTGGCGCTGGCGGCCGCACTCGACTCGGGCGCGCTGTTCGCCGCCGCCGTGGACAACTTCGAGCGCGAGCCCGAGGTGCCGGCCGAGCTGCTGGCGCAGGAGCGGGCGGTGCTCGCCCCGCACCTGGGCAGTGCCACGGTGCGCACCCGCCAGGCGATGGGCTCGCTCGCGGTGGACAACATCCTGGCCGTGCTCGGGGGCGGCGCGGCCGTCACACCGGTGCCCCGGATGCCCAGTTGAGGGCCTCCGTCATCACCTTGAGGGCGCCGAAGTGGGCGGCGCCGGGCTCCAGGTAGAGCTCGGCGCCGGGGATCCTGTCGGCCAGCCAGCGGGAGTGGTCGACGGGGGAGAACTGGTCGTCGGCGCCGTGCCAGAGCCTGGTCGGCACCGCGATGTCCTCGACCTTGAACCCCCAGTCGGTGGTGAAGGCCAGCATGTCGTCGATCCACCCGTCGGCGTTCTGCCGGAAGGCCTGCCGGAAGGTGCTCAGCAGCATCCGCCGGATCCCCGCATCGGTGACCAGGGAGCGGTCGGTGGGCGGGAGTTCGGGCACCAGGCCGTTGATCATGACGGTGGGGTCGTCCCGGAGGCGCTGGGAGCGCAGCTGGAGGCTGTCCGCGATGTGCTGCAGACCGCGCTCGATCTCGCGGTACGCGCGCACGTTCGAGGCGGTCATCCCGCCGTACCAGTCCAGGCCGTCCGCGTGCCGGGGCGCCAGGCTCACCAGCGCGGCCACCCGGCGCACCCGCTCGGGCAGCAGCGCCGCGCAGGCCAGCGCGTGCGGCCCGCCGCCGGAGCGGCCGAGCACCGCGAAGTCGGTGAGCCCGAAGGCGTCGGCGATCGCGGTCACGTCGGCCGCCGCCGAGGCCACCCGGCGGCCCGGCAGCCGGGTGGAGTCCCCGTACCCCGGACGGTCGTAGGAGAGCAGCAGCACGCCCAGGCGGTAGAGCACGCTGGTGCGCGGGAAGGGGCCGAGCCGGCTGCCGGGCATGCCGTGCAGCAGGATCACCGGCCGCCCCTCGGGGTCGCCGACGCGGTCGACGGCCAGCACCCGGCCGTCGGCGGTCTCGACCAGGCGGGTCGTCACTCGTGGCCTCCTAGAGGATCGGTCAGCCGGCGACGTCGAGGTTGCGGACCTCGCGGCGGGCCTGCCAGGTGGTGTGCTCGCGGGAGATGGCGTCCTCGGCGTCCCGGGCGAGTCGGGCCCAGTTCTCCTCGGCCTCCGGGGAGTCCACCGTCAGGCTGCCCAACTGCACTTCGATCATGGAGAGTTCGGAGGCGGCCAGCGAGTAGGCGGCGGCCTGCGGGCGGTACTGCCGCAGCTGGGCCCAGGCGGCCACCGAGGCGGCCACCGCCGAGAGCGTGCCGAGGGCGTCGTAGCTGTACCAGCCGAGCGCCCGCAGTACGGCCAGCACCAGCCCGGCCAGCGGCAGGATCACGCCCAGGGTGGCCGCCCGGCGGCTGGCGCCCGCGCAGCGGCGGGCCTTCTCGCGGTACCAGTCCCGCTGGGCCAGCACCCGCTCGCGCAGGTAGATCTCCCGCCGGACGGCCAGCGGCTGGTCGCGCAACTGCCGCATGGTGTCGGTGATCTGCGGGTGGCGCGGCGGCCTCCCGGCCGGCGGGCCGCGCCAGAGGTCCAGCTCGGCCTGCACCCGGGCGATCTGCGGGATCGCCCGGGTGGTGCCGAACTGGCTGATAATGCCCCCAAGTTGGACGTCGTACAGCTTCTCGGCATCCGGCAGGGTCCGCGGTGGCGGCTGGTAGGCGTCGGCCCGCACCGCGTACTTCCAGGAGAGCGTCTTGACCGACTCGGCCGCCGCCCGGCCCTCGTACCAGAGCCCCTGCGGGTTCTGCCGCCCGGCCACGGCGGCCAGCGCGACGGTGGCCAGGTACGCCAGCGCGGCCAGCCAGGCCCAGAGCTGCCCGTCGGCCGAGCCGGTGGCGGCCGCCGCGACCAGCAGCAGCAGCTCCCAGCGGGAGAGCGCCACGGCCCGCCGCTGGCCCTGCAGCGAGGAGGAGTCGGCCGTCCAGAACAGCTCGGGCAGCAGCTCCTCCTCGCGGACCCTGCCCAGTGAACGCGGTACCCCTGCCGTCATCCAGGCCCCCGTAGTCAGCCGTCTACGCTCGGTGCCCGGCCAGTATGAACGTCAACTGCCTTCGGGTACAGGGGTGGTACGTGCCCTGTGGTAGCTCTCCGGCCACTCAGTAGGCGTAATAGATCCGGTCCGCGTTGTCGGCCATGACCTTGGCGTTCCACTCGGTGCCGCCGTCCACGTTGCCGGAGCGGAACAGCGGCGGGGTGTGGCCGCGCTCGGTCAGTTTGCCGATGGCGGCGGCGACCACCGCCTGCATCAGGGCGCTGGTGACGATCGTGGAGACCGAGCCGAATCCGGTCTCGGCGCCGGGGGCGGTGAGCTCGCCGTCGCCGACGGCGATCTTGCTGTCCAGGACGACGTCGCAGTTGTCCTTGAGGAAGGTGCCGGAGGGGTGGTTCGAGGTGGTGGCGGCGGGGTACGCGAGCGAGGTCACCCCGACCACCCGCAGGCCCTTGGCCCGGGCGTGCCGGGCCAGCTCGACCGGCATCACCTGGCGGCCGGAGAGCGAGATCAGGAAGAGCAGGTCACCCGCGCGGGCGGGCGTGAGGTCGAGGGTGGCGGTCGCGAGGCCCGACACGCGCTCCAGCGCGCTGCCGAGCGGGGCGGGCATCACGTTGACCCCGGTCATCCCCGGCACGTTCAGCAGGTTGATCACCACCAGGCCGCCGGCCCGGTAGACCACGTCCTGCGCGGCCAGCGAGGAGTGCCCGGCCCCGAAGGTGAAGATCCGCCGCCCCTCGGCCACCGCCCCGGCCAGCAGCTCGGCCGCCTCGTCGATCCGGCCGGCCTCCTCCTCGCGGACCCGCTGGAGCCCGCGCACCGCCGCGTCGAAGTACTCCTGGACCAAGTCGCTCATCAGATCTCCGTAACCGGCGGGGCGGCCGGGGTGGTCCAGACCGCTGAGGGAGAAAAAGCAATGGAGAAAGCTACGGCGAGCACCGTGCTGCCTGGGGCGCTCCGCTGTCAACAGGGACAGAAAGGGCCGTGCCGCCCGCTCGGGCGTCCTTGGACGTCCGCGCGGTACGTCAGAATTGGCATCGAGGACACCGAGGAACGGAGCCAGCGGCGATGTCTGGGCTGATCGACACCACTGAGATGTACCTTCGCACCATCCTGGAGCTGGAGGAGGAGGGCATCACCCCGATGCGCGCCCGCATCGCCGAGCGCCTGGAGCAGAGCGGGCCGACCGTCAGCCAGACCGTGGGCCGGATGGAGCGCGACGGCCTGCTGCAGGTCGCCGGGGACCGCCACCTCGAGCTCACCGAGGAGGGCCGGAAGCTCGCCGTCCGGGTGATGCGCAAGCACCGGATCGCCGAGTGCCTGCTGGTCGACGTGATCGGCCTGGAGTGGGAGCAGGTGCACGAGGAGGCCTGCCGCTGGGAGCACGTGATGAGCGAGACGGTCGAGCGCAAGGTGCTCGCCATGCTCGGGCACCCGACCCAGTCGCCGTACGGCATCCCGATCCCGGGCCTGGACGAGCTGGGCGACACCAAGGCCGAGGGGGAGGGCTACGACGCCGCACTGGTCACGCTGAACGCGGTGCGGCCCGGCGACGGCGGCTCCACCGTGGTGGTCCGCCGGATCGGCGAGCCGATCCAGACCGACGAGGAGCTGATGCGCACGCTCAGCCGGGCCGGCATCCTGCCGGGTGCCACCGTGCGGGTGGCGGCGGCCGGCGGCGGTGTGGTCCAGGTGGGCGAGGGCGCGGACGCCGTCGAGCTGGGCAAGGACATCGCGATGCACGTCTTCGTGGCGCGCGGCTGACCGAACCATCGGATCCGGCCCGGTGCGTCCCCACGCACCGGGCCGGACCCGTACCCTCCCCGTGCCCCGTGGGTTCCGGCCGCCCCGAGCGCGGTCGATGCCCACAGCCCCCTCGGCTCCCCTCCGTTTCCCCTCCCACCTGCCGACACCCGGCTTCCCCGTCCGAGCGCCCCTCCGGCAAGTCCCTGCGGAGCAATTCCTCCCCTCGGCAGATCACCGCAATCCTTGAGCGTTGTCACTCGTACGGGGGGCTTTTCCGGGAGGTGGCGCGGGTAGCCGGATCATTTCTGCGGACATGCGTCCGACGGACCTCGCCTCCGGTGGGAGACAAGGCCCGTCGGCTGCGCGCGGGATCTCGCGCCGGGCACACCCTCACCCGATAGGCGTAGGGCGGCTGTCCGAGGGGGTGTCAGCGGCGGGCGGCCGCCGGGGGGTGGGCAGGCTGCGGGGGCTGCACCGGGCGCGGGGGTTGGGCCGCGCGCCCGCAGGCGTACGCCAGCGGGCTCACCAGCTCGGCGGCGTCCGGCAGCCAGCGGTTGAGCGCGGACGGCGGCCGGGCCCACTGCGCGAAGCCGTACCCGCCGACCCGGGAGGGCGGCGCCACGATCCAGTCGCCCTCGCCGCGGCCGACCAGGTCGAGCCGGCCGGGCGCCCAGCCGAGCCCCCGCAGCAGGTCGGGCAGCTTGGCGAGCGAGCCGGGCAGCACCAGGAAGAGCAGCCGGCGGCCGGTCTGCCCCGGCATGGCCGGGACGGCGACCACCGGGCCGAGCTGCAGCTCGAGCCGCTCCATCCGGGCCAGCGCCAGGCAGCCCGCCGTCTCCGGCACGTCCAGCGCGTCGAAGCTGCGGCCGGTCGGGAGCAGGATCGAGGCCCGGGGGTTCTCCGTCCACCACTTGCGGACCACGCCCGGGCCCGCGCTGGCCTTGCGCTGCCAGTCGGGCGAGACCGGGTGCGCGCCGGGGAGCGCGCACCCGAGGTCACCGCAGGAGCAGCGTGGCGGTCCGTCACCCTCGACCAGCCAGCTGCCCGGGGCGACCTCCCAGTGGCGGTCCTCCGCGTAGCGGACGGCTTCGATGAGCAGCGGGGGCAGGGCCTGTTCGGGGGCTCGGGGGGTCTCTTCCACGCCGTGCTCAACTCCCGGGCGTGAGCGTGGTTACGGGGTGATCCCGGTCGGCCTGGTTGACCGTCAGGGGTGCGGGGCGCTCTGCTGGGGGCAGGCACGCGCGCGAATCCCGGTGAGGTCGCAACCGGCGCAGGGAGGGGCGCACGGGGGCATTTGGCAGGGCGCGCGGGGAGTGGGTTGGTCACGGTGGGTATCCCCGGGGTGTTGCTGATCGATAGCCTGGGCCTTGGACAACCCCAACCGGTCGGCACGTCGGCAACCGAGCAGCAGTAATCGTCGCCCGCCGGTCAGGGCCGGGGGCGTGGGGAGGCGAAGCCCATGGCCGCTAGACCACTCGTCGCACGACAGCCCAACGAGCGTCTGCAGCAGCTGATCCAGGAGGCGAGCTGCTCGAACGCGGGCCTCGCCCGCCGGGTGAATCTCTGCGGCGCCGAGCACGGGCTCGATCTGCGCTACGACAAGACCTCCGTGGCCCGCTGGCTGCGTGGCCAGCAGCCGCGCGGGCAGGCGCCCGCCGTGATCGCCGAGGCACTGGGCCGCAAACTCGGCCGCGGTGTCACGGTGGACGAGATCGGCATGGCCGACGGAAAGAACCTCAGCTCCGGGGTGGGCCTGCAGTTCGCGGCCACCCTCAGCGGGGCGCTCGACCAGGTGTGCGAGCTCTGGCGCAGCGACGTCGGCCGCCGCGAGTTCCTGGCCGGCGCCACGGTGGCCGCCTCCGCGCTGGTCGAGCCCAGCCGGGACTGGCTGATCACCCCGCCCGACCCGGTGGTCGCCCGCACCGGCGGGCCCCGGGTCGGCATGGCGGACGTGGCGGCGATCCGGGCGACCACCCAGATGCTGGTCGAGCTGGACCACCGCTTCGGCAGCGGGCACGTCCGCCCGGTCGTGGTGCACTACCTCAACAGCGTGGTCTCCGGGCTGCTCTCCGGCGCCTACCGGGAGGAGACCGGCCGTCAGCTGTTCGGCGCGGTGGCCCGGCTGACCGAGCTGGCGGGGTACATGGCCGTCGACACGGGCCAGCCCGGTCTGGCCCAGCGGTACTACATCCAGGCGCTGCGGCTGGCCCAGGCGGCGGACGACCGGGGTTACGGGGGCTACGTCCTCGCCGCCTCGATGAGCCATCTGGCCGCCACCCTGGGCAACCCGCGCGAGATCGCCCAACTGGCCAGGGCCGCCCAGGAGGGCGCCCGCTCGGTGGCCACCCCGACGGCGATGGCGATGTTCTACGCCGCCGAGGCCCGGGGCCACGCCCTGCTCGGCGACGCCCGCTCCTGCGAGGCGGTGGCCGCCAAGGCGCTGGCCGCGATGGAGCAGCGCAACCCGGAGGACGACCCGGACTGGATCGTGCACTTCGACGAGGCCTACCTGGCGGACGAGTTGGCGCACTGTCACCGCGACCTCGACCAGGCGCCGCAGGCGGAGAAGTACGCCCGGACAGCGCTCGAACTGCACCCGCCCACCCGGGTGCGCCGGCGCGCCGTCGACCTGGTGCTCCTGGCCACCGCCCAGCTCCAGCAGCGGGACATCGAACTCGCCTGCGAGACGGGCGCGGAGGCCGTGCGGCTGCTGAGCGGTCTGCGGTCGAACCGGGGCGTCGAGTACCTGGACGAGTTCCGCCGCCGGCTGGAGCCGTACCGGGACCACCAGGTGGTCCGGGAGTTCCACGCCCGGGTGGAGGTGGAGGCCGCGTGACGGTTGGTCGGGCTGCGTAGTCACCTGTAACGGTGAACGGGTAGCGTTGGCGCGAAACTCGGCGGACCGGCCGGACCGGCGGCCGGTGCCGCACAGAGGTGAGGGATTCGCGTGAGCCGCCGCTCGTACTCCAACGACTTCAACATGGACGACCTCTTCCGGCCCGAGCCGGGAGAGGCGCAGCAGGCTGCCCAGCCGCCGGCCCCGCAGCAGCCGCCCGCGGGCCAGCCGCCGGCCGGTGAGCAGGCGCCCGAGACGCAGTACTTCCCGCCGTACCCGACCGGCGCCCCGGCCCCGGCGGCGCCCGCCGCGCCGCCCGCCGGGCAGCCCTCCTACGGCGGCCAGCAGGGCTTCGGTGCCCCGCCGCAGCCGCCGTACGGTGTGCCGCCGCAGCAGCCGCAGTACGGCGAGCAGCCCCCGGCCGGGCAGCCCTCCTACGGCGGTCAGCAGACCTTCGGGGGCCAGCAGGCCTTCGGCGGCCAGCAGCCCGGCGGGCAGCCCTCCTACGGGGGGCAGCAGACCTTCGGCGGGCAGCCTTCGTACGGCGGCCAGCAGACCTTCGGCGGCCAGCAGTACGGCGTCCCGCCGCAGCAGCAGTACGGGCAGCAGGGCGACTACCCGGCGTACGCCCCCGAGGAGGGCCGTCGCAAGCCCGACTCGCGGCTGGTCATCGGCGGTGTGGTGGCCGGTGTGGTGGCGGCCGGGGTGCTGGTCGGCCTGCTGCTGAGCGGCGGTGACGGCGGCGGCCAGGGCGCCAACGCGGCCAAGAGCCCGGCGGCCAAGGGCACCTCCACGGCGGCGCCGAGCACGGCGGGCACCGACGCGGCGGTGAACCCGGCGATGAAGGCCCAGGCCCAGGCGCTGTCCGACCTGCTGGGCACGGCGAGCCAGAGCCGGGCCGCGGTGATCGCCGCGGTGGACGCGGTGGGGCGCTGCCAGGACCTGCCGAACTCGCAGACCGCGCTCACCCAGGCCGCCGCCCAGCGCGACGACCTGGTGACCAAGCTGAACGCCCTCAAGGTGGACCAGCTGCCGGGCGGGGCGGACTTGGTCGCCCAGCTGCAGAAGGGCTGGCAGGCCTCGGCCACCGCCGACCGCGAGTACGCCGGCTGGGCGGGCGACTCGGTGGCCGCCTGCGACCCGGCCAAGCAGAACGCCAACGCCCACGCGCAGGCGGCCAACGCGGCCAGCGGCCAGGCCACCTCGGCCAAGGAGCAGGCCTCCGCGCAGTGGAACGAGATCGCGGCCAAGACCGGCCTGCCGACCAAGTCCAAGTCCGAGCTCTGAGCTCGGGAAGCTCCGGGGCCGGGCCCCGGAGCTTCGGTGCGGGCTCAGCCCTGCGGCTTGCCGCCGCTCAGGGCCCAGCGGACGTCCACGAAGGTGTTCTGCTGCTCGACCAGGCGGCCGCCCTGCACCTGCTGGAAGGTGACGGAGGTGTTCACCAGCCGGGGGGAGTCGGCGTTGGGCAGCATGTTGGTCATGCCCCAGCTGAGCGGCGGGGTGGCACCGGCCGTCTCGATCGGCTCGCCGCCGTCGAGCACCGAGCGCAGCGACCTGGCGGTGAGCGCCTTGCCGGGCCCGATCCGGGCGGCGGCCTGGCGTAGCACCTCGTAGGCGACCCAGGTGGTCTGCACGCCCGGGTCCGAGGGGTCGACGGCCTGCCCGCGGGTGTAGGTGCGCAGAGTGCCGCGCAGGGCGTCCCAGACGTGCGAGGACTCCGGCGGGTACCAGCCGGTCACGTACGCGCCGCCGAGCGGCCCGCCGTCGCCGCCGGTGGAGTCGACCACGGACTGCTGGACGCTGCCGATGACGGAGGAGAAGACGGTGTTGCGGTGCGGCAGCCGCCGGTAGGGGTCGAGCAGGTTGGAGGTGGGCTCGGCCCCGAGCGCGCTGGTGACGCAGTGGCCCGGCCGGTCGTCGCCGATGGCCTGCTGCACCACGTCGGTGTAGTCGTTGGACTTCTCCGGCGACTTGATGTCGGTCAGCTTGATCTGCTCGGGCCGGAGCGCGGCGGCCAGGAAGCCGGTCAGGGTGTCCCCGGCCCGGGTGTCGGGGCGGACCAGCGAGACGGTCTTGCACCCGGCCGCGACCAGCTGCCGTCCGTTGCCCGCGACCAGGGCGGGCATGCCGCCGGCGACGGGGTAGGAGAGCGGGCTGCTGTACTCGGGTGTGGAGAGGCCGTACCCGCCGACGTAGGGGATGCCCGCCGTCTCCAGGAGCGGCATGAAGCTGGTGCCGTACTGGCTGTAGGAGCCGGCCACCGCGATCACGTGCGCATCCACGGCCTGCCGGGCGCAGTCGGTGGCGCCGTCGGCGGTGTTGTGGTCGTTGCAGGTGAGGATGTGCACCGGGTGTCCGGCCAGGCCGCCCTTCTCGGCCAGCTCACGGCCGACGGCCTCGGCCAGGTCGGTCATGCCCGGCCGGTCGGTGGAGCCGGTGTCGGCGGGCGCCCAGGTCATCACCGAGACCTCGCCGGAGCCGGCCGCGTCGGCGGCACCGCCGCAGGCGCTGAGCAGGGCGGGCAGCAGGGCTGCGGCGGCGGCCAGCGCGAGCGCCCGGCGACGGTTGTGTGGCTGTGGCATGAACTGAGGTGAACGCCGTGTGACCTGCGGCGTTTCCTGAGTTTGGCATGCTCCGATCAGCACCATGGCTGTGACCCCTCCCCGGGTGACCGTCATTTCAGCTTCTCCACACTCGACCGGGCTGGGTGACCGGAAGGGTCGCGAGGGCGAACTGACGGCAAACGGAAGCGGAACTCCGGGCGATCACGGCGCGTGACGCGAGTAGAAGCGTGAGTGGAGGCGTGAGTGGAGGTGCCTCACTCCGGGAACGTACGATCGATTCCCATGGCCGCCAGTACTGACTCCACCGCCCACGCCGACCGGGAATCTTCGTACCGTTCTGCTCGAACCCCTTCTCGGACGGGGCACCGCTCCAGCACGATGGGCGGCATGCCGATCAATGACCTGCCCTGGTGGCGCTGGCGAGCCCGCGTGCGCTCGGGCCTGCACATGCTCTCCGACCCCGCCTTCCAGCAGCGGGTCTGGCTGACCGGTCAGGAGGGCTACGGGGACGTCACCGACGCCGTGTACCGCCTGGTGGAGGACACCTGGCTGGACCGCTGGCCCGCCGAGAAGTACCTCGGCACCGTCTTCCGGGACACCGCCGAGACCGAGCTGGTCTCGGCGGCGGTGCTGGGCGTGCTGCGGGTGCTGCACGAGGTCGGCGCCGACGCGCCGGCCGCCGCCTACCTGGCCCACCCCGGCTGGCCGGAGGCCGTCCGGGCCTGCCACCGGGCGCACGTGTGCCTGGCCGAGGCCGACGGGGAGGACCCGGCGGCCGAGCCGCGCTCGCTCGAGGTGCTGCGCATCCTCACGCGCATCGGCTGAGCCGTCCCGCAGTTCGGTCGGCCGGGCGCGTACGGGTGGGTCTGTGACACTCTGGACGGCTCGCGCCACCTACCGAAAGTTGGACGGCCCCACCGTGGAAGAGCAGAGCACCGGCACGCAGTACGTCCTCACGCTGTCCTGCCCCGACAAGCAGGGGATCGTGCACGCGGTCTCCAGCTACCTCTTCATGACCGGCTGCAACATCCTGGACAGCCAGCAGTACGGGGACGGGGCCAGCGGACTGTTCTTCATGCGGGTGCACTTCACCGCCGAGAAGCAGGTGGACGCCGAACGGCTGCGGGCCAGCTTCGCGGCGATCGGCGCCTCGTTCCGGATGGAGTGGGGCATCCACCCCGCCGCCGAACGGATGCGGGTGGTGCTGATGGTCAGCAGGTTCGGCCACTGCCTGAACGACCTGCTCTTCCGGGCCCGTACCGGCGCCCTGGCGGTGGACATCGCCGCCGTGGTCTCCAACCACACCGACTTCCGTGAGCTGACCGAGTCGTACGGCATCCCGTTCCACCACCTGCCGGTCACCAAGGACACCAAGGCCGAGGCCGAGCAGCGGCTGCTCGACCTGGTGGCCGAGGAGAACGTCGAGCTGGTCGTGCTGGCCCGGTACATGCAGGTGCTCTCCGACGACCTGTGCAAGGCGCTCTCCGGACGGGTCATCAACATCCACCACTCCTTCCTGCCGAGCTTCAAGGGTGCAAAGCCGTACCACCAGGCGCACGCCCGGGGCGTGAAGCTGATCGGTGCCACGGCCCACTACGTGACGGCGGATCTGGACGAAGGACCGATCATCGAGCAGGAGGTCGCCCGGGTCGGCCACGACGTGACCCCCGAACAGCTGGTCGCGGTCGGGCGCGACGTGGAGTGCCAGGCGCTGGCCCGCGCGGTCAAGTGGCACAGCGAGCACCGGGTCCTGCTGAACGGCAGCCGGACGGTCGTCTTCGCCTGAGGCCGGCCGGCCTGAACGGCCGTCAGACATCCGCTGTTCGACCGCCGCTGGACTGATGTAGGAAGGGTGGTTCGCTCGTGGCGGCGGCCGGTTGCGGCCCCGGTGGCGGTACGTTCGTTACGCTCGTGCCGAGGGGCGCGCCGACCCGGACGGCCCCGTCCGGCCGGGTGGCCGGACGACCGCTGGTGCGAAGCTCGTCAGGGTGAGCGGGACAGTATGCACCGCAGTGTCCCCCGATCGCTGGAATATGCCTGAAGCGCTTGCTGTGACCGGTCTGCCGGATCATCCTGAGGCGTATTCGTGACGAAGCCATGGGCAGTCCGACCGGGCCTCGGGGCCGAACTGCGAGTGCGGGTGGTGGAGCGGTGCAGGTACTTCAGGTGCAGCTGGCGGTCCAGGCGGATCCGGCCGAGGTGGGCCGGGCGCGCCGCTGGGTGCGCACCCGTCTGCAGGGCCACGGGCTCGACCCGGACGCCCCGATCGCCGAGACGCTGGTGCTGGTCGTCTCGGAGCTGGTGACCAACGCGGTGGTGCACACCGGCTCGCCCGCCGTGCTCCGGCTCTCGGTGCCGGTCCGCGGTGCGACCCCGGCCGCCTTCGACCTGGTCCGGGTCGAGGTGGCCGACGCGAGTCAGCACGCCCCCGCCCCCCGGCACGCCACGGGCGAGGCGACCAACGGCCGCGGCCTCGAACTGGTCGAACTGCTCTGCGACCGCTGGGGCTGGTACCCCGAAGGCTCCGGAAAGCGGGTCTGGTGCGAGATCGGTGCAGGCCACAGCGGTGACCTCGCCGGGCAGGCGCCCGCCGCGAACGCGTACGCCGGTTGAGCCCCGGTACACCACGCCGGGCCTCGCGCGCCGGAAATGCGCGCCAACCATTCCGAATTTCTGACAACCCATTGACGTGACGTATCCGACTGATCACTCTTGGGTGCAGCTCTCCGTCGAGTGAGGGGACGTCGAGGCCGCACCGGGCCGGCGCCAGCAGGGGGACGACGCTGCCTGCCGTCCGGTGGCTCCTCGACGCGTGCGGTGAGCGGGGCGTGCGGCTCGGGGCTGGGGGGCACCGAGGGGGCCCGCACGTGGGGGACGGATGGTGGCCCGCTGTTGCCTGGCGGGCCGCCATCCGACCGGCGGCCGCGGTGGCCTGATCCTGCCGAAACGTGGCAGTGCTGCCCCTCGTGCGAGCGGCGGTGACCTCGGCAGACTCGGGCTGTGACCGACACCTCCGAGACGGCCCAGCCGCTCACCGACCGCCCTCCGGCACCGCCCGCACCCCGGCTGCACTACGCCTGGGTGGTGGCCGGGGTCGCCCTGCTCGTCCTGCTCGGCTCGGCGGGCTTCCGCTCCACCCCCGGCCTGATGATGGACGCCCTCAACGCCGAGTTCGGCTGGTCGCACGCGACGATCGCGGGTGCCGTTTCGGTCAATCTCACCCTCTACGGCCTGACCGCCCCCTTCGCCGCCGCCCTGATGGACCGCTTCGGCGTCCGCCTGGTGGTGGTCTGCGCCCTGCTCATCATCTCCACCGGCGCCGGGCTGACGGTGCTGATGACCCAGAGCTGGCAGCTGATGCTCTGCTGGGGCGTGCTGGTCGGCCTCGGCAGCGGTTCGATGGCGGGCGCCTTCGCCACCACGGTGAGCGGCCGCTGGTTCCACGCCCGGCAGGGCCTGGTCACCGGCGTGCTCACCGCCGCCGGCGCGGCGGGCAACCTGGTCTTCATGCCGCTGCTCGCCTGGCTGGTCGAGCAGCACGGCTGGCGCACCGCCGTGGTGGTCGTCTCGCTCTGCGCCACGGCCGTCGCCGTCCCCGTCCTGCTGTTCATGCGCGAGCGCCCGGCCGACCTCGGGCTGCTCCCGTACGGCGCCATCGAGGCGCCGCCCGCGCCGGTGCTCACCGGCAGCGCGATCGCCCGCAGCCTGCGGGTGCTGCGGGAGGCCTCGCGCAGCCGGGCCTTCTGGCTGCTGGCCGGCTCCTTCGCGATCTGCGGCGCCACCACCGCCGGGCTGGTCGGCACCCACTTCGTCCCGGCCGCCCACGACCACGGGATGCCGGTCACCACCAGCGCGAGCCTGCTCGCGATGATCGGCGTCTTCGACGTGATCGGCACGATAGCCAGCGGCTGGTTCACCGACCGCTTCGACTCGCGGCTGCTGCTCATCACCTACTACGCGCTGCGCGGCCTCTCGCTGCTCCTGCTGCCGCGGCTCTTCGCCGGCTCGCTGCAGCCGCCGATGCTGGCCTTCGTGATCTTCTACGGCCTGGACTGGGTGGCCACCGTGCCGCCGACCGTCGCCCTCTGCCGCAAGCACTTCGGGCCGGACGCACCGGTGGTCTTCGGCTGGGTGCTGGCCGCGCACCAGATCGGTGCGGCGATCGTCGCCGCGCTGGCCGGGCTCGCGCGGGACCAGTTCGGCGACTACGACGCGGCCTGGTACGCGGCCGGCGGGCTCTGCGCGGTGGCCGTCGGCTGCTGCCTCGCCCTGCGGATGGTCCGGCCGACGGCTCCGGTGGCACTGTCGTAAGGGTCTACTAGGCTCTGGGGGTATGACACTGCGCTTCGAGCTCGACCCGGACCTGACGCCCGAGCTGCGGGCGGCGATCATCACCCTGTGGACGGACGTGAGCAACGCGGGCGGCGCCGTCGGCTTCGTCCCGCCGGTCACCGAGTCGCAGGTCCGGGCGACGGCCGAGCAGCAGTTCGCGGGGGTCGGGCCCGGGGAGGCGGACCGGCTGCTGGTCGGGTACGCGGGGGAGCGGGTGGCGGCGGTGCTGTTCTTCGAGGACATGCGGTTCGATCTGATGGACCACTGGCGGCTGCTCAAGCGGGTCATGGTCCACCCCGGCTGCCAGGGCCGCGGCTACGGCGCCCAGCTCCTGGCCGAGGCCGAGCGGGTCGCCCGGGAGTGGGGCCTCGCGGGCCTGCGGCTCACCCTGCGGGGCGGCCACGGGCTCGAGAAGTTCTACGGCCGCAGCGGCTACACGGAGGTCGGCCGCGTCCCCGGAGCCATCCGGGTCGCCCCGGGCGACGACCGCGACGACGTGACGATGTGGCTCGACCTGAGGGATTGAGTCGGAGGCGCGGTTGCACTGTCCGCCTTGGGTGGTGCAGCTGGGGCGGAGTGCACTGGTGCGGCGACGCGGATGGTCGGCCGCGCCGTTCCCCGCGCCCCTGGGGGGTTGCAACCGGGCCCTTGTGCATTGCCGCGGCAGCGGCGTGTTTCACTGGGAAGCCCCGTGTTGAGCCCCCTGGAAGGACCGAACGTCGTGAGCAGCAAGTCGCACGCCACGCTCCGCTACACCTCGCTGCGGGCCAGCCTGTTCCTCGGGTGCCTGCTGCTTGCGCTGCTGCTCGGGCACTTCGGCGTGATCCCGGTCAGCGGGCCGGCCGGGGTGGTGTTCCTGGTGCTGGTGGCGGCTCTGGTCTCGGCTCCGCTGAGCTACGTGCTGCTGAGCAAGCAGCGCGACGAGATGTCGGCGCAGCTGGTCGCCAAGGTGGAGGAGCGGAAGTCGAGGACGGCCACCCGGATCGCCCGGCAGAACGCCGAGGAGGACGCGGCCGACGAGGCCGCCCGCGCCGCGGCCGCCGCGCAGAACTGACGTGACCTTCCCTCCCGAGCCCGGGGCCAGACGCCCGACCGGGCGTGATGTGGCCCGGCTGGCCGGCGTCTCGCAGGCGACGGTCTCGCTGGTGTTCTCCGGCTCGGAGGCCGGCCACCGGGTGTCGGAGGCGACCCGGGCCCGGGTGCGGGAGGCGGCCGACGCGCTGGGGTACCGGCCGCAGGCCGCCGGGCGGCAGCTGCGGCTGGGGCGCAGCGGGATGATCCTGCTCGCGGTGCCCAACATCCTGGGGCCGTTCTTCGGCCGGGTGCTGGTCGGGGTGCACGAGGAGGCCGGGAAGCACGGTATGGCCGTGGTGGTCAGCTCCGGCTGGGGCAGTTCGACGCTGGCCGAGGCCGCCACCACCAGCCGCTTCGACGGCCTGCTGATCTGCTCGCCGGACGACAGCCAGCTCGGCGAGCTGCCCCCGGCCACCCCGGTGGTCTTCCTGGACGCCGACCCCGTCACCGACCCCGCCCGCCCGACCGTCGAGCTGGACGTCGCGGGTGGCATGCGCGCCGCGGTCGAGCACCTGGCGGGCCTGGGCCACCGCCGGATCGGCCACCTGCGCTCCACCCACTCCGCGTACACCTTCCGGGTCCGCCAGGCCGCCTTCGAGGCGGCGGCGGGGGACCGGGGCCTGGCCGTGGTGGAGGCCGGGGTGAGCCTGAACGAGGGCCAGGAGGCGGCCAGATCGGCCGCGTACCGGATGCTGGCCGCGCCGGACCGCCCCCGGGCGGTGCTCTGCGACGACGACGTGGTGGCCTCCGGGGTCTACCAGGCCGCCGCCGAGCTCGGGCTGCGCATCCCGGGGGACCTCTCGGTGGTGGGCATCGACAATGTCCCGGTGGCCGGGCTGCTGGCCCCGCCGCTGACCACGGTGGACCTGCCGGGCGAGGAGCTGGGCCGGGCCGGGGTGGCCGCGCTGGCGGCCCTGCTGCGGGGCGAGCCCGCCCCCGAAGTCCCGCCGCTGGCCACCTCGCTGGTGCTCCGGGCCTCGACCGTCCCGGTTCTCTGACGGTCCGCCATCCTGATCTGGCGTTAGTCCTATCGGATGAAAGGCCGTCAGGCCTGGCTTGTCGCTGCCCGGACATGCGGACGGCGCGGGCTGTGATGGGACCATGCGGAGAACCATCCCTCGGGGCCTCACCCGAACATCGCGCCTGGCGGCCGCCTTCGGCCTGCTCTGCGGCACCCTGCTGAGCAGTACCCTCGGCGCCACGCCGGCCCATGCGGCGATCACCTTCAGCAAGACGGTGGACAAGGCCACCCCCGCCCCGGGGGAGAACGTCACCTACACGCTGTCGTACACCTGCTCCACCACGGAGTGCGACAACGCCGTCATCACCGACCAGCTCCCGCCCGAGATGGAGTGGGTCGGCTGGACGCCGGACTCCACCACGGTGGACGTGGCGGGCTCGACGGTGCCCACGGCGGGGGCCAAGGGCGGCACCGCGACCATCAAGATGAAGACCCCGATGGCGCCGGGGACGACGGCCACCGTGAAGGTGGTGCTCAAGTACCCCAACTTCAGCACTGCCAACGGCACCAAGGCCGTCAACAACGCGAGCTTCACCGCCGACAACCAGACCCCCCAGACCGGCTCGGCCACCACCACGGCCGTCGTCCAGCCGCAGTACAACGTCACCAAGGGCGTCCAGACCAGCAGTGCGGACGGCCGCACGGTGACGTACCAGTTCAGCGCCTGCTCCAAGGACCAGGTGCCGAACGTGGACCTGGACGCCAGCCGGCTGGTGGACCAGCTGCCGGCCGGCGCGGTGGTGGACGTCAGCCGCTCGCCCGGCTGGAGCGAGAACCCGGCGGGCAGCAACAACTGGCAGTACGACATCGGCCCGTTCGTCTCCGGGAACGGCCAGGCGGGCTGCCGCAACCCGGGCGTGCTGGTGGTCCACTACCCCGACCCCACCTTCCCGAGCGGCACCACCTCGAAGAACACGGTGGACCTCAAGGGTGACCCGCTGGGCCCCGACCCCGAGCAGGACCTCTCCACGGCCGAGGCGACCACGCCGACCTTCCAGCCGCCGGTCACCGGTGTCGTGGTGCACACCTCGAAGACCTGGGGACCGACCGTCACCTCGGGCGACGTCAACGGCTTCAGCCTGTTCGCCACCAACACCAACGGGCCGATCACCAGCATGGTGATGACCGACCCGGGCACCGGTACCAACCCGGCGAACATCTACAACTGGCTGGACCCGCAGTCGATCCAGCTCGACGCGTGGAACCCGACCTCCATCGTCATGACCTTCCAGTACCGGCTCAACGGTGACCCGACCTGGCTGACCTTCACCGGGGCGAGCCCGTTCAACGGCTCCGCCGCCCGCCGGGTGTTCATCGACCACGGCGCGGGCGACCCGGCGAACGACCGGCTCGGCATCCCGGCCGGCCGCTGGATGGACGGCCTGCAGTTCACCTGGAACGGCCCGATCCCCAGCGGCTGGAGCCCGGGCAACTCGATCCAGGTGCTGACGCAGGTCAACTGGACCGGCCACGACGGCACCCCGGCGACCAACCCGCTGCACAACTGCGTGGACGTCATCGGCACCGACGCGGCGGGCCAGACCGGCACCGCGACCGCCTGCGCCGACACCAGCGTGACGGACGCGACCAACCTCGGCGCCGCCAAGACGACCGTCTCCGGCGCCGTCACCTCGCCCGGCGGCACCACCACCTTCCAGGTGATCCCGTACAACCGCACCGGCAAGGTGCTCGACAAGCCGCTGGTGCTCTTCGACCTGCTGCCGCCGGGCATGGTCTTCGTCGAGGGCAGCGTCCGCAAGGACCCGCAGTGGGCCGACAGCAGGGCGCCGGACGCGGTGAGCGTGCTGCCGGGCAAGGAGGGCCGCCAGCTGGTCAAGATGGTCTGGAACCCGCCGATCCCGGACCAGACCTACCTGCACGACAACCTGGCCTACCGGGTGCTCTTCGACGCCACCGTGGCGGGCAGTGCCAAAACCGGCACCGTCACCAACGACATCTTCGTGACGGCTGAGAACCCGTCACCGCCGGTCACCTGCTTCTACTTCGGCACCGACACCTCCGTGCCGGACTCCGACGACCTCAACGGCAACGGTGACACCACCGAGAAGCTCTGCAAGGCCAGCTCCCAGGTGCAGATCCAGGTGCCGGCCGTGCTGAGGGCGTACAAGGAGGTCAAGGGCGACAAGGACGCCGACTACGGCTCCAGCGGCACCACCTCGCCCGGCGGGGACATCTCGTACCGGATGACCGTCCGCAACGACTCGCCCGAGGCCGTGACCGACTTCATCGCCTACGACCGCCTGCCCACCCCGGGCGACGGCTACGTGCTCAACCCCGACACCGGGCGCGGCTCGACCTGGACGCCCTCGCTCACCGTGCCGCTGACCAGCAGCGACCCGACCGTGGTGATCGAGTACACCACCGACCCGAACCCGTGCCGCCCGGCCGCACTGCCGACCACTCCGGCGAACGCGCCCTGCAACTCCGGCGCGAGCTGGTCCACCACCTTCCCCGGGCCGGGGGTTGCCACCTGGTTCCGGATCCGGCGGCCCGGCTCGATGGCCTCCGGGGAGAGCTTCACACTGACCTGGTCGATGGTCGCCTCGGTCAACGCGCCCGACGCCGGCTTCGCCTGGAACAGCTTCGCCTACACCGCCACCGACAACACCGGCAAGCAGCTGCTGCCGGCCGAGCCGGCCAAGGTCGGCATCGGCGTGCAGTGGCCGCCCACCCCGCCGAACTCGCTGGGCGACTTCGTCTGGGACGACCTGAACAAGAACGGCCTCCAGGACGCGGGCGAGCCGGGCGTCGCGGGTGTGAAGGTGACCCTGATGGACGGACAGGGCCGGGTCGTCCGCGACAAGGACGGCAAGCCGGTCACCACGACCACGGACGGGGGCGGGAAGTACCTCTTCCCGAACCTGCCGAACGGCACCTTCGGCGTGCAGTTCGACCTGGCGACGATCCCGGCCGGCTGGACGGTCACGACCCGGAACGCCGGTTCGGACCCGGCGAAGGACTCGGACGCGGACCCGGCGACGGGGCTGACCCAGACGGTCGCGCTGACGGGTGGCACCGACTACCTGGACCTGGACATGGGCCTGGTGAAGCCCCCGGTGCCGCCGAACTCGCTGGGCGACTTCGTCTGGCACGACCTGAACAAGAACGGTCTGCAGGACGCAGGTGAGCCGGGCGTCGGTGGCGTCCGGGTGTACTTGGTGGATGCCCAGGGGCAGAAGGTCAACGGTGCCGACGGCAAGCCGGTCAGCGTCGTCACGGACGCGGGCGGCAAGTACCTGATCACCGACGTGCCGAACGGGGAGTACGGGGTCCAGTTCGACCTGGGCACCGTCCCGGCCGGGATGAAGGTGACCACCCGCTGGGTGGGCGGCCGGGTGCTGCGCTCGGCGACGGACAACTCGGACGCCGATCCGGCGACGGGTCTGACCCAGACGGTCGCGCTGACCGGTGGCACCGACTACCTGGACCTGGACATGGGTCTGATCACCGAGGAGTCGCCCTCGCCGACCCCGACGCCCACCCCCACCCCGACGCCTGTCCCGACGCCGACTCCCACCCCGACCGCGAGCCCGACGGAGCCGCTGCCGCACACCGGCAGTGACGTGCCGTTCGGTCCGCTGGGTGCGCTGGCCGGTGTGCTGGTGGTGTTCGGTGCGCTGCTGACGTCCCGGCGGAAGGGGCGCCACGGCTGACCCTCAGCGGTCCGAGGCGCCGTTCGCAGCTGCAGGTCAGGCGACTGACTCCAGCTCGCGGGCGGCGCCTCGCGCCGTGTCCGGGGCCGCCTCGGGCATGGGGGTGAACCAGCGGCGGGCGCCGAAGAGCAGCAGGGCGCCGAGGCCGATGCCGCCGGTGGCGCAGAGGGCGACGGCGGTGAGCGAGTGGGCCACCAGCGAGCCGGAGACGGCGTAGCCGGCCGCGTTGCCGGTGGCGAAGAGCGTCACCAGCCAGGCGAAGGCCTCGGTCACGGTGCCGCGCGGGGCCAGCTCGGCCACCAGCACGAAGGCCGCCGCGAGCAGCGGGGCCAGCCCGATGCCGGAGAGCAGCGCGAGGCCGGCCATCGCCCACGGGCCGGGCAGCAGGAGCAGCGGCAGGTAGCCGGCCGCCATGGCCAGGGCCAGCGCCCAGGTGCGGGTCGCGGTGGTGGAGCGCCACTTCACCGCGCCGTACGCGAGTGCGCCGACCAGCCCGCCGAGCGCGGCCAGCGCCAGCAGGGTGCCGGCCCCGCCGGGGAGAGCGCCGGAGTGCTGCTCGGCGTAGGCGATGAAGAGCACGTTCTGCGCGCCGACGGCCCAGCCGGCCCCGGCCAGGCCGACCAGCAGCAGCACCAGCCCCGGCGAGCGCAGCGGCCCGAGCAGCCCGGCCGCTTCGCCGCCGGCGCGGGCCGGGGCCCGCCAGGCGCGGGCGGGGGCGGTGGTCGCCACCACCAGCGCCCCGGCCAGCCCGAGCGCGGCGGCCGTCCACAGGGCTGTGGACGGACCGAAGACCGCCGAGATCCCGGCCACCGCGAGCGGCCCGGCCACGTACAGGATCTGCTGCGAGGCGGAGTCGAAGGCGTACGCGGTGTCGAGCTGCTCCTCCTTCACCACGCTCGGCCAGAGCGAGCGCAGGCAGGGCTCCAGCGGCGGCATCGCGAGCCCGGCTACCGCGGCCCCGAGCGGAGCGGCGATCCCGTTGCCGGGCGCGAGGGCGAGGAGGGCGTACCCGCCGCCGGCCACGACGGCCGAGCCGAGCAGCACCTTGGGCTGGCCCGTCCGGTCCACCAGCCGCCCGAGCACCGGCCCGCCGACGGCCGCCGCGATGGCGTACGCGGCGGTGGCCAGGCCGATCCGGCTGTACGGCGTGCCGGCCTCGCGCAGGGCGAGGGCGATGACCAGCGCGGTCATGCCGGCGGGGAGCCGGCCGAGCAGGGTGCCACCGAGGAGGCGGGTGACGTGGGGGGCGCGGAGCAGTGCGAGATAGCCCATGGTTAAGTAAGTTATACGTATAACTTCATCGGGTCAAACAGTGGAACTGGCCGTGGGGGGATCGGCGTCCTCCTCCTCGGGAAGGACTTCACCAGGCCGTCGTCGGGACCGTCGGCCGCGAACCGGCCCGGAGGGCCGCGCCGGGAAGCCTGCGGCTCCCGGGCCCGACAGGACCGGATGAACACCCCGAACCGCGGCTTCGGCATGGGCCGCTCGATCCGCCGTGCCTCGCTCTTCTGTCTGCTGCTGGTGCTCGCGCTCATGGTGCGCGTCACCTGGATAGCCGTGGCCAAGGCCGACTCGCTCGACAAGAACCCGGCCAACGCCCGCCTGACCATCGACCGCTACTCGGCCCCACTGGGCAACATCCTGGTCGGCGGGCAGCCCGTCACCGGCTCCAAGGCCACCGGCGGCTCCCTCGCCTACCAGCACAGCTACACCGACGGCCCCCGCTACGCCCCCGTCACCGGCTACAGCTCCCAAGCCTATGGCTCCACCCAACTGGAGAACCTCTTCGGCCCGCTGCTCGACGGCTCCGACCCGCGGCTCGCCTCGCCCTTCGACGCGATCTCCCGCTCCCGCCCGGCCGGCGGCGACGTGGTCACGACCATCGACCCGGCCGTCCAGCAGGCCGCCTGGAAGGCCCTCGGTGGCAAGCAGGGCGCGGCCGTGGCCATCGACCCGGCCACCGGCCACATCCTCGCCCTGGTCTCCACCCCCTCCTGGGACCCCAACCGGATCGCCGGCCGCTCCGCCTCCGATGCCGCCGCCTGGAAGGACCTGAGCGCCGACAACGGCGCCGCGATGATCAACAGTGCGCTGCGCTCCACCTACGCACCGGGCTCCACCTTCAAGCTGGTCACTCTCGCGGCCGCGTTGGAGAACGGCCTCTACCGCGACGTCGACCAGCCCACCGACAGCCCCGACCCGTACACCCTGCCCGGCACCCGGACGGTGCTCACCAACGAGAACCCCAGCGCGCCCTGCACCAACGCCACGCTGCGCACCGCGCTGGAGTACTCCTGCAACAACGTCTTCGCCAAGCTGGCCGCCGATCTCGGCGAGGCGAGGATGAAGGCGCAGGCCGAGAAGTTCGGCTTCGGGCTGTCGCAGCTGGACGTGCCGGTGCGGGCCGCGCAGAGCGTCTACCCGTCCGGGATGGAGAACTCCCAGGTGGCCCTGACCGGCATCGGCCAGTTCTCGGTGACCGCGACCCCGCTGCAGATGGCGATGGTCTCCGCGGCCATCGCGGGCGGCGGGGTGCTGATGAAGCCCTCGATGGTCGACAAGCTCACCGACCGCTCGGGCAGGACCGTGCAGGAGTTCAAGCCCGGGCAGCTGGGCGGCCGGGTGATGAGCGACCGGACCGCCGCGCAGCTGCGCTCGGCGATGGTCTCCGTGGTCACCGACGGCACCGGCAGGTCGGCCGCCGTGCCGGGGCTGACCGTCGGCGGCAAGACCGGCACCGCGCAGAACGGCGTCAACAACAGCGGCATCCCGTACGCCTGGTTCACCTCCTACGCGGAGGACTCGTCCGGGCACCGGATCGCCACGGCCGTGGTGGTGCTCGACGGCTCCTCCAACCGCGACCTGGTGAGCGGCGGCGGCATGGCCGCACCGACCGCCAAGGCGATGGCGGAGGCGTATCTGAAGCGGTAGGCGGGTGGTTCGTGGCCGCCGCGTCGCTCGGCGCGGCGGCCCTGTTCGCTGCTCATCTCAAACTAGAACTTTGAACTTCTCAAAGCTTTGTTGCTAGTGTGTCCGTCATGACCGCCACCGACACGCCTTCGCAGCAGGGGCCGGGCTTCGTGCCCGCCGCCCGCGCCGCCGCGTGTCCTCGGGGTGCTGCGGGCGCTGTGGCCTGCGTGTGTCGCAGCTGTATGCGGGCGGTACGTCGCGCCTGACGCCCTGCCTTCCGGGTGTCCTCGTCTGCCGTCGTACCGCCGTTTCCGGCCCCCTTGCTCGCTTTCCTCCCCCGGAGTCGCACCAGCATGTCCACACCTCCTGTCCTCAGTGCTGTCCGGAGAACCCCGTTCTGGGCCCAGATCGTCGGCGGCCTCGTCCTCGGCGTCGCGCTCGGCTTCCTGGCCCGCAGCCAGGACATCTCCTGGCTGACCACCACCCTGGAGACCATCGGCAAGACCTTCGTCCAGCTGCTCAAGCTGGCCGTCCCGCCCCTGGTCTTCACCGCGATCGTGGTCTCCGTCGCCAACCTGCGGAACGTCACCAACGCCGCCCGACTGGCCGTCCGCACCCTGCTCTGGTTCCTGATCACCTCGCTGATCGCCGTCTCCATCGGCCTCGGCCTCGGCCTGCTCACCGACCCGGGCTCCGGCGCGGGGCTCTCGACCACCGGCCTCAAGGCACCCGAGGACGCCGGCTCCTGGGTCGACTTCCTCACCGGCATCATCCCGACCAACATCGCCACCTCCTTCGTCGAGGTGAACGTGCTGCAGATCGTCTTCCTGGCGATCGTCACGGGTGCGGCTGTCCTGAAGCTCGGCGAGAAGGCAGCGCCGGTGCTGAAGCTGAGCGAATCCGTCCTGGAACTCACCCAGATCGCGCTGTGGTGGGTCATCCGCCTCGCCCCGCTCGGCACCCTCGGCCTGATCGGCAAGTCCGTCGCCAAGTACGGCTGGGACCTGCTCAAGCCCTTCGCGACCCTGACCATCGACGTGTACGCCGGCTGCGCGCTCGTGCTCTTCGTCGTCTACTCGCTGCTGCTGCGCTTCGCGGGCGGGCTCAACCCGGTCAACTTCTTCCGCGGCGCCTGGCCCGCCATCCAGCTGGCCTTCGTCTCCCGCTCCTCGGTCGGCACCCTGCCCGTCACCCGCCGGGTCACCGAGCGGCTGGGCGTCCCGCGCGAGTACGCCTCGTTCGCCGTCCCGTTCGGCGCCACCACCAAGATGGACGGCTGCGCCGCGATCTACCCCTCGCTGGCCGCGATCTTCGTCGCCCAGGTCTACGGCATCCACCTGGGCATCGGTGACTACCTGCTGATCGCCTTCGTCTCCGTCATCGGCTCGGCCGCCACGGCGGGCCTCACCGGCGCCATCGTGATGCTCACCCTCACCCTCTCCACCCTCGGCCTCCCCCTCGAGGGCGTCGGCCTCCTCCTCGCCATCGACCCGATCCTCGACATGGTTCGCACCGCGACGAACGTGGCTGGTCAGGCGGTCGTGCCGATCATCGTCGCGGCCCGCGAGAAGACCCTCGACCTGGTGGCCTACAACAACCCGACGGGCGACCTCCTCTCGGAGGACGCAGCGGTTGTCGCTGAGAAGGTCGCCGTCGCGGCCTGACCCATGACGAACAAGCCGGGCCCTCTCCGTTGTTGGGGGAGGGACCGGCTTGCTTGCTCATCAGGACAGCGGTGCGGCGCGCTCAAGGTCGGCATCTGCTGATCTCGACCCCGTCGAGGGTGATGGCCTTGGTCCATTCCGGGCCGGGGCGGAGCGGCGGGGACGGCCGTGAAACAGTGGCGCCCATGCTCCTGCCCCGCGAGAAAGCCCACTTCGTCCTGGCCGGGACCCCGCTGCTCCTGCTCGACGGCGCCCCCGTCCACGAGTCGCTTCCGCTGTTGCATGCCCCGGACGGGGAGATGCCGCTCTGTCCTGGGTGGTCCGTAGCTGCGATGGCCACCATGTGCGTTGTGGACGGCCCTGGTGACGCCGGCTGCCTCATCCCCGCGCTCGGCACCTCCGAATCCGACCCTGCCACCGCGCTCGCGTCGCTGGCCGACTGGAGCAGCGCGGTGGAGCGGACCGGCGGCGCGGTCGTCGTCTCCCTGCCCAGCCTCCCCGAGAACCTCGCCGAGCTCGACTGGCCCTCGATCCTCACCGGCGGCGGCGCCCACGGCGGCTTTGTGCCCACGGCCAGGCCCTGACGGCGTCCCGGCGGCCTGAGAGTGTGCCGACCTCCGGCCAGGGGCACGCGACTGTCTGCGCATGCCGCAGCCTTCGGTTCAGACCGTCTCGTTCCGCTCAAGGATGAGGCTTGTCGAACCGGCGACCAGTCTGAGGTCAACCTCAAGGTGCTCGTGGTAGCCGTCGTGGACATCGGCATCTGCCAGCCCGATCAGCCTCTCGGCGAGCTTGCGGAGCCCGGCGGCATTGGCCGTGATCATGACTTCGTGGTCCGTGCCCTGCACCTTGATCCGAGATTCGTCCATGGCGGCACGCTATCGCGCGCGTGGGGGAGCGGTCTTGGCCGAGCACGCTACGGCCGAGCCGGGGGAGAGCCCGGCTTCTTGCCGTTGCCGTCATGCCTGTGGGCGACACCAGGTGCCCGTTACCCCGCTGTCGGAGCGCCGGGGCGGCTCAGGCCGAGGCGTACCGCGCGCTCGACCGGGGTGTATGCGCCGTCGGCGCGGTCGAGGTCGAGTGGGGCGGCCGACATCAGCGGGGGCTGGGCGAGGAACCTCGGCCGGGTGCCGCGGTTGGGCTGGGCGGCGTGGATCAGGAACGGGTGGCAGAGGTAGACGTCCCCGGCCCGCCCGGTGGCGAGCGCCAGCGGGCGGTCGGGGGCATCGAGCCTGCCCGCGGTGTCCATGGTCCGACAGAGCTCCATGCCGTCGACGCCGCGCTCGCCCAGCGGCTCGAGGAAGGCCGGAACGTCCAGGTGCGAGCCGACCTTGATCCGAGTCGGCCCGTGGTCGGCGTCGACGTCCGAGAACAGGAACAGCATCAGCAGCGACCGCTCACGGGAGCGGAGGTTGAGCCAGTACCCGGTCTCCCCCTCCGGCGTGTAACTGGCATCCATGTGCCACCCGGTGTCGCCGGGGTCGTCGGGATGCGGAAAGCGGATGGGGAACGTACCCAGGCCGATGCGGGGCAACCAGCGGCCCGGGCCGACCAGTTGGTCGAAGGCGCCGTGCAGGCGCTCGGTGGTCGCGGCGCGCTGGAACGGCTCCTGCGCGTACCCCCACAGCCTGACGACCGGCTGGGTCCAGCCGGCGGGATCGTCCGGGTCGAGGCCGGTCTCGCGCCACAGGAACGCCCGGCATTCGTCGGCCAGGGTGCGGGGGAAGGCCTCCTCGAGGCGGACGAATCCATCGGAGACGAATCGGTCGATCTGATCCGAGGTCAAGACGTTCTGCATGCTGCTGCTTTCGATCGAAGTCGGTGAAGGCCAGGAACTGCCGTGGGGCCAACGCTAGGAGGAGCGGCAGAGGCCCGACCCGACCTTCCGGGGGCGGCTCCGGTCGGGTCGAGGGCGGCGGGGCGGGTATATGTCAGGCCGGGTAGCTTGCTGCGGTGGACGAGACGACGGTGCCGACGCGAGGCATGAGAGTCAGTGTGCGGACTCGGCAGGACGTGGTGATCGCCGATCCGGAGTTGTTCCTGGCTGCGGCGCGCCAGGCTTGTCGGGAGCTGAATCCGGACGCCGACGAGGAGGCTGTCGCTGAAGAAGTCCGCGATGTCCACGACGCCGTGTTCACCTTGTTGGAGCGTCACGGCGGGCTTGCCGCCTCCTTGCTCGAACCGCAGGTTCTTCCGCGCCAGGACGGGCTCTCTGCAGCGGGCGAGATCATGCGGATCGTGCTCGACGACCCGATGCCCCTCAAGGATTACGGCTGCTTCCTGCCCGAGGATCCCTTTGCACTTCCGCCCGGCGCATGAGGGAGCCAGGAGGTGGCGGCGTGTCGATCGGCGTGGCCATGGTCACTACGGCCCGGGACAGGTTGCGGGCGGGGGCGGAGCCGGCGGTGGTGTGCGGCGAACTCGCTGTGCGGGCGCGGCGGTGGTCGGATGCGGCACTGGCCGTGGGGCTGGCGCGTGGGATCCCGGAAGCGGACCTGCGGAACCGGCTCGGCGCGGAACTGGAGCGGTGGCAGGACGAATTCCGCCCTGGCGAGGAGGAGGATTACGGCAGGCTGCTCGAGATCCATGGCGCGTTCGACGTCCCCAAGCGGCTCGACGAGCGAGAACTGGTCATCGCGGAACACCTGCGGGCCGCACGGGCCGCAATGGGAGGCCTGGGCAGCGGCCACGCCATCAGCCTCTCCCGACGGTTCGTCACGGGTGAACTGGCCCTCGCCTTCGGCACGCTCGCCCGGTTCGGCCCGCGTCAGGGCCGTGGGCGGCCGACAGAGTTCTGGACAGCGATGGTGGCCGCGGGCGAACTGCTGGATCCGACGGACGGGGACGAGCGCGGGACCGTGGCCCAGGCGCTCGACGAGAGCCGGCTGCGCTTGGCCGAATGCCTCCGCTGAGGGCGGCCCGGGCCAGACGCCATGCCGTCCGTCGGCTCATCGGCTGGCACACGGGCAGCTCAACACTACGGGCTGTCCCCGCTGTCGCCGAGCCAAGCCAGGCCGGGGGGTGCTCCCCCGGGGGCGGGTGAGGTCAGGCGTCGGTGCCGGTGTAGTGGAGGACGTCGAGGGCGAGGTGGATGGCGGCGGTGGTGATGGTGGGGCCGTCGGTGCGGGTGTGGCGGCCGGGGTGGTAGCCGAGGCCGAGGAGGGTGCGGACTCCCCGGGTGGCCGCCGCCTCGACCAGCATGGCGGCGGCCGGGGCGCCCAGTTTGGGGGTGAAGACGGCGAGTTTGGTGCCGCGGTGGCGGCCGACGGTTCGGCGCGGTGGGGCATGGGTGTTCGCCTTCGGGGCTCCGCCGGCCGTCGCCGGGCGAAGATCGTCACGTTACCAGTGTCGGGGGCGGGCGGTACGCTGCGCGGATGATCAACAGCGAGGGGGATGTGGTGCGGATCAGGCCGAAGGCGTTCCATGAGGCCATGGCGGCGGCCGGGTGGCGGGTGCTCGGGGAGGGCGGGTGCGCGTACTTCCGGACCGGGTCGTTCGCGGAAGGGGCCCGATTCGTGCAGGAGGTCGCACAGTTGAGCGGGCCCGCGCCGGATGTGGACCTCAGGCCGGACGGGGTGACGGTGCGGCTGGTCACCGTCACCGAGGAGTACTACGGGCTGACCGAGGCGCATCTCGAACTGGCCCGGGAGATCTCGGCGTTGGCGGAGAAGTTGGGCCTGCGGGCCGATCCGGCGGCGGTGCAGGGGGTGCAGGTCACGCTGGACGCGCTGGGTGACGGGGTGCTGCCGTTCTGGCGGGCGCTGCTCGGGTACGAGCTCCGGGCCGGCAGCCCGGAGGACTTGATCGATCCGCGGCGGCGGGGTGCGCCGTTCTACTTCCAGCAGATGGACGAGCCGCGCCCGCAGCGGAACCGGGTGCACGTGGACGTCTGGCTGCCGTACGACCAGGCCGAGGCGCGGATCGCCGCCGCCCTGGCCGTCGGCGGGCGGCTGGTGACGGACGAACACGCGCCCGGCTACTGGGTGTTGGCCGATCCGGAGGGGAACGAGGCCTGCGTCGGCACCTGTGGCTAGCGAGGGAGCGGGGCGCCGTGCCACTGCCATTCGGTGCGGCGGGGGTGGCCCGGCAGCTCCGCGCGGCCGGTGGCCCAGCGGAGGGTGAGCCAGGGGGCGTGGCCGGTGGGGGCGTCCGGGAAGAGGCGGTGGAGCACCCGGGTGCAGAGCCCGGCGGGGGGATCCCAGGGCAGGCCGAGGCCTTCGGCGAGATCGTGGGTGTGGGCCAGCGCCTCGACCACGGCCATGGCGGTGAAGCCCTCGGGGTCGGAGCTGCCGTACGAGTGGAAGGCCAGGGTGGTGGGCGGGGCCGTCCGCACCATCGCGCCCAGGATGGCGCCGCAGGCCTCGAAGACCTGGAGCAGCCCGGCGGGGCCGGCCGAGCGGTCGGCCCGGATCGCGTTGGCGGGGGCGCCGGCCCGCACCTGGGACCACGCGAAGGGGACGTAGCCGTCCTGCGGCGGTTGCTTCGGGCCGAGTTGGGCCGCGTAGCCGAGGAAGCCGTCGCTCAGGTGCTCGACCGTCTCCCAGCAACTCCACTCCAGCGACCCGGCCTGCCCCTCCCAGGCCTCCGGTGGCGCGGCCCGGAGAGCGGTGAGGGTGAGCCGGACGGCGAGATCGAGGTCGTCCGGGGTGACGCGCTCGGGGGAGAAGGGCGAGGTTGGCTGCATGGCAGGACCGTACCGCGCGGATGATCACCGGTGCGGCGGATTTCCGGCGGGGTTCAGGGGGTGGCGAATGCGGCGGCGTTCTCGGTGGCCCACTGGCGGAAGGTGCGCTCGGGCCGGCCGAGCAGGGTGCGGGTGGTGTCGGCGATCGGGGCCGGGCCGGCGCAGGCGGCGGCCCACAGGGCCAGCAGTGAGGCGACCATCGGGGCGGGCATGAAGCGGCCCAGCTGCTGCTCGGCCTCCGCGTGGGTGATCGTCTCGACGGTGATGTCGCGGTCCAGCACCTCGGCCAGGACGGCGAGTTGCTCGCGGAAGGTGAGGGAGTGCCCGCCGGTGAGGGTGACGGCGCTGCCCCGGAGGGTGGTGCCGGTCAGCGCCTCGGTGGCGATGTCGGCGATGTCCTCGGGGTGGACGGCCGCTACCTGGGCGTCGGGGTAGGCGAGTTGGACGGGGTGGCCCTGGCCGATGGCGCGGGCCCAGCCGAGGGCGTTGCTGGTGAAGGCGTCCGCCCGCAGGAAGGTGCTGGGCAGTCCGGAGGCGGCGAGCGCGCGCTCGACCTGGAGGCTGTGCGAGGCGAGCGGGTCGGTCTCGGCGCCGGGCGCAAGCACCGAGGAGGAGGAGAGCAGGACGACGTGCCCGACACCGGCGGCCCGGGCGGCTTCGGTGAAGGCGGCGATGCCGGCGGGGTTGGGGTAGAGGAAGACCTGGCGTACGCCGTGCAGGGCGGCGGCGAAGGTCTCCGGCCGGTCCAGGGCCAGTTCGGCGGTGCCGACGACATGCCCGTCCGGGACGGTGAGTTCGGCCGGGCGGGCGCTGGCGGCGCGGACCGCGAGGCCGAGGCTGTGCAGGCGAGTGATGACGGCCTGGCCGATCCTGCCGCGCGCGCCGGTGATGAGAACGGTCATGGGAACCCCCGGGAAGTCGATGTCTGCCGAAGCAAGGACATATGCATGCTGACATGCATATAATTGTGAGTCAACACATGCCTTCGGATGTCCATGGACCTACCATGAGCCGCATGACGACGAACGACGCGCCCGCACCAGCCCCGGCCGGGGCGCCGGGTGAGCTGACGGCGGAGGAGCTGCTCGACGCGGTCGGCCCGGCGTTCGGCAAGCTGCGCCGCACCTCGCTGCTGGAGGTCGAGAACCCGATCTCGGCCAAGGACCTGAGCCGCACCCTGGTGCTCGGCCTGGTCCAGGAGCACACCCGGGACTCCGAGAAGGAGGTCACCGTCGGCGCGGTCGCCGAGCTGCTCGGGGTCGACCCCTCGGTGGCGAGCCGGATGGTCACCGACAACATCAAGGCCGGCTACCTGCTCCGGGCCGCCTCCCAGCAGGACGGCCGCCGCACCGTCCTGCACCTCAGCCCGGACGGCGTCGAGCTGATGGCGCGGTTCCGCCGCCACCAGCGCGAGGCCTTCGAGTACATCACCGCCGACTGGGCCGAGCGGGACCAGCTGGAGTTCGCCCGGCTGATGCTCAAGTACGTCGGCTCACTGGACGGGTTGAAGGACCGCCGGGGTTAGGGCCTGTCCGCCAGGAACGCGGTGTCCAGGCGGGCCAGGCGGGCCGGGTCGGCGAGGATGTCGATCTGGGTGATCCGGTCGCCGGTGACGGTGAAGGCGAGGACGGAGAAGAGGCGGCCCTCGGGGGCGGCGGCGATGCCGAGGGTGCCGTTGACCAGGACGGGGCGGGAGGCCGCGGCGAACCGGGCGAACATGAGGGCGTTCGAGGCGACGGCGTGGGCGCCGCGCAGTTCGCGGTTGGTGCCGAGGGCGAGTGCGCCGTAGTCGGCGCGCAGCAGGACGTCCGGGTCGAGGACGGCCAGCAGGGCGTCGAAGTCGCCCTCGCGGGCGGCGGTCTGGAAGGCGTCGACGGCGGCCCGCTGCCGTCCGAGGTCCGGCCTGGGCGGGGCGGCGGAGCGGACCCGGCGGCGGGCGCGGGTGGCGAGCTGGCGGGTGGCGGCCGGGGACTTGTCGACCACGGCGGCGATCTCGTCGAACGGCACGGCGAACATGTCGTGCAGTACGAAGGCGAGCCGCTCGGCGGGGGAGAGCGAGTCGAGCACCACCATCAGCGCCAGGCCGAGCTCGTCGGCCAGCAGGGCGTCGTGCTCGGGCCCGTCGACCCGGTCCAGGATCGGGTCGGGTACGTGCACTCCGAGCAGGTCCTCGCGGCGGGAGGTGCGGGAGCGCAGCAGGTCGAGGCAGATCCGGCCGACCACGGTGGTCAGCCAGCCCGCGAGGTTGGCCACCTCGGTGACGTCGGTGCGGCTGAGCCGCAGCCACGTCTCCTGGACGGCGTCCTCGGCCTCGGCGAGCGAGCCCAGCATCCGGTAGGCCACCGCTCGCAGCTGCGGGCGGTGGGCCTGGAAGCGCTCGGCCAGCCGGTCGTTCTCGGTCACGTGCACATCCTCGCGTCTCGGTCCGTCATGGCTATGACGTTCGGGAGCATCCGGTTGTGACAGCGGGCCGCCGTCGGAGGGCGGTCGAACACAACTGGGCATCACCGAAACGGTGTTGAGCATGCGTCAATCATGTAATGTCCACGTCATGAAGTCTTCTCGGGCTTGGTCGCTCGTCGGTGTGTCCCTCCTGGCGAGTCTGGTGCTCCCGGTCTCCGCCGCCCGCGCACAGGGTGGCGACTGTCTGTCCGTCCGGTCGCCGGTGGTCGACGTCGAGCAGCAGCGGCTGGCCGACCCCCGGACGGGTCTGCTGATCGCGGCGGGTGGGCTGACGCCGTTCGTCGAACGCTTCCCGGCCGCGCTGTGCGGTATGCGCTCCGCCGGGGAGGCGCGGGAGTTGGTGCGGGTCTGGGGGTCGGCGCTGTGGCAGTCGGCCGTCCGGCGGGCGCAGGGGCCGGGCGGTGGCTCCCTGGCGGCGGGGGACGACCGGCCGCTGTACTGGGCCCGGCTCGCGCTGGACCGGCAACTGGACGGCTGGCAGCCGGAGTTCGCGGTGGACGCGGCCGGGCTGCGGCAGGACTTCGAGGACGCCTCGCGAGGGCTCACCGACAACGACTTCCGGGGTACGCCGGGGGTGCGGCGGCTGTTCATCAGCGGGTTCGACCCGTTCGGCCTCGATGCCGAGCTGCGGCGGGCCAACCCCTCGGGGTCGGTGGCGCTGAGCTTGAACGGGCGGCGGGTGACGCTGGCGGACGGGGAGCGGGTGGAGATCCGGGCCGTGGTGCTGCCGGTGCGGTACGCGGACTTCGACCGGGGCATGGTGGAGCGGGCGTTCGGGCGGCGGATGGCGCCCGGGCCGCGGTCGGCCGACCGGATCACCACGATCAGCCAGGGCTACCCGGGCAAGTTCACCCTGGAGGCCTGGGCCGGGCGGGCGCGCTCGGCCGATCCGTACCCCGACAACGAGGGTGCGCTGTCCGGCGGCACGTACCAGAGCCCGGTGGTGGCGCCGGGGATGGGGCCGGGGGCGGAGTTCATCGAGACCTCGCTGCCGACGGCCGCGATGACGGCGGCGGTGCAGACGCCCTGGCCGGTGCTGCTGAACACGACCGTCTCCGAGATCCCGGCGGGCGGCGGCGCGACGGTGGACCGGGAGAACGGGCCGACGCCGGGCTCGCGGGCCGTCGAGGGCGGGGGCGGCGGGTACCTGTCGAACGAAGTCGCCTACCGCAGCAACCGGTTGCGGCTCGAGCTGCGGCCCGACCTGCCGGGCGGGCACCTGCACACGCCGGTGCTCACCGGGTTGCCGGCCGATCCGGCGCAGCTGACGGGCGCGGAGTTCGAGGCGAACGAGGCGGCGATCCGGGCGGAGGTGCAGACGCTGCTCTCGGCGGAGTGGTCGTAGTACGAGGCAGGGGGCCCGCCAGGTCCGATCCGGACCGGCGGGCCCCCTTGGTGTTTCTCGTCATGCTCTGGTGACGGCCCCGGACGGCCGTCGGCGGACCCAGTCGGGGTCCTGAGCGATCAGATCATCAGAGGAGATGAATCAGATGGGGGTGACGTTCTCGGCCTGCGGGCCCTTCGGGCCCTGGGTGACGTCGAAGTTCACCTGCTGGTTCTCCTCCAGCGAACGGAAACCGCTCGCGTTGATGGCGGAGTAGTGGACGAAGACGTCGGGGCCGCCGCCATCCTGGGCGATGAAGCCGAAGCCCTTCTCAGCGTTGAACCACTTGACGGTTCCCTGAGCCATGCCGTTCTCCTTGCGAGGGACGTATTGGACACCACACCGTGTGGCATCCGGTCCGCTGCGCTGATCGCCCCGCCTCCGGAGTGGGTCCGGAGTTTTTCGATAATGCTGAAAAACTACGAAAAGCCCGCGGTTACATGCTCCGCAGGCTTCAAGTACTGCAAGGGGAATCAAACTGCAACTGGATGGAACGGTAGCACGCGAGGGCGGGGCCGACCAGGGGTCTGAGAAGGCGCGGCGCGAGTGTGTCGAGTCCCGGATGAAGGGCCTCGGGGGCCTCGGGCATACCCTGCGGGGAGGGTACGAACAGCGGGTATGTAGGGAGTACGTGGTGACCGGTCGGGATGCGGGTAGCTCGGTGGCGATCAGGCCCAGGGTCGGACATATTCAGTTCCTCAACTGCGTCCCGCTCTACTGGGGCCTGGGCAGGACGGGCAACCTGCTGGACCTGGACCTGACCAAGGACACCCCCGAGAAGCTGAGCGACCAGCTGGTCGACGGCCGGCTCGACCTCGGGCCGATCACCTGCGTGGAGTACCTGCGGCACGCCGACGAGCTGGTGGTGCTGCCGGACATCGCGGTCGGCAGCGACGGCCCGGTGATGTCCTGCGTGATCGTCAGCAAGCTGCCGCTGGCCGAACTCGACGGCCGGAAGGTCGCACTGGGGTCCACTAGCCGTACGTCCGTGCGCCTCGCGCAGTTGCTCCTGGAGGAGCGCGAGGGGGTCAAGCCCGAGTACTTCAGCGCCCCGCCGGACCTCGAGGCGATGCTCGCCGACGCCGACGCCGCCGTGCTGATCGGTGACCCCGCCCTGCGCGCCACCCTCGAGCAGGACCGGCTGGACGGCCTGACCGTGCACGACCTCGGCGCGATGTGGAAGGAGTGGACCGGGCTGCCGTTCGTCTTCGCCGTCTGGGCCGCCCGCCGGGAGTACGTGGACGCCCACCCCGAGCTGGTCGCGGCCGTGCACCGGGCCTTCCTCGAGTCCCGCGACCTCTCGCTGGCCGAGGCCGCCGAGGTGGCCGAGCACGCGGCCCGCTGGGAGTGCTTCGACGCCCCGCTGCTCGAGAAGTACTTCAGCGAGGCGCTGGACTTCTCGCTGGGCGAGCGCCAGCTGGCCGGGATCGCCGAGTTCGCCCGCCGGGTCGGCGCCGACAGCGGCTTCGCCCCGGACGTCCGGGTGACGCTGCTCGAGGGCGCGCCGGTCGCGGGCTGAGGGGCTGAAAAGGCGGCGGGAGGGCCTGGCGTAGGCTGGGCGGGCGTCGCAATCCGCTTGATCTTGGACAGAAAGAAGGCCCGCCCGGTGTCCGAGCACCCTTCCGCCGTTGACCTGCAGGCCGTCCTGGACCGGGCCGCCGCCGGTGGCCGGATCACCCCGGAGGAGGCGCTGGAGCTCTACCGCTCCGCGCCGCTGCACGCACTGGGCTCCGCCGCCGACGCCGTGCGCCGCCGCCGCTACGCCGGTACCGAGCACATCGCGACGTACATCATCGAGCGGAACATCAACTACACCAACGTCTGCGTGACGGCCTGCAAGTTCTGCGCCTTCTACGTCGCCCCCAAGAGCGACAAGGGCTGGTCGCGCGATCTGGACGAGATCCTGCGCCGCTGCGCCGAGACGGTGGAGCTGGGCGGCACCCAGATCATGTTCCAGGGCGGGCACCACCCGGACTACGGCGTGGAGTACTACGAGACCGCCTTCTCGGCGATCAAGAAGGACTTCCCGCAGCTGGTGATCCACTCGCTCGGGGCCTCCGAGGTCGACCACATGGCCCGGATCTCCAAGGTCTCGGTCGAGGAGGCCATCACCCGCATCCACAAGGCGGGCCTGGACTCCTTCGCGGGCGCCGGCGCCGAGCTGCTGCCCGAGCGCCCCCGCAAGGCGATCGCGCCGCTCAAGGAGTCGGGCGAGCGCTGGCTGGAGATCATGGAGGCCGCCCACGGCCTGGGCGTCGAGTCCACCTCCACCATGCTGATGGGCACCGGCGAGACCAACGCCGAGCGGATCGAGCACCTGCGGATGATCCGCGACGTGCAGGACCGCACCGGCGGCTTCCGCGCCTTCATCCCCTACACCTACCAGCCGCAGAACAACCACCTGAAGGGCTCGACCCAGGCCACCGTCTTCGAGTACCTGCGGATGATCGCGATCTCGCGGCTCTTCCTCGACAACATCGCCCACATCCAGGGCTCCTGGCTCACCACGGGCAAGGAGGCCGGCCAGCTCTCGCTGCACTACGGCGCCGACGACCTCGGCTCGGTCATGCTCGAGGAGAACGTGGTCTCGGCGGCCGGTGCCAAGCACCGCTCCAACCTGACCGAGCTGATCCACCTGATCCGGGCCGCCGACCGCGTCCCCGCGCAGCGCTCGACCACCTACGAGCACCTGCGGGTCCTGGACGACCCGGCGAACGACCCGGTCGACCCGCGGGTCGCCTCGCACATCGCCTCCACCGCGATCGAGGGCGGCACCGCGCACCCCGAGCTGAAGATCCTCTCCACCACCTGATGCTCACCCTGCATCGGGCCGGCCTGCTGCTCGCCGACCCTTCGGGCGAGCCGGTGGCGGACGGTGCCGTACTGGTCGAGGGCGACCGGGTGGTCGCCCTCGGGCCGTACGCGCCGGTCGCCGGGGCGCGCGAGCGGGTCTGGGGCGGGCTGCTCACGCCGGGGCTGTGCAACCCGTACGGGCAGTGGCTGTTGGAGACCGCCTACCACCCGGACCCGCGGGAGGAGCTGGGCGAGGAGCCGCTGCTGCTCGACGGCGAGCTGGACGAGACCCGGCGCGGGGGCAGCGCGCGGCGCGGGCTGCAGCGGATGCTCGGGTACGGGACGACGGCGGTGGCCGGGCCGTTCACCTCTGCTGCCGTACGGACCGCCGTGGCGCGGTCGGGGCTGGTCTCCTTCGGCGGCGCCGGGGAGCGGGGCGGCTTGGACCCGCTGGCCGGGGCCGGACTGGCGGCGGCGGTGCACCGGCCGCTGACGGTCGGCGGGCGGGCGGACTTCGCGGTGTTCGCGGTCGGGTCGGTGGCCGAGCTGGGCGAGGCGGGGGCCGGGAGCTGTCTGGCCACCGTGCTGGGCGGGCGCATCCTCTACCGGCGACGGTGAAGCTCTCAAGGTGAGGCTGTGAAAGCTTCGGGCGGCGTGGTCCGATCATCGGGCCGGGGTCCACAGGCAAATGGCTGACAGTCGGCGGGTTTCCTGCTGAAGAGCGGCCAGCATCTGTATTGGTCATACAAACTGATGGATGCTCGCCGTGACCTGAGGCACCGCCAACGGTTACGATCCGGATCAGCCATCCAGCCGTGGGGCCGTCCCCCGGGCGGGTGGTCACCTCACCACCGGGCCCTCCCCAGGCCCATGCCAGGACAGGAACCATGCGACCCGCTCTCCGTCCGCGCGGCCCGAGCCTCGGCCGAGGCTGGTACCTCGCCGCCGTGCTCAGTGCCGCGGTCGCGGTCGGCATGTGCCTGCTCGGCTGGCGCCAGGCCGACCAGGCGGACCGGATCGCCGCCAACCCCGTCCGGGTCCAGGGCACCGTGACGCAGCTGCCGGCCGGCAGCGCGACGTACAGCGCCGTGAGCTACCGGGCCGATGGGCAGCAGCGGACGGCGGCGGACCTCTGGCTGCCGGGGGACGTGAAGGTCGGGGACTCGATCTGCCTGGAGCACGCGGCCAGAGACGCCGGTGCCGTGCGGGTGTGCGGCGAGCGGTACCCGCAGCCGGTGGGCATCAGCCTGGCGCGGATCAGCGTGCCGGTGGCCCTGCTCCTCTTCCTCGGCTGCGCCTACCGGATCTGGCGCCACAACCGCAGCACGCCCCGCGCCGGGCGCCCCCGCGTCACCATCGCCTTCGCCACGGAGGGCATGCCGGCCCTGACCCACGGCAAGCGCTCCCGCCGCCGCAGGCGGCGCCGCGCCCTGCGCTGAGACGTGCTGTTGCACCGTCGGGGGGCAGCACCCGCAGGGGCGCGAGGAACCGCGCGACCAGCCGTGTGCGGCATGCTGCCCACCGCCTCGCGCAGTTCCTCGCGCCCCCAAACAGGTGGTGCAACTGAGCGCCGGAGGCCAGTGCATAGGATGGCCGGGTGACCCGAGCCTCTCTGGACAAGCAGCCGCACGAAGTCGCCGCGATGTTCGACGACGTCGCGGCGAAGTACGACCGTACGAACGATGTGCTCTCCCTCGGTCAGGCGCGGGCCTGGCGCCGGGCGGTGGCGGATGCGGTGGACGCCGGGCCCGGGCAGCTGGTGCTCGACCTGGGGGCCGGGACGGGCACCTCCTCGCTGCCGTTCGCGGCGGCCGGGGCACAGGTCGTGCCGTGCGACTTCTCGATCGGGATGCTCACCGAGGGCAAGCAGCGCCACCCCGAGCTGGCGCTCACCGCGGGCGACGCCACCCGGCTGCCCTTCGCGGACGACTCCTTCGACCGCACCACGATCTCCTTCGCGCTGCGCAACGTCCAGGACACCGACGCCGCCCTGCGCGAGCTGTACCGGGTCACCAAGCCCGGCGGCCGGGTGGTCATCTGCGAGTTCTCCACCCCCACCTGGACGCCGTTCCGGACGGTCTACACCGAGTACCTGATGCGGGCCCTCCCGCCGGTCGCCACCGCCGTGAGCAGCAACCCGGACGCGTACGTCTACCTCGCCGAGTCGATCCGGGCCTGGCCCGACCAGCCGGCGCTGGCCGCGAAGCTGCAGGAGGCGGGCTGGGGCAAGGTCGCCTGGCGCAACCTCACCGGCGGCATCGTCGCGCTGCACCGGGGCACCAAGCCCGCTGCCTGAGTTACCGTCAGCCCAAATTCCCACCCCAGCAGGAGTGTGCCCACCGTGTCCCAGACCACCGTCGAGCCGGCCGGCGAGACCAACGAGACCGTGGAGAGCAGCGCGGACGTCATCGTGGTGGGTGCGGGCCCGGCGGGCTCGACCACCGCGTACTACCTGGCGCAGGCCGGTCTCGACGTGCTGCTGCTGGAGAAGACCGAGTTCCCCCGGGAGAAGGTCTGCGGCGACGGCCTGACACCGCGCGCCACCAAGCAGCTGGTGGACATGGGCATCGACGTCTCGACCGAGGCCGGCTGGCTGCACAACAAGGGCCTGCGGATCATCGGCGGCGGCGTCCGGCTCGAGCTGGACTGGCCGGAGCTGGCCTCCTTCCCGGACTACGGGCTGGTCCGCAAGCGGGCCGACTTCGACGAGGTGCTCGCCCGGCAGGCGCAGAAGGCCGGCGCACGGCTGTACGAGAAGTGCAACGTCTCCGGGCCGGTGCTCGACGACCGGACCGGCCGGATCACCGGTGTCACCGCCAAGCTGGGCGAGGACAAGCGCCCGGTGGTCTTCAAGGCCCCGCTGGTGGTCGCCGCCGACGGCAACTCGACCAGGCTCTCGCTCGCCATGGGCCTGCACCGCCGGGAGGACCGCCCGATGGGCGTCGCCTACCGGACGTACTTCACCTCGCCGCGGCACGACGACGACTACCTGGAGTCCTGGCTGGAGCTGTGGGACACCCGGGGCGGGCAGCGCAAGCTGCTGCCGGGCTACGGCTGGGTCTTCGGCATGGGCGACGGCACCTCCAACGTGGGCCTGGGCATCCTGGACTCCTCGCCCGCCTTCGGCGAGCTGGACTGGCGCGAGGTGCTCAAGGCCTGGTGCGCGAGCATGCCGGCCGAGTGGGGCTACACCCCCGAGAACATGACCGACCCGATCCGCGGCGCCGCGCTGCCGATGGCCTTCAACCGGCAGCCGCACTACACCCGGGGCCTGCTCCTGGTCGGCGACGCCGGCGGCATGGTCAACCCCTTCAACGGCGAGGGCATCGCCTACGCGATGGAGTCCGGCCAGATCGCCGCCCGGGTCATCTCCCAGGCCCACGCCCGCGTCACCCCCGGCGGCCGGGAGAAGGCCCTGCACGCCTACCCCGCCGCCCTCAAGGACGTCTACGGCGGCTACTACACCCTCGGCCGCGGCTTCGTGAAGCTGATCGGCAACCCCAAGATCATGCAGCTCGCCACCCAGCGCGGCCTCACCCACCCGATGCTGATGAAGTTCGTCCTCAAGCTCCTCGCCAACCTCACCGACCCCACCGGCGGCGACGCGATGGACCGCATCATCAACGGCCTGGCGAAGGTCGCGCCGAACGCCTGAGCCGGCTCTGCGAAAGGCCCCGCCGTGGCTACGGCGGGGCCTTTGTGCGCGCGTTCACGAGCTCAGCCCGCGCGGACCGGCTCCGGGGTCGTGGGGACGAGGTGTGCCGGAGTGGGGCGGCGGACCAAGGTGAGGACGGCGGCTGCGCCGAGCAGGCCGAGGAGGCCCGAGAGCAGGAAGGCGTCCCGCAGGCCGGAGGCGAAGGCGGTGTGCACGGCAGGGGCCGCCTCGGGCGTACGGCTGATCAGGGCGCCGGCCTGGCCGCCGGTCAGCAGGCGGGCCGGGATGCCCGAGGGGAGGGAGTGGCTCAGGCCGGCCTGGAAGACGGCGCCGAGGACGGCGATGCCCAGGGCGTTGCCCAGCTGGCGGGCGGTGTTGAGGGCGCCGCCGGCCATGCCGGCCCGCTCCGGCGGGACGGCTGCCATGGCGGCCGCCGCCATCGCGGGGGTGGCGAGTCCGACCCCGGCGCCGGTCACGGCGAGGCCTGGGACGAGGACCGTCCAGGTGGAGTCGGCGCCGATCAGGGTGAGCAGCAGGGCGCCCAGCCCGATCAGCACCAGGCCGCCGCCGACCGTCCAGCGGGCGGGTGCGTCGTGCAGCTTCTTGCCCGCGACACCGGCGACCACGAAGGCCGTCACGCTCATCGGCAGCATGGCGAGGCCGGCCGTCACCGGGCCCATGCCCCGGACCGACTGCAGCCAGAGGGAGACGTAGACGAAGTAGGAGAAGGCGGCGACGGAGAGCAGCAGGCCGCCGGCCATGATCCCGACGAAGGCGGGGTTGCGGAACAGCGCGAGGTCGAGCATCGGCCGCTTGCTGCGCGCCTCTATGAGGATGAAGGCCAGCAGCGAGAGCGCGGCGAGGGCGAAGAGCCCGAGCGTGGTGGTCGAGCCCCAGCCGTTGTCGCCGACCCGGATCAGCGCGTAGGTGACCGAACCGGCGGCGAGGGTGAAGGTGAGCAGGCCGGGCAGGTCCACCCCGGTGCCGTGCGGGTTGCGGGACTCGCGCACCACCTTGAGGGTCAGCGCGATGGCGGCCACGCTGACCGGCAGGTTGACGTAGAAGATCCAGCGCCAGTCGAGGTGTTCGGTGAGCAGCCCGCCGAGCACCGGCCCGGCCGCGGCGGCCGCGCCGTTCACCGAGCCCCAGACGCCGAAGGCGATGCCCCGGTCCCGGCCCTGGTAGGCGTGGCTGAGCAGGGCCATGGTGGTGGCGAACATCGCAGCGCCGCCGATGCCCTGGAGGCCGCGGAAGGCGATCAACTGGGCCGGGCCGGTGGCCAGTCCGCAAGCCAGCGAGGCGGCGGCGAAGACGACCAGGCCGGCCAGGTAGACCTTGCGGCGCCCGATCCGGTCGGCGAGCGAGCCCGCGCCGAGCAGCAGGGCGGCGAGCGCGAGGGCGTAGATGTCAAGCACCCACTGCAGGTCGGCGAAGGTGGTGTGCAGGCTGGTCGCCATGTCGGGCAGGGCGACGGTCACGATGGTGACGTCCACCAGCAGCATGAACGCCCCCAGGCACACCGCGGTCAGCGGCAGCCACTTGCGCATCGGCCTCTCCTCGGTCGCGGGCCGGGGCAACCGCTGCCCCGGGCGGCTCCGAAGGTCTCACCCGCTGCCGGTCGTGGCCCATCCAGAGCCCCTGTGATGGCGGAATCCGACAGGGGAGAGGGGTGTGATGATGGAAAGCATGGACGAGGTGGCGGAGCTCGACGAGCTCGACAAGGCCGTGGTGCAGGCGCTGATGGTGGACGGCCGGGCCGCGTTCAGCCGGATCGCCGAGGTGCTGGAGGTCTCCGACCAGACGGTGATCCGCCGCTACCGGCGGCTGCGCACCGAGGGCCTGCTGCGGGTGGTCGGCCTGCCGCTGGGCGAGAAGGTCGGCCTGTACCAGTCCTGGCTGCGGGTGCAGTGCACCCCGGACGCGGCTCTCACGGTGGCCGACGGACTGGCCCGGCGGCCGGACATCTCCTGGGTGACGCTCAACTCCGGTGGTACGGAGATCCATTGCATCGCCAAGGCCCGTACCCGGCAGGACCGGGACAGCCTGCTGCTGCAGAAGCTGCCGGGCACCCGGCGGGTGACGGGCATCTCGGCGCACACCGTGCTGCGGATCTTCATGGGCGGTCCGGGCCTGTGGTCCGGGCTCGACGTGCTGCGGCCGGACCAGATCGCCGCGCTGCGGCGGCCGGTCGACCACGGTGGGCCCAAGGTGCGGCTGGACGGGGCCGAGCTGGCCCTGCTCGCCGAGCTCGGGCGGGACGGGCGGACGGGCCATGCCGAACTCGCCCGTGCCACCGGGCTGTCCGAGTCGACGGTGCGGCGCAGGCTGGAGCAGCTGCGGGCCGAGGGGGCGCTCTACTTCGATGTGGAGATCGACCCGCAGCACTTCGGCTACCGCACCCAGGCGGTGCTGCTCGCGACCGTGGCGCCGTCCGAACTGGCCGCCGCCGGTGCGGCGTTGAGCAGTCACCGGGAGGTGCCGTTCGCCGCCGCGATCACCGGCCCGGCCAACCTCCTCGCGGTGGTGGTCTGCCGGGACGACGACGCACTGTACGAGTACCTGACCAGCCACATCGGCGCCCTCTCCACCGTCCGGCAGCTGGAGGTCGTGCCGGTGCTGCGGACGGTGAAGCGGGCGGGCATGCTGATGGACGGCGCGCGCCTGGTGGATCCCTAGCGCTTGATGGCCACCCGCTTGATGTCCACCTTGAGGTTCGGGAAGCCGTCGCCGGGGTTGTTCTGGTCGTCCTCGCCGCCGGCGGCGATCTTCTGCAGCACGTCCAGGCCGGCCGTGACCTTGCCGAACGGGGTGTAGGCGGGGGAGAGCTTGGTGTCCTTCCAGACGAAGAAGAACTGGCTGCCGTTGGTGTTCGGGCCGGCGTTGGCCATCGCCACCGTCCCGGCGGGGTAGGTCGCGCCGGTGAGGTTCTCGTCGGGGAAGGAGTAGCCCGGGCCGCCGCTGCCGGTGCCGGTCGGGTCGCCGCACTGCAGCACGTATATCCGCTGGGTGGTGAGGCGGTGGCAGTGGGTGCGGTTGAAGTAGTCGTGCTCGGCCAGGAAGCGGAATGAGAAGGTCGTGCACGGGGCCTTGTCGGTGAGCGCCTGGAAGGTGATCGAGCCCTGGCTGGTCGCGAGCGTCGCGTGGTAGGGCTTGGCCGCCTTCTTGGCGTCGAAGACCGGGATGCCCTTGAAGTTGTCGGCGGGCACCGCCGGGGTGTACGTGCAGCTCGCGGTGGCCGGCGCCGTGGTGGCGGGGGCGGCGGCGGCCGTCCCGACCGAGGTGGCCAGCGGCAGCGTGGTGGTGGCGAGCAGCAACGCCCAGTGCTTGAGCTTCACTTGGCAGATCCTCTGCGGCGAGTGGGGCGGATTGTCATGACCAGTCACCTGTGCCCCGTGGGGCTGGAGCGCAACCCTGTGACATTCCGGGCAGGGCGTACGCGACTTGACATAGCCTGATCAATCCAGTTGATCACTGGCGGTGACGGGGGAAGAATTGCCACGCAACCCCTGTGTTCGCCGCACAGTCCGGCCGCACACCCGCCGGTGAGCACCGTCCAAAGGCGTACGGGCGCTTCCCGCATTCACGCCCGGAGGGCACTGATGCGTAGTCAGACCACCCGAGACCTCCCCCTGCTCGCCGTCGCGGTGGTCTGGGGCTCCAGCTTCCTGGTCCTCAAGCAGGTCGCCACCCAGGAGACGGCCATCGGCACGCTGGTGCTGCGCTTCGGCATATCGGTGCCGTTGCTGGCCCTGTTCGCCTGGCGCGGGCTGCGTACGCTGCGCTGGCGGGAGTGGGCCGGCGGCGCCTCGCTCGGCCTGATCCTGGCCGCGATCTTCCTGATGGAGACCTACGGCGCGATCCACACCTCGGCCACCAACGCCGGGCTGATCGTCAGTCTCACCATGGTCTTCACCCCGCTCGCCGAGAGCGCCGTGCGGCGCACCGCGCTGCCGAAGGCCTTCCTCGGCGCGGCGTTCATGTCCGTGGTCGGCGTCGCGCTGCTCACCGGCGGCGGCTTCCAGGCGCCCAAGTCCGGTGACCTGCTGATCCTCGGCTCGGCGCTGATCCGGACGGTGCACGTGCTCGCGATGTCCCGGGCGAAGTGGATCAAGGGTACCGACGCGCTCAGCCTCACCTGGCTCCAACTCGGCACCGCTGCGGTGGTGTTCGCACTGGTCTCGCCGTTCGTCGGCGCCTCGCCGCTGGCCGTGGCCCGCTCCTACGGCGCTGCCGAATGGGCCGGACTGCTCTACCTCGCCCTGCTCTGCACGCTGTTCGCCTTCCTGGTGCAGATGTGGGCCGTCCGGGCCACCTCGCCCTCGCGGGTCAGCCTGCTGCTCGGCACCGAGCCGCTCTGGGCCGCCCTCTTCGGCACCGCGCTCGGCGGCGACCGGCTGAGCATCCTCGCCCTGTTCGGCGGGGTGCTGGTGCTGGCCGGCACCGAGTGGGGCCGCCGCGCCTCCGCGCCGCCCGCCCCGGCGCCGGCCGTGCCCGAGCGGGAGCCCGAACTGGTCTGACCCCGCCCCTGCTGCCCCCGCCGCCCCCGCCGCCCCCGCCGTCACCCGACGGCGGGGGCGGCGTCGTTTCCGGCCGCGTCGACCGCTTGTGAACGAAAGGTCAAATGGCCGCCAGCAGCCGTCCACCCGGGAGGGTGAGGCTCTCTATCACGTCAACCTGAGTCCCAGAAATTTGCCGTGGGCGCATGATCATTGATATAGCGCAAGGCCGTTGACCAGCCGCTTCGGAAGCGAATGCGACAGTATGTGGTCATTTGCCTGCACTGCGTGGATAGTTCGCGACTTGATCGTCTTGGTGATCGTTTGCGAGGTGGTGCAGATCACAAAGATCGTCCAGAACTGCGTGTCGCAGATCACAAGCCGACGGGCATAGGATGCGCTCGTTCCCGGCCTTGTGAACTGCCTCACATGGGGTGGATCTCGGGAACCGGATCACAGGGTCGACGTAGCGTGACCCGATGGTTCCGAACTGCAGTCAGGGACGACTGGACGGAGGGAGCGGGGGCTCATGAATGCCTACGCGCCGATCCTCGTACTCGGTGCCATCGCGGCGGCGTTCGCGGTCGGCTCCGTCGTGATGGCCTCACTGACCGGCCCCAAGCGGTACAACCGGGCCAAGTTGGAGGCGTACGAGTGCGGTATCGAACCGACCCCGCAGCCGGTGGGCGGCGGCCGGTTCCCGATCAAGTACTACCTCACGGCGATGCTCTTCATCGTCTTCGACATCGAGATCGTCTTCCTCTACCCCTGGGCCGTGAGCTTCGACGCCCTGGGGATCTTCGGGTTGGTCGAGATGCTGCTCTTCATCGCCACCGTCTTCGTCGCGTACGCCTACGTCTGGCGGCGCGGCGGTCTGGAGTGGGACTGACACCCGCGCCCAGCTTGTGAACGCGGGGGCAAAGCACCGGACTTGAGAGGCTGAGAGGTTTCTGATGGGAATCGAGGAGAAGCTGCCCAGCGGCTTTCTGCTCACCAGCGTGGAGACGGCCGCGGGGTGGGTGCGCAAGGCGTCGCTCTTCCCGGCCACCTTCGGGCTGGCCTGCTGCGCGATCGAGATGATGACGACGGGGGCCGGCCGCTACGACCTGGCCCGCTTCGGCATGGAGGTCTTCCGGGGCTCGCCCCGCCAGGCGGACCTGATGATCGTGGCCGGGCGGGTCAGCCAGAAGATGGCCCCGGTGCTGCGCCAGGTGTACGACCAGATGGCCAACCCGAAGTGGGTCATCTCGATGGGCGTCTGCGCCTCTTCCGGCGGGATGTTCAACAACTACGCGATCGTCCAGGGCGTCGACCACATCGTGCCGGTGGACATCTACCTGCCCGGCTGCCCGCCGCGGCCGGAGATGCTGATGGACGCGATCCTCAAGCTGCACGAGAAGATCCAGCACGAGAAGCTCGGCGTGAACAAGCGCCGCGCCGAGGAGCTGGCCGAGGAGCTCGCCCTGCACGCCACCCCGACCAGCGAGATGCGGGGGCTGCTGCGATGAGCGAGAACGTACCCGTCGCCCGCTCCGGGGAGCCGCGCCGTGAGCTGCCGGTCGAGGTGATCGGCAGCCGCCAGGGCATGTTCGGCGCCCAGGGCACCGGCGACACCTCCGGCTTCGGCGGTCTGGTCGCCCCCGTCGCGCTGCCCCCGGCCAGCCGGCGCCCGTACGGGCACGGCTGGTTCGACGAGGTGGCGGACGAGTTCGAGGGCGCGCTCGAGGAGCAGGGCCTCGACCCGGCCGAGGTGATCGAGAAGACCGTGGTGGACCGCGGCGAGCTCACCTTCCACGTCGCCCGCGAGCACCTGCTGGCCGCCGCCCGCACCCTGCGGGACGACCCGGCGCTGCGCTTCGAGCTCTGCCTCGGGGTGAGCGGCGTGCACTACCCGCACGACAAGGGCCGCGAGCTGCACGCCGTCTACCACCTGCGCTCGATCACCCACGGCCGCCTGCTGCGCGTCGAGGTGACCGCTCCGGACAGCGACCCGCGGGTGCCGTCGGTGGTCAGCGTCTACCCGACCAACGACTGGCACGAGCGCGAGGCCTACGACTTCTTCGGCCTGGTCTTCGACGGCCACCCCGCGCTGACCCGGATCATGATGCCGGACGACTGGCTGGGCCACCCGCAGCGCAAGGACTACCCCCTCGGCGGCATCCCGGTCGAGTACAAGGGTGCCCAGATCCCGGCTCCCGACCAGCGGAGGTCGTACTCATGAGCACCCAGTACGAGTCCACCTCCCGGGAGACCACCGAGGGCCGGGTCTTCACCGTCACCGGTGGGGACTGGGGCGAGGTGGTGGAGGCCGTCGGCCGGGCCGACGACGAGCGGATCATCGTCAACATGGGCCCGCAGCACCCGTCCACGCACGGTGTGCTGCGGCTGATCCTGGAGATCGACGGCGAGACCGTCACCGAGGCCAGGTGCGGGATCGGCTACCTGCACACCGGCATCGAGAAGAACATGGAGTTCCGCTCCTGGGTCCAGGGCACCACCTTCGTGACCCGGATGGACTACCTGACCCCGATCTTCAACGAGACGGCGTACTGCCTCGCGGTGGAGAAGCTGCTCGGCATCACGGACGACGTCCCGGACCGCGCCAGCGTGATCCGGGTGCTGATGATGGAGCTCAACCGGATCTCCTCGCACCTGGTGTGCCTCGCCACCGGCGGCATGGAGATCGGCTCCACCACGCTGATGATCTACGGCTTCCGGGACCGCGAACTCATCCTGGACGTCTTCGAGTTGGTCACCGGCCTGCGGATGAACCACGCGTACGTCCGCCCCGGCGGCCTGGCCCAGGACCTGCCGCCCGGTGCGGTGGACCAGATCCGCGAGGCCGTGAAGACGCTCCGCTCCCGGATGCACGAGTACGACAAGCTGGCCACCGGGAACCCGGTGTTCAAGGCCCGCCTGGTGGACGTCGGCTTCCTCGACCTGGCCGGCTGCCTGGCGCTCGGCGCCACCGGTCCGATCCTGCGGGCCACCGGCCTGCCGCACGACCTGCGCAAGACGGACCCGTACTGCGGCTACGAGAACTACGACTTCGAGGTCGCCACCGCCGACACCGCCGACTCCTTCGGGCGCTTCCTGATCCGCCTGGAGGAGATGAAGCAGTCCCTGCGGATCGTCGAGCAGTGCCTGGACCGGCTGGCGCCCGGCCCGGTGATGGTGGCGGACAAGAAGATCGCCTGGCCCGCCCAACTGGCCGTCGGGCCGGACGGGATGGGCAACTCGCTGGACCACATCCGGAAGATCATGGGCACCTCGATGGAGGCCCTGATCCACCACTTCAAGCTGGTCACCGAGGGCTTCCGGGTGCCGGTCGGCCAGGCGTACACGGCGGTCGAGTCGCCCAAGGGCGAGCTCGGGGTGCACGTGGTCAGCGACGGAGGGACGCGCCCGTACCGCGTCCACTTCCGCGACCCCTCGTTCACCAACCTGCAGACGATGGCGGCGATGTGCGAGGGCGGCCAGGTCGCCGACGTGATCGTCGCGGTGGCCGGGATCGACCCGGTGATGGGAGGCGTGGACAGGTGAGCAACAGCACTGATCTCGGGCTGCCGGCCCTGCCGGCCAAGCCCTACCCGGCCGAGGTGCAGGCCCGACTGGCCGAGGACGCGCGCGAGTTGATCGGGCGCTACCCGGTGTCGCGGTCCGCGCTGCTGCCGCTGCTGCACCTGGTGCAGGCCGAGGAGGGCTTCGTCTCCCCGAGCGGAGTCCGCTTCTGCGCCGAGCAGTTGGAGCTGACCACCGCCGAGGTGACGGCCGTCGCCACCTTCTACAGCATGTACCGGCGCCGGCCCGCCGGTAAGTACCACGTGGGCGTGTGCACCAACACGCTCTGCGCGGTGCTCGGCGGCGACCAGATCTTCGCCGAGCTGCAGGACCACCTGGGCATCGGCAACAACGAGACCACCGCTGACGGCGAGATCTCGATCGAGCACATCGAGTGCAACGCGGCCTGCGACTACGCCCCCGTGGTGATGGTCAACTGGGAGTTCTTCGACAACCAGACGCCGGAGAGCGCCAAGCAGCTGGTCGACGACCTGCGAGCCGGCCGCGAGGCCGAGCCGACCAGGGGCGCCCGGCTCTGCTCCTTCAAGGACACCGCGCGCATCCTGGCCGGCTTCCCCGACGAGCGCCCCGGCGCCGTGGACGCCTCCGGCGCGGGCGGCGCCCCCTCGCTGGCGGGCCTGCGGCTCGCCAAGGGCGAGACGCTGCCCGGCACTTCGGGCACCAAGGTGGTCTCCCCCCGGCACGAAGGGACGGAAGCGTGATGACCTCCGCAGAGCCGGCCGAGAAGCTCCTCTCGCCCGTACTCTCCGCCTCCTGGGACGACACCCGCCCCTGGACCCTCGACACCTACCGCCGCCACGACGGGTACCAGGGCCTGCGCGCCGCGCTGGCCATGCAGCCTGACGAGGTGATCGCGCTGGTCAAGGACTCCGGCCTGCGCGGGCGCGGCGGGGCCGGCTTCCCGACCGGCATGAAGTGGCAGTTCATCCCGCAGAACGACGGCAAGCCGCACTACCTGGTGGTCAACGCCGACGAGTCCGAGCCGGGCACCTGCAAGGACATCCCGCTGCTGTTCGCCAACCCGCACTCGCTGATCGAAGGCATGATCATCGCGTCCTACGCGATCCGCTGCGACCACGCCTTCATCTACCTGCGCGGCGAGGTCGTGCCGGTGCTGCGGCGCCTCCACGCCGCCGTGGCCGAGGCGTACGAGGCGGGCTACCTCGGCAAGAACATCCTCGGGTCCGGGATCGATCTCGACATCACCGTGCACGCGGGCGCCGGGGCGTACATCTGCGGTGAGGAGACGGCGCTGCTCGACTCGCTCGAGGGCCGCCGCGGCCAGCCGCGCCTGCGGCCGCCGTTCCCCGCCATCGCCGGTCTGTACGCCTGCCCGACGGTGGTCAACAACGTCGAGTCGATCGCCTCGGTGCCGCCGATCCTGGCCAAGGGCACCGAGTGGTTCAAGTCGCTGGGCACCGAGAAGTCGCCCGGCTTCACGCTCTACTCGCTCTCCGGGCACGTCACCAACCCCGGCCAGTACGAAGCGCCGCTGGGCGTCACGCTGCGCCAGCTGCTCGACGTCAGCGGCGGCATCCGGCCCGGCCACCGGCTCAAGTTCTGGACGCCGGGCGGAAGTTCGACGCCGATGTTCACCGACGAGCACCTGGACGTCCCGCTCGACTACGAGGGCGTGGGCGCGGCCGGCTCGATGCTGGGCACCAAGGCGCTGCAGGTCTTCGACGAGACCACCTGCGTGGTGCGGGCCGTCACCCGGTGGACGGAGTTCTACGCCCACGAATCCTGCGGCAAGTGCACCCCGTGCCGTGAAGGCACCTACTGGCTGGTGCAGTTGCTCAAGCGGATCGAGGCCGGCGAAGGCGTCCAGGGCGACCTGGAGAAGCTGCTCGACATCGCCGACAACATCAACGGCAAGTCCTTCTGCGCGCTCGGCGACGGCGCCGCGAGCCCGATCGTCTCCTCGCTGCAGTACTTCCGGGCCGAGTACGAGCGCCACCTCACCGAGCGGCGCTGCCCGTTCGATCCGGCCGCCGCCACCGTCTGGGCCGACCGGCCGCAGACCCACGACCCCGCCACCGAGAGGGAGGTGCACGCGTGACCGCCCTCGAAACAAGCACCGACCTGGTGACCCTCACCATCGACGGCGTCGAGGTCCAGGTCCCCAAGGGGACGTTGGTGATCCGCGCGGCCGAGCAGATCGGCACCCAGATCCCCCGCTTCTGCGACCACCCGCTGCTCGACCCCGCCGGGGCCTGCCGCCAGTGCATCGTGGAGATCGAGGGCCAGCGCAAGCCCGTCGCCTCCTGCACCATCCCGGTGGCCGAGGGCATGGTGGTGCGCACCCAGGTCTCCTCGCCGGTGGCCGAGAAGGCCCAGCGCGGCGTGATGGAGCTGCTGCTGATCAACCACCCGCTGGACTGCCCGGTCTGCGACAAGGGCGGTGAGTGCCCGCTGCAGAACCAGGCGATGTCCACCGGCGAGACCGACTCGCGCTTCGAGGGCATGAAGCGCACCTACGAGAAGCCGGTGCCGATCTCCACCCAGGTGCTGCTCGACCGCGAGCGCTGCGTGCTCTGCGCCCGCTGCACCCGCTTCTCGCAGCAGATCGCCGGTGACCCGTTCATCGAGCTGGTCGAGCGCGGCGCGCTGCAGCAGGTCGGCACCGGCGCCGACGAGCCGTTCGCCTCCTACTTCTCGGGCAACACCATCCAGATCTGCCCGGTCGGCGCGCTCACCTCGGCGGCCTACCGGTTCCGCTCGCGGCCCTTCGACCTGGCCTCCTCACCGAGCGTCTGCGAGCACTGCTCCTCGGGCTGCTCGCTGCGCACCGACCACCGGCGCGGCAAGGTGCTGCGGCGCCTGGCCGGAGACGACCCGGCGGTGAACGAGGAGTGGAGCTGCGACAAGGGCCGGTTCGCCTTCCGCTACGGCCAGTCGCGCGAGCGGCTGACCACCCCGCTCGTCCGCAACGCCGACGGCGAACTCGCCCCAGCCTCCTGGCCGGAGGCGCTGGCCGCCGCCGCCGAGGGGCTGCGCGGGGCGCGCGCCGCGGTGCTCACCGGCGGCCGCGTGACGGTCGAGGACGCCTACGGCTACGGCAAGTTCGCCCGGGTGGTGCTCGGCACCAACGACGTGGACTTCCGGGCCCGCCCGCACAGCGGCGAGGAGGCGGACTTCCTGGCCGCCGCCGTCGCCGGGCGGGGCGTGGACCTGGACGGTCAGGGCGTCTCCTACGCCGACCTGGAGCAGGCGCCGGCCGTGCTGCTCGCGGGCTTCGAGCCCGAGGAGGAGTCGCCGATCGTCTTCCTGCGGCTGCGCAAGGCCAACCGGGCGCACGGGCTGCCGGTCTTCTCGATCGCCACCCACCGCTCCCGGGGCCTGGGCAAGCTGCACGGCGCGCTGCTGCCCGCCGCCCCCGGCACCGAGGCCGAGTGGCTGGCCGCGCTGGCCGACGACGAAGCGCTCGGCGACGACGCGGGCAAGGCGGCCACCCTGCTGCGGCAGCCCGGCGCCGTGATCATGGTCGGCGAGCGGCTGGCCGCCGCCTCCGGCGCGCTCACCGCCGCGCTGCGGCTGGCCCACGCGACCGGCGCCCGGCTGGCCTGGGTGCCGCGCCGGGCGGGGGAGCGCGGGGCGATCGAGGCCGGTGCGCTGCCCGGGCTGCTGCCCGGCGGGCGCCCGGTGACGGCCGCCGCCGCCCGCGCCGAAGCCGCCGCCACCTGGGGTGTGGCCGACCTGCCGGCCCGGCTCGGCCGGGACACCGACCAGATCCTGGCCACCGCCGCCCACGGCGACCTCGACGCGCTGGTGCTCGGCGGGCTCGACCTGGACGACCTGCCCGACCCGGCGCTGGCCGAGGAGGCGCTCGGCCGGGTGCCGTTCGTGGTCTCGCTGGAGCTGCGGCCGAGCGCCGTCACCGAGCGGGCCGACGTGGTCTTCCCGGTGGCCGCCGTGGCCGAGAAGGCCGGTACCTTCCTGGACTGGGAGGGCCGGGTGCGGATGTTCGAACCCGCGCTCAAGGGCGACCAGCTGATGCAGCGTCAGCTGCAGTCGGACGTGCGGGTGCTGAACATGCTCGCCGACGCGCTCGGCACCAGGCTCGGCCTGCCCGACGTCCGCGCCGCCCGCCTCGAGCTGGACCGTTTCACCCCGTGGGCGGGCGACCGCCCGGCGGCCCCCGCCGCGCACCCCGCGCCGCTGCCGCGCCCGGCCACCGGCCAAGCCGTGCTGGCCGGCCACCGGCTGCTGCTCGACCAGGGCTCGCTGCAGCGCGGGGACGAGCACCTCGCCGGCACCCGGCACGCGGCCGTGGTCCGGCTGAGCCCGGTGACCGCCAAGGAGATCGGCGCCGATCGATCCGTCCGGGTGACCGGACCGGCCGGTTCGCTGGTGCTGCCACTTGAACTGACCGACGACCTGCCGGACCGCACCGTGTGGATCCCGCTGAACTCCACGCCGGGCGGGGCGTACCGGACGCTCGGCACCACCGTCGGCCACCTGGTGACCATCGCTGCTGTCACCGGGGAGGTGGCTTCGTGAACACGACTCTCGCCGCGTACGAGACGCTCGGCTTCTTCGGGCGTGACCCGTGGTGGCTGGTGCTGCTCAAGGCGGTCTTCGTCTTCGCCTTCCTGGTGCTCACCGTGCTGATCGCGATCGTCTGGGAGCGCAAGGTCGTCGCCTGGATGCAGCTGCGGATCGGCCCGAACCGGCACGGCCCCTGGGGCATGCTGCAGTCGCTGGCCGACGGCATCAAGCTGGCCCTCAAGGAGGACCTGGTCGTCACCGGGGCCGACAAGGTGGTCTACGTGCTGGCCCCGGTCGTCTCGGCGATCCCGGCCTTCATGGCCTTCGCGGTGATCCCCTTCGGCCCGGCGGGCAACGAGATCTCCATCTTCGGCACCCGCACCCCGATGCAGCTCACGGACCTGCCGATCGCCCTGCTCTACATCCTGGCCACCGCCTCGATCGGCATCTACGGCATCGTCCTTGCCGGCTGGTCGTCGGGGTCGACGTATCCCCTTCTCGGCGGGCTGCGCTCGGCGGCCCAGATGGTCAGCTACGAGATCGCGATGGGCCTGTCCTTCGCGGCGGTCTTCATCTACTCGGGCTCGATGTCCACCTCGGAGATCGTCGCCTCGCAGCAGCCGACCTGGTTCGCGGTGCTGCTGCCGGTCTCGTTCATCGTCTACATCATCGCGATGGTCGGCGAGACCAACCGGGCGCCCTTCGACCTCCCGGAGGCCGAGGGCGAGCTGGTCGGCGGCTTCAACACCGAGTACAGCTCGCTGAAGTTCGCGATGTTCATGCTCGCCGAGTACGTCAACATGGTGACCGTCTCGGCCGTCGCCTCGACGCTCTTCCTCGGCGGCTGGCGGGCCCCGTGGCCGGTCTCGACCTTCTGGGCCGGGGCCAACCACGGCTGGTGGCCGATGCTCTGGATCACGCTGAAGATCCAGCTGCTGCTGTTCTTCTTCATCTGGCTGCGCGGCACCCTGCCCCGGCTGCGCTACGACCAGTTCATGAAGCTGGGCTGGAAGGTGCTCATCCCGGTCTCGCTGGTCTGGCTGGTGATGGTGGCCAGCGTGCGGGCGCTGCGCAACGAGGGCTACGACTTCGGCAAGGTGGTGCTCTACGTGGGCGCGCCGATCGCCGTGATCCTGCTGCTCGCCCTGCTGCGGGACTTCTTCAAGCACCAGAAGGAGCCCGAGAAGCCCGCGGTCGCCGCCGAGTTCGACCCGATGGCGGGCGGCTACCCCGTACCGCCGCTGCCCGGCCAGGAGCTCCCGCCGGTGCCGCGCAGGCGCAGCCGCGCGCCGCAACTGCAGGACGCCCTCAACGGGGCCGACCATTCCGAGGGGAGCTGACCCGATGCCTGACTCCGAAGAGAAGCCTTCGATCCTGGGCCCGGCCGCAGGCTTCGGCGTGACCTTCAAGGCCATGTTCAAGAAGCGCCTGACCGAGCAGTACCCGGAGCAGAAGAAGCCCACCGCTCCGCGCTTCCACGGCCGCCACCAGCTGAACCGGCACCCGGACGGCCTGGAGAAGTGCGTCGGCTGCGAGCTGTGCGCCTGGGCCTGCCCGGCCGACGCGATCTACGTCGAGGGTGCGGACAACCGCGACGAGGAGCGGTACTCCCCCGGGGAGCGCTACGGCGCGGTCTACCAGATCAACTACGCCCGCTGCATCCTGTGCGGGCTCTGCGTCGAGGCCTGCCCGACCCGGGCACTGACCATGACCAACGAGTACGAACTCGCCGACTCCTCGCGGGAGTCGCTGATCTTCACCAAGGAGCAGCTGCTGGTCGGGCTGACCGAGGGCATGGTCGACAGCCCGCACGAGTACTACCCGGGTGCCGACGAAGGCGCGTACTACCGGGGCGAGGTCACCGAGGCGGCGCCCGGCACCGAGCAGCAGGAGCGCACGGTGCGGGACCGGGAGGTGTCGTCATGACCTCCACGGGTGAGGCCGTGCAGTTCTGGATCCTCGCGGTGATCGCGGTGGGCGGGGCGCTCGGCATGCTGCTGCTCAAGAAGGCCGTGCACAGCGCCCTCTGCCTGGCGGCCACCATGCTGGCGCTGGCGGTCTGCTACATGGCCCAGGGCGCCGTCTTCCTGGGCGTCGTGCAGATCGTGGTCTACACCGGCGCGATCATGATGCTCTTCCTGTTCGTGGTGATGCTGGTCGGCGTCACCTCGGCCGACTCCCTGAAGGAGCAGCTGAAGGGCCAGCGGATCGCCGCCGTGCTCTGCGGGCTCGGCTTCGGGGTGCTGCTCATCGCGGGCATCGCCAACGCGCACCTGAGCCACTTCACCGGCCTGGGCGAGGCGAACGCCGAGGGCAACGTGCAGGGCCTGGCCCGGCTGATCTTCACCAAGTACGTCTGGGCCTTCGAGGTCACCGGCGCACTGCTGATCACGGCCGCGATCGGCGCCATGGTGCTGACCCACCGCGAGCACGTGAAGGCTCCGGCGACCCAGCGCGAGCTGGCCGCCCAGCGGGTCAAGGACAACCTCCAGGTGCCGCCGCTGCCGGCCCCCGGCGTCTACGCCCGGCACAACGCGGTGGACGTCCCGGCCCTGCTGCCGGACGGCACCGTGGCCGAGGACTCGGTGATGGGCACCCTGCGCGAGCGCGGCCAGATCCGTGACGTCAGCCAGGACATGCTGCGCCGGATGGCCGAGCTGGAGGGCAACACCGCCGAGTGGCTGGGCCGCGCGCCCTCCGCCCGCCCGGCCGTGACCGGCCCCCGGCGAGAGGAGCTGGCGTCCGCCTCCAACGGCAAGGCTTCGAACGGTAAGGAGGAGTCGGAGTGAACCCGGTCAACTACCTGTACCTGGCAGCGCTGTTGTTCACCATCGGCGCCTCCGGGGTGCTGATCCGGCGCAACGCCATCGTGCTGTTCATGTGCGTGGAGCTGATGCTCAACGCCTCGAACCTCGCGCTGGTGACCTTCTCCCGCCTGCACGGCAACCTGGACGGCCAGATCATCGCCTTCTTCACCATGGTGGTCGCGGCGGCCGAGGTCGTCGTCGGTCTCGCCATCATCGTGAGCATCTTCCGGGCGAGGCACTCGGCCTCGGTCGACGACGCCAACCTGATGAAGCTGTAGGGGCCAGGGTGAACACTCTCATTCCGCTGCTCGTGGCGGCCCCGCTGGCCGGCGCCGCCCTGCTGCTGCTCGGCGGGCGCCGCCTGGACCGCTTCGGTCACTGGCTCGGCCTCCTCGCCGCCGTGCTCTCCTTCGTCTTCGGCCTGGTGCTCTTCGCCGGCATGCTGGGCCGCTCGACCGAGCAACGCGCGGTGCACCAGCACCTGTTCAGCTGGATCCCGGTGAACGGCTTCCAGGCCGACGTCTCCTTCCAGCTCGACCAACTCTCCGTCACCTTCGTGCTGTTGATCACCGGTGTCGGCTCGCTGATCCACCTCTACTCGGTGGGGTACATGGCGCACGACGAGCGCCGCCGCCGGTTCTTCGGCTACCTCAACCTCTTCCTGGCCGCCATGCTGATGCTGGTGCTGGCGGACAACTACCTGCTGCTGTACGTCGGTTGGGAGGGCGTCGGTCTCGCGTCCTACCTGCTGATCGGCTTCTGGCAGCACAAGCCGAGCGCGGCCGTCGCCGCCAAGAAGGCCTTCCTTGTCAACCGCGTCGGTGACGTGGGCCTGTCGATCGCGATCATGCTGATGTTCACCCAGTTCGGGGACTTCAGCTTCACCGGGGTCTTCGCCACGGCGCACGACGCGAGCGAGGGCAAGCTGACGGCCATCGCGCTGATGCTGCTCCTCGCCGCGTGCGGCAAGTCGGCCCAGGTGCCGCTGCAGTCCTGGCTCGGGGACGCGATGGAGGGCCCGACCCCGGTCTCGGCCCTGATCCACGCGGCCACCATGGTGACCGCCGGGGTCTACCTGATCACCCGCTCGCACGCGATCTTCGACCTGGCGCCGGACGCGCAGACGGTCGTGGTGGTGGTCGGCGCCGTCACGCTCCTCTACGGTGCGATCGTCGGTTGCGCCAAGGACGACATCAAGAAGGCACTGGCCGGCTCGACCATGTCGCAGATCGGCTACATGATCCTGGCGGCCGGCCTCGGCCCGATCGGGTACGCCTTCGCGATCATGCACCTGGTGACCCACGGCTTCTTCAAGGCCGGGCTCTTCCTCGGCGCCGGTTCGGTCATGCACGGCATGAACGACGAGGTGGACATGCGCCGTTACGGGGCCTTGCGGAAGTTCATGCCGGTCACCTTCGTCACCTTCGGGCTCGGCTACCTGGCCATCATCGGCTTCCCCGGACTGTCCGGCTTCTTCTCCAAGGACAAGATCATTGAGGCGGCCTTCGCCAAGGGCGGCACCGAGGGCTGGATCCTCGGCCTCTGCGCCCTGATCGGCGCCGCCGTCACCGCGTTCTACATGACCCGCGTGATGATCATGACCTTCTTCGGTGAGAAGCGCTGGGCCCAGGACGAAGACGGCCACGAGCCGCACCCGCACGAGTCGCCGTCGACCATGACGCTGCCGATGATCGTGCTGGCCTTCGGCTCGGTCTTCGCCGGTGGGATCTTCGCCTTCGGCAGCTCCTTCGTGAACTGGCTGGAGCCCGTCACCGGCCACGCCGAGGGCGACTCCCCGCTGCAGCCGATCGTGGTCACCCTGCTCACCTCGCTGGTGGTCGCGGGCGGCGTGCTGGTCTCGTACCTGATGTACGGCCGCTCGCCCGTCCCGGTCACCCCGCCGGTCGGCTCGCTGCTGACCCGCGCGGCCCGGCGGGACCTGCTGCAGGACGACATCAACCACGCCCTCCTGGTGCGACCCGGCTCGGCGCTCACCGCCGCGCTGGTCTACCTGGACAGCCGCGCGCTGGACGGGTTCGTCAACGGTCTGGCCGCCGCGATCGGCGGCATCTCCGGCCGCCTGCGTCGGGTGCAGACCGGGTACGTCCGCTCCTACGCGCTCTCCATGCTCGGCGGCACGGTCGTGCTGGTCGCCACCACTCTCCTGATGAGGTCCGTCTGATGGCTCATCCGAACGCCCGGCGGGAGGTCCGGCCATGAGTTACCTGCTGACCGCCACCTGTGCCGTCCCGGCGGTGGGCGCGGTGCTCACCGCCGCCCTGCCCGCCGGCTCCGACGAGACGCGCCGCCGCACCACCAAGGCCGTCGCGCTCACCGTCTCGCTCGCCACCCTGGTGCTGACCGCCGTCATCGCCGCCCGCTTCGACTCCGGCGGCGCGAGGTACCAGCTGACCGAGTCGTACAGCTGGATCCGCTCCTTCGGGATCAGCTTCTCGCTCGGCGTGGACGGCATCGGTGCCGTGCTCGCCCTGCTGACCGCCGTGCTCGTGCCGGTGGTGATGCTGGCCTCCTGGAACGACGCCGACCCGGTGCGCAATCCCGACGGCACCTTCGAGAACCTCCGGCGCACCCAGGCGTTCTTCGCCCTGGTGCTCGCGGTGGAGGCGATGGTGCTGGTCTCCTTCCTGGCGACCGACGTCTTCGTGTTCTACGTGTTCTTCGAAGCCATGCTGATCCCGATGTACTTCCTGATCGGCGGCTTCGGCGACCGCGCGGGCGGCCCGGACTCCGGGGCCCAACGCTCGTACGCCGCCGTCAAGTTCCTGCTCTACAACCTGCTCGGCGGGCTGGTCATGCTGGCCGCCGTGGTCGGCCTGTACGTGATCGCCTCCGACCAGGGCTTCGCGAGCTTCGACCTGCCGACGCTCACCAACGCGATCTCCGACGGCAAGCTGGTGATCGACCCGACGGCCGAGAAGGCGCTCTTCCTGGGCTTCTTCTTCGCCTTCGCCGTCAAGGCCCCGCTCTGGCCGCTGCACACCTGGCTGCCGAACGCGATGGGTGAGGCCACCGCCGGAACGGCCGTGCTGATCACGGCAGTTGTCGACAAGGTCGGCACCTTCGCGATGCTGCGGTTCTGCCTCGGGCTCTTCCCGCACGCCTCGCGCACCTTCGGCCCGGCGATCCTGGTGCTCTCGCTGATCGGGATCGTCTACGGCGCGCTGCTCGCGGTGGGGCAGAAGGACATCAAGCGGCTGGTGGCCTACGCCTCCATCTCGCACTTCGGCTTCATCATCATGGGCATCTTCGCCTTCACCAGCCAGGGCCAGAGCGGCGCCACGCTCTACATGGTCAACCACGGCATCTCCACCGCCGCCTGGATGCTCGTCGCGGGCTTCCTGATCTCCCGCCGCGGCTCGCGCCTGATCGCCGACTTCGGCGGGGTGCAGAAGGTCGCCCCGGTGCTCGCCGGGACGTTCCTGCTGGGCTGCCTGGCCACCCTCTCGCTGCCGGGCATGGCGCCCTTCGTCAGCGAGTTCCTGGTGCTGGTCGGCACGTTCAGCAAGTACCCGGCGCTGGGGATCGTGGCGACCTTCGGCATCGTGCTCGCCGCGCTCTACGCGCTGCTGCTCTACCAGCGCACCATGACCGGCCCGGTCAAGGCCGGGGTCGAGGGCATGAGCGACCTCAAGGTCCGCGAACTGCTCGTGGTCGCCCCGCTGGTGGCGCTCACCCTGCTGCTCGGGGTCTACCCGAAGCCGCTCACCGACCTGGTGAACCCGGCCGTCAACGCGACCCTCTCCCAGGTGCACCAGTCCGACCCGGCACCGGCCCACCCGGTCGCCGCCACCTCCGGAGGTGAGCAGAAGTGAACCACGCCCTCTACCTCGCGGCGACGGGCGGCAACAGCCCGAGCATCCCGGCCCCGCACGTGGAGTACGCCCAGCTCTCGCCGATGCTGATCGTCTTCGGCGCGGCCGTGCTCGGCATCCTCGCCGAGGCCTTCCTGCCCCGGAAGGCCCGGTACGCCAGCCAGCTGACCGTGGCCCTGGCGGGCCTGTGCGGCGGCTTCGCCGCCGTGGTGATCCTGGCGGCGCAGGGCCACGGCTCCACCAAGTCCGGCCTGCTGGCCATGGGCGCGGTGGCGCTGGACGGCCCTGCGCTCTTCATCCAGGGCGTCATCCTGCTCACCGCGATCGTGGCCGTGCTCGGCTACGGCGAGCGGCGCCTCGAGCCGCGGCTGAACGGCTCCTCGGTGGACGCCTTCGCCGCCCAGGGCGCCGCGGTGCCCGGCAGCGAGCAGGAGCGCCAGGCCACCATGGCCGGGTTCACCACCACCGAGGTCTACCCGCTCACCCTCTTCGCCGTCGGCGGCATGCTGCTCTTCCCGGCCGCCAACGACCTGCTGACCATGTTCGTCGCGCTCGAGGTGTTCTCCCTCCCGCTCTACCTGCTCTGCGCGCTGGCCCGCCGCCGGCGGCTGCTCTCGCAGGAGGCGGCGGTCAAGTACTTCCTGCTCGGCGCCTTCGCCTCGGCCTTCTTCCTCTTCGGCACCGCGCTGCTCTACGGCTACGCGGGCAGCGTCTCGCTGCCGGAGATCGCCGACGTGATCGCGGGCACCGCCCCGACCACCCCGGCGCTGGCCGTCACCACCCAGAACGACGCGCTGCTGCTGATCGGCCTGGCCATGCTGGCCGTCGGCCTGCTCTTCAAGGTCGGCGCGGTGCCCTTCCACTCCTGGACGCCGGACGTCTACCAGGGCGCCCCGACGCCGGTCACCGGCTTCATGGCGGCCGCCACCAAGACGGCGGCCTTCGGCGCGCTGCTGCGCCTCTTCTACGTCGCCTTCCCCGGCCTGCGCTGGGACTGGCGGCCGGTGATGTGGGGTGTGGCGATCCTCACCATGGTGGTCGGCGCGATCCTGGCCGTCACCCAGCAGGACGTGAAGCGGCTGCTCGCCTACTCCTCGATCGCCCACGCCGGCTTCATCCTCACCGGCGTGATCGCGACCAACAAGCAGGGGCTCGGCGCCGTCCTCTTCTACCTGCTCGCGTACTCCTTCGTGACGCTGGGCGCCTTCGCCGTGGTCACCCTGGTCCGCGACTCCAAGGGCGAGGCGACCCACCTCTCCAGCTGGGCCGGGCTCGGGCGGCGCTCGCCGCTGCTCGCGGCGGTCTTCGCGCTCTTCCTGCTCGCCTTCGCCGGCATCCCGCTGACCAGTGGGTTCACGGGCAAGTTCGCGGTCTTCCAGGCCGCGGCGGCGGGCGGGGCGACCCCGCTGGTGATCGTCGGTGTGCTCAGCTCGGCCGTCGCGGCCTTCTTCTACATCCGCGTCATCGTGCTGATGTTCTTCTCCGACCCGCAGCCCGGCGGCCCCGCCGTCGCGGTGCCGAGCGCCATGACGGCCACCGCCATCGCGCTCGGGGTGCTCGTCACCCTGGGCCTGGGGCTGCTGCCGCAGTACTTCCTGGATCTCGCCTCGAAGGCCGCCGTCTTCGTCCGCTGATCTTCCCCCAGCCTTCGGCCGGGGGGACCCCCTCTTCGACGAGGCCCGTGGCACACGTCCACGGGCCTCGTCGTACGCGCGGAGGCGCAGATCCGCACGCCCGTGCAGTGATCCACTCGCGACCGGATACCCTCCTTGTAGGCCAGGGGGCACTCAAGGACCAGGCCGCAGATTCGACCAGGGACAGGAGTGGTCTTCGTGACCGTCGTGGGGCCCTTCGGGCTGAGCGTGCAGGACCGCGATCTGACCCGGGACGTCCAGACCGGGATGGACGCCGTGGAGGCCGCGCTCGCCGAGGCCGTCAAGAGCGACATCCCGTTCATCACGATCACCGCCAGCCACCTGATCGAGGCCGGCGGCAAGCGCTTCCGTCCGCTGCTCGTGATGCTGGCCGCCCAGTTCGGCGACGCGAACGCCCCCGGCGTGGTGCCCTCCGCCGTGGTCGTGGAGCTGACCCACCTGGCCACGCTCTACCACGACGACGTGATGGACGAAGCCCCCGTCCGCCGGGGCGCCCCCAGCGCCAACGCCCGCTGGGACAACTCCGTCGCCATCCTCACCGGCGACTTCCTCTTCTCCCGCGCCTCCCAGGTGCTCGCCGACCTCGGCCCCGAGGCCGTCCGGATCCAGGCCGACGCGTTCGAGCGCCTCGTCACCGGCCAGATCCTGGAGACCGCCGGGCCCGTCCCCGGCCAGGACCCGCTGCAGCACTACCTCGACGTGCTCTCCGGCAAGACCGGCTCGCTGATCGCCGTCTCCTGCCGCTTCGGCGCGCTGATGGCCGGCGCCGAGCCGTGGATGGTCGACATCCTCACCCAGTACGGCGAGCGGATGGGCACCGCCTTCCAGCTGGCCGACGACGTGCTCGACATCGCCTCCGACGGCCACGAGTCCGGCAAGACCCCCGGCACCGACCTGCGCGAGGGCGTCCCGACCCTCCCGATCCTGCTCCTCCACCAGACCGAGGTGGACCCGGCCGACCCCGAGGACGTCCGCCTGCGCGAGCTGCTGTCGCAGGACCTCTCCGAGGACGACGACCTCCACGCCGAGGCCCTGCGCCTCCTGCGTCGCCACCCCGCCCTCGAGCGCGCCCGCCGCGAGACGCTGCGCTATGCGGAGGAGGCCCGTGCGCTCCTCGCTCCGCTCCCGGACTGCCCGGCGAAGGACGCCCTGCAGGGGCTCTGCGACGCCGTAGCCATTCGCACGATGTAGTAGTTGCACTATCAGGGGCGCGAGGAACTGCGCGAAGTCGGAAGATGACAGGCCTGTGCCTTCCGCACTCGCGCAGTTCCTCGCGCCCCTGGGCGTTGCAAGCTGATCTGGGAGGGGAAAGCACATGCTCCGTGTGGTCATCGCCGAGGACTCCGTGCTGCTGCGGGAGGGGCTGATCCGGCTGCTCACCGACCGGGGGCTGGAGGTGGTGGCGGCCGTGGGGGACGGCGAGGCCCTGCTCAAGACCGTCCACGACCTGGCCGGGGAAGGCGCTCTGCCGGACGTGGTGGTGGCGGACGTGCGGATGCCGCCCACGCACACGGACGAGGGCGTGCGGGCCTGTGTGACGCTGCGCGGGCTGTACCCGCGGCTGGGCGTCCTGGTGCTGTCGCAGTACGTCGAGGAGCAGTACGCGGGCGAGCTGATCGCCGGCTCCACCCAGGGCGTGGGGTACCTGCTGAAGGACCGGGTGGCGGAGGTCCGCGAGTTCGTGGACGCGGTGGTCCGGGTGGCGGGCGGCGGTACGGCGCTGGACCCCGAGGTGGTGCAGCAGCTGCTCATGCGCAGCCGCCGCGGCGACACCCTGGCGGGCCTCACCCCGCGCGAGCGGGAAGTCCTCGGACTGATGGCCGAAGGCCGTACTAATGCGGGGGTCGCGAAGCAGTTGGTGATCTCCGACGGAGCCGTCGAGAAACACGTGAGCAGTATTTTCCAGAAGCTCGGACTCGCCCAGAGCGGCGCCGACCACCGCCGGGTGCTCGCGGTGCTCACCTATCTCAACTCCTGATCTTCACAAGGGGAATTGGGGCGTCTCAATTAATGAGCCGATCGGTCTCGACCGGAGGGATTCGGGACCAGTCGGGACGGATCGGGTACGGTCCGAGAATGGTTCGTTGTTGAACTTGACGAGGAGGTTTACACACCTACGTCGCTTGTCCTGAGTTCCGGCTCGGCGCCGACGGGCCGCCGTAGGATGCGACTGGTGCACCAGGCGGACGGGGCACACGGCTCACGCCCGCGGCTGGTCGCCCCACGAGGAGGTCCGCGGCAGTGACCAGTCAGGTCGATCAGTCTGAGACAGTGGACGGCTCGGACGGCGAAGGGGCCAGTGGCTCCACCGCCCCGGGCGGTGGCACGCTACGGCCCGCCAAGCCGATCCGTCGGCTGGACCGGGTGATCATCCGATTCGCCGGGGACTCCGGTGACGGTATGCAGCTCACGGGTGACAGATTCACCTCGGAGACGGCGTCGTTCGGCAACGACCTCTCCACGCTGCCGAACTTCCCCGCCGAGATCCGGGCCCCTGCCGGGACTCTGCCGGGTGTCTCCAGCTTCCAGCTGCACTTCGCCGATCACGACATCCTGACCCCCGGCGACGCGCCGAACGTGCTGGTCGCGATGAACCCGGCCGCCCTCAAGGCGAACCTGGCCGATCTCCCGCGCGGCGCGGAGATCATCGTCAACACCGACGAGTTCACCAAGCGTGCCCTGGCCAAGGTCGGCTACGCCGCCGACCCGCTGACCGACGGCTCGCTGGAGGCGTACCACCTGCACCCGGTGCCGCTGACCTCGCTCACGGTGGAGGCGCTCAAGGAGAGCGGGCTGGCCCGCAAGGACGCCGAGCGGGCGAAGAACATGTTCGCGCTCGGGCTGCTCTCCTGGCTGTACCACCGGCCGACGCAGAGCACCGAGGCGTTCCTGCGGCAGAAGTTCGCCAAGAAGCCGGACATCGCGGAGGCCAACATCACGGCCTTCCGGGCGGGTTGGAACTTCGGCGAGACCACCGAGGACTTCGCGGTCTCCTACGAGGTGCCCCCGGCGGCACTGCCGGCCGGCACCTACCGCAACATCTCGGGCAACCTGGCGCTGTCCTACGGCCTGATCGCGGCGGGGGAGCGCAGCGGCCTGCCGCTGTTCCTCGGCTCCTACCCGATCACCCCGGCCTCCGACATCCTGCACGAGCTGTCCAAGCACAAGAACTTCGGCGTGCGGACGTTCCAGGCCGAGGACGAGATCGCCGGCATCGGCGCCGCGCTCGGCGCGGCCTTCGGCGGCGCACTGGGCGTCACGACCACCTCGGGCCCGGGTGTGGCGCTGAAGTCGGAGACCATCGGCCTGGCGGTGTCGCTCGAACTCCCGCTGCTCGTGGTCGACATCCAGCGCGGCGGCCCGTCCACCGGCCTGCCGACCAAGACCGAGCAGGCCGACCTGCTGCAGGCCATGTTCGGCCGCAACGGCGAGGCGCCGGTGCCGATCGTGGCTCCGGCCACGGCGGCCGAGTGCTTCGATGCGGCGATCGAGGCGGCCCGGATCGCGGTCACCTACCGCACGCCCGTGCTGCTGCTCTCGGACGGCTACCTGGCGAACGGCTCCGAGCCGTGGCGGGTGCCCGAGGTTGACGAACTCCCGGTGATCGAGCCGAAGTTCGCCACCGGCCCGAACCACGTCACCGAGGACGGCACGGAGGCCTTCTGGCCGTACAAGCGCGACCCGCAGACGCTGGCCCGCCCGTGGGCGGTGCCCGGTACGGCCGGGCTCGAGCACCGGATCGGCGGCATCGAGAAGCAGGACGGCACCGGCAACATCTCCTACGACCCGGCGAACCACGACTTCATGGTCCGCACCCGCCAGGCGAAGATCGACGGCATCGACGTCGCCCCCGTGGTGGTGGACGACCCGAGCGGCGACGCCCGTGTCCTGGTGCTCGGCTGGGGCTCGACCTACGGGCCGATCACGGCCGCCGTGCGGCGAGTCCGGGCGGACGGCGGCTCGGTGGCGCAGGCGCACCTGCGCAGCCTGAACCCCTTCCCCGCCAACCTCGGTGCGGTGCTGCGCGGTTATGACCGGGTGATCGTGCCCGAGATGAACCTGGGTCAGCTCGCCCTGCTGCTGCGGGCCAAGTACCTGGTGGACGCGCAGTCCTACAACCAGGTGCGTGGACTGCCGTTCAAGGCGGCCCAGTTGGCGGATGTGCTGTGGGCGGCGATCGGCACGCTGGACGCCGGTCTCGACGGAGTCGGAGAAGGGAACGAGGAGAACGATGTCTGAGGGCTTCCGCTCGTTGAAGCTGGTGCCGAAGTCCGACTCGCCGTTGAGCGCACGGGACTTCAAGACGGACCAGGAAGTCCGGTGGTGTCCGGGCTGCGGTGACTACGCGATCCTGGCCGCCGTGCAGTCCTTCATGCCCGAGCTCGGCATCAAGCGCGAGAACACCGTGTTCGTCTCCGGCATCGGCTGCTCCTCCCGCTTCCCGTACTACATGAACACCTTCGGGATGCACTCCATCCACGGCCGCGCCCCGGCCATCGCCACCGGTCTGGCCGCCTCCCGCCCCGACCTGTCGGTGTGGGTGGTCACGGGCGACGGCGACGCGCTCTCCATCGGCGGCAACCACCTCATCCACGCCCTGCG
>NZ_JBEOWY010000010.1:0-205627 GCF_040296285.1 Kitasatospora sp. NPDC002227
TCGGGCCCATCACGATCTCGATCAGCACGTCCAGCGGGATGTCGGCACGGAGCACTCCCGCGTCCGACGGCCCGCCCGGACGGCGGCGCTCAGTGGCCGGTGACGCCGCCGTTGTCGCGGCGGTCCAGCGCCCGCTGCAGGGCCTGCGCGGCGTGGGCGTCGCACTCGGTGCGGCCGCGGCGGACCCGGGGGGCGCGGTGCTGGGTGGCGGGGGCGGAAGCGTGGCGGTCAGCGACGGTGGGCATACCAGTCTCCTGAAGTCGTGCGTGTGGGGAGGGTAGGTACGCGGCAAGGGTCACCTGCCAGGTGCGTACGGCGCACACGGGCCGCTGCCCTCGCGTAGAGGACGGGCTCACCGTATGGCTCTTCCACGGTACGACAAGCCGCCAACGCTGTCTGCACAGATAGTTGGATTTCCTAGTATCTGAGACGGGAGCCACCCGAACGCAGTCGGGCCCGGACCGCCGAAGCGGTCCGGGCCCGACTCTGACCCGTCGTCAGCCCAGGTTGACCGAGCGGGAGAAGCGGGCGCCGATCGCGGAGGCGATCTCGGCCAGCACCTCCTGGGAGACCTCGCTGTCCACCGTGATCGAGGCGAGCGCCAGGCCGCCGTCCCGGGAGACCTGCATGCCGGCGATGTTGATGCCCGCGTCACCGAGGATCCGGCCGAGGGTGCCGACCACGCCGGGGCGGTCCTCGTACTTGAAGAAGGCCATGTGGTCGGTGAGCGCGATGTCCACCTCGAAGGCGTCCACGCCGACGATCTTCTGGGTCTGCTTCGGGCCGGAGAGGGTGCCCGCGATGGCCACCTCGCCGCCGTCGGCCAGGGTGCCGCGCACGGTGATGACGTTCTTGTGCTCGGGGCTCTCGCTGGAGGTGGTCAGGCGTACCTCCACGCCGCGCTCCTGGGCGAACAGCGGGGCGTTCACGTAGGAGACGGTCTCGGCCACCACGTCCTCGAACACGCCCTTGAGCGCGGAGAGTTCGAGCACCTTGACGTCGTGCTGGGTGATCTCGCCCTGCACCTCGACGTCCAGGCGCACCGCGACCTCGCCCGCCAGCGCGGTGAAGATCCGGCCGAGCTTCTCGGCCAGCGGCAGGCCCGGCTTGACGTCCTCGGCGATCACGCCGCCCTGGACGTTGACGGCGTCCGGCACCAGCTCGCCCGCGAGCGCGAGGCGGACCGACTTGGCCACCGCGATGCCGGCCTTCTCCTGGGCCTCGTCGGTGGAGGCGCCCAGGTGCGGGGTGGCCACCACGTTGTCGAAGCCGAAGAGCGGCGAGTCGGTGCAGGGCTCCTTGGCGTAGACGTCCAGGCCGGCGCCGGCCACCCGGCCGTCACGCAGCGCGGAGGCCAGCGCGGCCTCGTCCACGATGCCGCCGCGGGCGGCGTTGACGATCCGCACCGAGGGCTTGACCTTGTGCAGCGCCTCGTCGCCGATCAGGCCGATCGTCTCCGGGGTCTTGGGGAGGTGCACGGTGATGAAGTCCGAGACCTCGAGCAGCTCCTCGAGGGTGACCAGCTTGACGCCCATCTGGGCCGCGCGGGCGGCCTGGATGTAGGGGTCATAGGCGACGATCTTCATGCCGAAGGCGGACATCCGCTGGGCGACCAGCACGCCGATCCGGCCGAGGCCGACCACGCCGAGGGTCTTCTCGCTCAGCTCGACGCCGGTGTACTTGTTGCGCTTCCACTCGCCCTGCTTGAGCGCGGCGTTGGCCGGCGCGATGTTGCGGGCGACGGAGATCAGCAGGCCGCAGGCGAGCTCGGCGGCGGTGACGATGTTGGAGGTCGGGGCGTTGACGACCATCACGCCGGCCTTGGTGGCGGCCGAGACGTCCACGTTGTCCAGGCCGACGCCGGCGCGGGCGACGACCTTGAGCTTCTTGGCGGCGGCCAGCGCCTCGGCGTCCACCTTGGTGGCCGAGCGGATCAGGATCGCGTCGACGTCGGCGATCGCGGTCAGCAGCTCGGTGCGGTCGGCACCGTTGCAGTGGCGGATCTCGAAGTCGGGGCCCAGAGCGTCGACGGTCGCGGGGGACAGCTCTTCGGCGATGAGAACTACGGATTTGCTCACGACTGTGTCCTTTACAGGATGAAGGTGGCATGTCGCGTAGCTAGACGCACGACGCTGTGGGCCTGACGCGTACTCGGGAGTCTATCGGCGGGGGTGGTACGAGCCTGCTCCCGTCCGGCGAAATCACCCGGACGGGAGCAGCCTTGTTGTACAACGACAGAGGTGTCGCGCGCAGCGCGTCCCAAGCAGGGTGGCGGCGGGCGACGGGTGGGCTTACGCCTCCTCGTCGACCCAGCTCATGAGCTTGCGGAGCTTCTTGCCGGTGGTCTCCAGCAGGTGCTCGGAGTCGGCGTTCTTGTACTCGTTGTACTTCGGCAGGCCGGCCTTGTACTCGGCGATCCAGGTGTTGGCGAAGGTGCCGTCCTGGATCTCGGCGAGGACCTTCTTCATCTCGGCCTTGGTGTCGGCGGTGATGATGCGCGGGCCGGTGACGTAGTCGCCCCACTCGGCCGTCTCGGAGACGGACCAGCGCATCTTCTCCAGGCCGCCCTCGTACATGAGGTCGACGATGAGCTTCAGCTCGTGCAGGCACTCGAAGTAGGCGATCTCCGGCTGGTAGCCGGCCTCGACCAGGGTCTCGAAACCGGCCTTGACCAGGGCGGCGGTGCCACCGCAGAGGACGGCCTGCTCACCGAACAGGTCGGTCTCGGTCTCCTCGGTGAAGGTGGTCTTGATGACGCCGGCCTTGGTGCCGCCGATGCCCTTGGCGTACGAGAGCGCCAGCTCGAAGCCCTTGCCGGTGGCGTCCTGCTCGACGGCGACGATGCACGGGACGCCGCGGCCCTCGACGTACTGACGGCGCACCAGGTGGCCCGGGCCCTTCGGGGCGACCATGCACACGTCGACGTCGGCCGGCGGCTGGATGAAGCCGAAGCGGATGTTCAGGCCGTGGCCGAAGAAGAGCGCGTCGCCCGCCTTCAGGTTCGGCTCGATCGACTCCTTGTAGACGTCGGCCTGGATCGGGTCCGGCACCAGGATCATGATGACGTCGGCCTCGGCGGCGGCGGTCGACGGGTCGGTCACCCGCAGGCCCGCCTCCTCGGCCTTGGCACGGGACTTGGAGCCCTCGAGCAGACCGACGCGGACGTCGACGCCGGAGTCACGCAGGGACAGCGCGTGGGCGTGACCCTGGCTGCCGTAGCCGATCACCGCGACCTTGCGGCCCTGGATGATGGACAGGTCGGCGTCGTCTTCGTAGAACAGCTCGGCCACGGGGGCACATCTCCTTGCGTAGTGATGCCGGGTGGTGCGGTTCCTACCGTACGTCCACCCGGCGGGGGTGTGGGGCAGTGCTTCAGGGGGTGAGACGGCAGCGCGTCAGGCGCTGCGGTCCAGGGCGCGCAGCGAGCGGTCCGTGATCGAACGGGCCCCTCGGCCGATGGCCACCAGGCCGGACTGCACGAGCTCCTTGATGCCGTACGGCTCCAGCATCTTGAGCATCGCCTCCAGCTTGTCGGAACTGCCGGTGGCCTCGATGGTCACCGCGTCCGGGGAGACGTCGACGGTCTTGGCACGGAACAGTTGGACGATCTCCACCACCTGCGACCGGGTCTCGGCGTCGGCGCGGACCTTGACCAGGACCAGTTCGCGCTGGATGGCGGCGGACTGGTCGAGTTCGACGATCTTTATCACGTTGACCAGCTTGTTCAGCTGCTTCGTGACCTGCTCCAGCGGAAGGTCCTCGACGTTGACCACGATCGTCATCCGGGAGATGTCCGGGTGCTCGGTCGGGCCGACGGCGAGGGAGTCGATGTTGAAGCCCCGACGGGAGAACAGTGCGGCGATCCGGGCGAGGACACCCGGCTTGTTCTCGACCAGGACGGAGAGGGTGTGCTTGGACATGGCGGTCATGAGCTCTCAGATTCCGTGTCGGGGCGGTCAGTCGAGGTCGTCGCCGAAGTCCGGGCGGACGTCCCGGGCGGCGAGGATCTCGTCGTTGCTGGTACCGGCGGCCACCATCGGCCAGACCATGGCGTCCTGGTGGACGATGAAGTCGATGACGACCGGGCGGTCGTTGATCGCCATCGCCTGCTCGATCACCGCGTCCAGGTCCTCCGGGCGCTCGCAGCGCAGGCCCACGCAGCCCATCGCCTCGCTCAGCATCACGAAGTCGGGGATGCGGGTGCCCTGGGCCGGCGGCTCGACGCCGTCGTGCTCGGGGCCGGAGTGCAGGACGGTGTTGGAGTACCGCTGGTTGTAGAAGAGGGTCTGCCACTGGCGGACCATCCCGAGCGAGCCGTTGTTGATGACGGCGACCTTGATCGGGATGTTGTTGAGCGCGCAGGTGACCAGCTCCTGGTTGGTCATCTGGAAGCAGCCGTCACCATCGATCGCCCAGACCACCGACTCCGGCTTGCCGGCCTTGGCGCCCATCGCGGCCGGGACGGCGTAGCCCATGGTGCCCGCGCCGCCCGAGTTGAGCCAGGTGGCCGGCTTCTCGTAGTTGATGAACTGCGAGGCCCACATCTGGTGCTGGCCGACGCCCGCCGCGTAGATGGCGTCCGAGCCGACCTTCTGCCCGATCCGCTCGATCACCTGCTGCGGCGACAGTTCGCCTGCGGGGGCGGGCTCGTAGCCGAGCGGGAAGGTCTTCTTCCACTCGTTGAGCTTGACCCACCAGTCGCTGTAGTCGCTCTTGTGCCCGGCGTCGTACTCGGCCTGGACGGCGACGATCAGGTCGGCCAGCACCTCGCGGGCGTCGCCGACGATCGGCACGTCCGCCGGACGGTTCTTGCCGATCTCGGCCGGGTCGATGTCGGCGTGCACGACCTTGGCGAAGGGCGCGAAGGAGTCGAGCTTGCCGGTGACGCGGTCGTCGAAGCGGGCGCCGAGGGTGAACAGCAGGTCGGACTTCTGCAGGGCGGTGACGGCCGGGACGGAGCCGTGCATGCCGGGCATGCCCAGGTGCTGCGGGTGGCTGTCGGGGAAGACGCCGAGCGCCATCAGGGTGGTGACCACCGGCGCGCCGGTCAGCTCCGCCAGGATCCGCAGCTCGGCGCTGGCCTGCGCCTTGAGCACGCCGCCGCCGACGTAGAGCACCGGCTTCTTCGCGGCGACCAGCATCCTCGCGGCCTCGCGGATCTGCTTGGCGTGCGGCTTGGTGACGGGCCGGTAGCCGGGCAGGTTGGTCTCGACCGGCCAGCGGAAGGTGGTGGTGGCCTGCAGCGCGTCCTTGGCGATGTCGACCAGGACGGGGCCCGGGCGGCCGGTGCCCGCGATGTGGAAGGCCTCGGCGATCACCCGGGGGATCTCGGCCGCGTCGGTCACCAGGAAGTTGTGCTTGGTGATCGGCATCGTGATGCCGCAGATGTCCGCCTCCTGGAAGGCGTCCGTGCCGATCGCCTTCGAGGCGACCTGGCCGGTGATCGCCACGATCGGGACGGAGTCCATGTACGCGTCGGCGATCGGGGTCACCAGGTTGGTGGCGCCCGGCCCGGAGGTGGCCATGCAGACCCCGACCCGGCCGGTGGCCTGCGCGTAGCCGGTCGCGGCGTGGCCGGCGCCCTGCTCGTGGCGGACCAGGATGTGCCGGACCTTGACCGAGTCCATCAGCGGGTCGTACGCCGGAAGGATGGCGCCGCCCGGGATGCCGAAGACGGTGTCCGCGCCTACGGCCTCGAGCGAGCGGATGAGCGACTGCGCGCCGGTCATCGTCTCGACGATGGTGGTGGAGCCCGGCGCGTGGGCGGCCGGGTGGTCCCCGCGGCGGGGGGTTGCGGCGTGCTCAGTCATCTGCCTGTCTCTTCTCGGATTTCCGCCCGGCCCTTGGGGGGCGGGCAGTGTCAGTGCAACAAAAAACCCCTCGTGCCCAAGGGCATGCGAGGGGTGGCGCGTCGGTCTGTCTCAAGTGGGGCTACAGCAGCCCACTCAGCCGACGCGCCCGCCAAGTACGAGAATTCGGGTGCGCATGGCACCGACCTTCCTCCTCCGCGACGGGGGGTGTCAAGCGGGTGGGACGGAGGTCTCACCATGCGGACCTACCAGTGGACCCGCCGCCGCACGCCGTTCGGGCAGGTCGGGGGCCGCGTGGTGGTGTGCGGCGCGGCCCTGCGCGGGGTCGGTCCGACCACCCGAACGGCTGTCGGCCGCCAGGTACGCGCGCCTGGTCGAGAGCGCTCCGACGGGCCTGGGCAGCGGGTACACCCGGCGGGCCAGCGCGCGGCGCAGCCGGTACTCGTCCAGCGGCTGGGCGAAGGCCAGGCCCTGGCCGTGCCGGCAGCCGAGCTCCTGGAGCACGGTCACCTGCCGGGCGTGGTCCACCCCCTCGGCCTGGGTGACCAGCCCCAAGTCCCGGGCGAGGCGGACGGCGTGCCCGGCCAGGGCTCTGGTCACCGAGGAGTCGCCGATCGTCTCGACCAGGCTGCGGTCCAGCTTGAGCGCGTCGAAGGGCAGCCGGGAGAGCGCGCCGAGCGAGCCGCTGCCCGCGCCGAAGCCGGCCACGGCGGTGGAGACGCCGATCCGGCGCAGCGCCGCGAGCCGTCTGCCCAGCTCGTCCGCCCCCGTGTCCGGCCCCGTCCGGGCCAGCTCGATGACCAGCAGCTCGGCGGGCAGGCCGGTCTCGCGCAGCACGGCGACCACCGTCTCGAACATGCCGGGCGCGCACAGCCGCTCGGCCGTCAGCCGGACCGAGACCGGCACGGGGACGGCTCTGGGCAGCGCGACGGCCTGCCGGGTGGCGGCGGCGGTGACGGCCTCCTGGAGCAGCCAGCGGGCGAAGCGGGTGGCGGCGTCGCCCTGCTCGGCGGCGCGCAGGAACTCGGCGGGGGTGAGCAGCAGGCCCTGGACGGAGCGCCAGCGGGCCTGCGCCTCGACGGCGGCCACCGCGCCGTTGCGCAGGTCGACCACGGGCTGGTGCAGCAGGGTGAAGCCGCCCTCGCGGACGGCCAGGCGCAGCCTGTCCTCCAGCTCGGCCCGGCGGTCCAGCTCGGCGCGCATGTCGGCGGTGTAGAGCACCACCCTGCCCTTGCCCTGGGACTTGGCCTGGTACATCGCGAGGTCGGCGTTGCGCATCAGCTCGTCGGTGGCGGCCTTGGCCTCCTCCTGCGGGCCGCGCGCGCCGAAGGCGATGCCGATGCTGGCGGCCACCCCGAGCTCGGCCCCGCCGATCCAGTACGGCTCGGAGAGGGCGGCCCGGACCCGCTCGGCCAGCTCCTGCACCTGGGCGCGGCCGAGCCGGCCCTTCACCAGGGCGGCGAACTCGTCCCCGCCGAAGCGGGCCACGGTGTCGCCCGAGCGCACGGCACCCTGCAGCCGGCGGGCGGCCTGCACCAGGAGCTCGTCGCCGACCTGGTGGCCGGCGCTGTCGTTGACGGCCTTGAAGCCGTCCAGGTCGAGGAAGAGCACCGCGACCACGCAGTCCGGCGGGCTGTCGGTGTAGACGCTGCCCTCGAGGGCACCGGGGCACTTCTGCAGCGGCAGCACCGGATCGGCCAGCGCGGCCCGGACCCGCTGGGTGAACAGCGCCCGGTTGGGCAGGTCGGTGAGCGGGTCGTGGAAGGCGTTGTGCTGGAGCTGGGCCTGCAGGCGGACCCGCTCGGTGACGTCCCGGCTGTTGAGGATCAGGCCGTCCCGGTGCCGGTTCACGGTGGACTCCACGTGCAGCCACTCCCCCGCGCCGGAGCGGATCCGGCACTCGACCCGGGCGGAGGGCTCCCCGGCGGCCTCGGGCGGGCTGGTGAGCAGCCGCCGCACCTCAGCGAGCATCCGGTCCACGTCCTCGGGGTGGACCAGGTTCAGCAGGTTGCCGCCGACCAGCTCCTCGGGATCCCGCCCGTAGACGCCGAGGGCGGCGGGGCTGACGTAGCTGAGCACGCCGTCCGCCCCGGCGATCATGATCACGTCGCTGGAACCCTGCACCAGGGAGCGGAAGTGCGCCTCCTTGGTGGCCAGCGCCCGCCCCAGCTTGAGGTTGTCGAGCAGCATGATGCCCTGCCGGATGATCAGGGCCAGGCCGACGGTGCTGGCGGCGGTGAGCACCACCCGGCCGAGCGGGCGGCCGCCGAGCGCGGTGTACAGGATGCCGGAGATGCAGACGGCCGCCGCCACGTACGGGGTCAGCGCGCTGAACACGCTGGCGACCCGGCGACGGGGGGCGCCGCCCGCCGAGGGGTGCAGCTCGCGGCCGCTGCGGCGCGGGGCGGACCACGGCGCCCAGGCCAGCAGCACACTGCCGGCGAACCAGCCCGCGTCGAGCAACTCGCCCGAGTGGTAGGTGTTGTGGACGTCGGGCGAGGTGAACAGGGCGTCGCAGACCACCGTGACGGCCAGGCCGACCATCGCGGTGTGCACCGCCGCGCGATTGCCGTCCCGGCCCCGGAAGCGCAGCCCGACCACCAGGCTGACCAGCAGGATGTCGAGCACCGGGTAGGCCAGCCCGAGCGCGAGGCGCGCCGGGTCGCCGCCCTCGCCCGCCGCGACCCGGCCGAGCGCCAGGCTCCAGCTGAGGGTGAAGAGCGAGCCGGCCACCAGCCAGCCGTCGAGCAGCAGGCAGAGCCAGCCGGCCGCCGTGCGCGGGCGCTGGGCCAGCACCAGGAGGCCGACGATGGCCAGCGGGGCGAAGAGCAGGAAGGCGTACTGAGCGGCCGAGTTGGCGGGCGGGGTGGTCCGCCGGACCACCTCGTACCAGCCCCAGACGCCGTTGCCGAAGGCCACCACCGAGGAGGACAGGCCGAACAGCAGCCAGGCCGCCCGGGAGGGGCCGCCGACGGTGCAGCCGCGCAGCAGGCAGGACAGCGCGGCGGCCAGCGCGGCGCCGGAGAGCCCGAAGTCCCCCATGAAGACGGCCACCGAGTGGGTGCCCCAGCCGAGCGCGGCGCCCAGCGCGTAGGCCAGGCAGAGCACGGCCAGTGCGGCGCTCGGCCAGCTCGCGAAGGGGGCCGCCAGGCGGCTGACCACGACCCAGGGGGTCAGGTACCAGGGCGAGCCCCACCAGGTGCGCAGCGCGGCCGACCGGGCCGCGAGGGCGGCGCGGAGGGTGGGCGGCGGCGGGGCTGACAGCACGGATTCGGTGGAGTTCACTCGACATCTCCCCCTCCGGCCCGGGGCCTCGCTGCACCCGGGCCTCGGCCGTGCCACCACGCGAAGTGACCTGACGCCACGTCACCGTGGCGCCCGCGCCGTACCGGTGTTCCCACTCGGGACACTACACCACTCTGGTCACTCAATGACACATACACTCAACTTAGAGTAATGGTGGACCTGCTGGGCATGGCTTCCGGGCGAGCTTCACCGGAACGGGTCAGTGCCGGGTGACTACGCGGGTGCCGCGACCAGTTCCGCCTCGGGGAAGAGCCTCAGGTGGTGGGCGGTCGCGGCGGCCTCGCCCCGGGTGCCCACGCCCAACTTGGCCAGGATGTTGGAGACGTGGACGCTGGCCGTCTTGGGCGAGATGTACAGCTCCTCGGCGATCTGGCGGTTGGTCCGGCCCTGGGTGAGCAGCCGCAGCACGTCCCGCTCGCGCGGGGTCAGGCCGAGCGCCTCGGCCGGTTCGGGGGTGGGGGCCGGCTCGGGCCGGCGGCCCTCCGGGGAGAGTCCGGCCCGCTCGGCCAAGTGGGTGATCTCGCGGCCGAGATGGCGGTCGTCCCGGGCGGTGGCGAGCTCGCCGGCCTCCCGCAGCAGCGCGGTGGCCGCCTCCCGCCGCCCGGCGGCGGCCTCCGCCTCGGCCTGCCGGTAGAGCGCGAGCAGCAGCGGCTGGCCGGGCTCGATCCCGCGCAGCGTCTCGACGGCGGCGGCCCAGTGCGCCGGGGTGTCGGCCCCCTGGGCACGGGCCAACTCCCCGTCGAGCAGCAGCCGCCAGCCGATGTGCAGGGGAGCGCGCGGGGTCAGCGAGGCGGCCGCCTCGGTGATCCGGCGCAGCGCCTCGGCCCGGCCCGGGGCGGCGGCCGGCAGGCCGCGGCCGTCGGCCTCGATCGCCGCCGCCTCGGCGAGCGCGGGCAGCAGCCAGCCGCAGCCGCTGTCGGGCAGCAGGCCCGGGTGCCGGTCGGCGTGTTCGGCCCGCAGGTCGAGCATGGCGAGCAGCTCGGCACGGGCGTCCAGCGGCCGCCCGGCCCGGGCGGCCAGGCGCATCGCCAGCCGGACGGCGGGCACCTGGTGCTGCAGCCGGACCACCCGGCCGGCCGACCGGGCCCGGTGCAGGCAGGCCGCCGCCACGGCCGGTTCCCCGCGCTCGAGCGCCAGTTCGCCCGACAGCCGGTCCAGGTACTCGTAGTACGAGCCGCCGGACTGCTCGGCCTCCCACTCGGCCACCACCTCGGCCGCCTCCGCCGGGCGGCCGAGCGCGAACAGCGCCTCGGCCAGGTTGCTGGTCAGCAGGGCGCCGGTGTTGCCCAGCAGGCCCGTCCGCCCGGCCAGGGCCAGGCCCTCCCGGGCCAGCGCCTCGGCCTCGGCCGCCCGGCCGAGGCCGAGCAGCAGGCTGGCCAGGTTGTTCAGGCCCCGGCAGGTCACATCGGGGGCGCAGAGGCCCCGGGCCCGGTCCACCGCGTCGGTGATCAGCCCGATCCCCGCCTCCGGGTCGCCCTGCAGGGCCAGCAGGGTGCCCAGGGTCATCCGGGCGTGCTGCTCCACACCGCCCGCGCCGACCTCCCGGGCGATCTGCACCGCCCGTTCGGCCGTGGCGATGTCCGCCTCGGTGGGGTGCATCATCATCGCGTGCGCGGCCGCCAGCGCGAACACGTCGGCCTGCACGGCGGACGGGCGCCGGTGGGCCACCAGGCGCTGGGCGTGCTCGATCTCGTCGTCCTGCCCGCCGCGCAGCAGGTGGCCGAGCAGCCGGGCCCGGTGCATCCGGAACCACGCGGCGCGCTCGGGGTGTTCGGTCTCGTCCACCAGTTTGAGGGCCCGCTTGGACAGGCTCAGGCCGCGCTCCGGATCCCCGCTGCGGCGGGCCGCCACCAGGGCCTCGGCCAGCACGTCCACCAGCCGCAGCCGGTCGCAGCTCTCGTCGTGGGTGCCCGGGTCGCAGGTGCAGGGCGGGTAGGTCTCGGCCCAGTCGTACGGGCGCAGGGTGGTGGCGAGCACCTCCTCGGAGACTTCGTCCCACAGGCCGAGCGCCCGCTCCAGCATCCGCAGCTGCTCGGCGAAGGCGTTGCGGCGCCGGGCGGCCCGGGCCGCGTCCAGCGCACTGGAGAGGGCGCGGGCCGGATCGTGCGCGTGGTACCAGTAGTTGGCGAGCCGGGCCGGGCGGTCGGCGGCGCAGACCAGTGCCTCGTCGGCCTCGACCACCGTGGCGAAGCGGCGGTTGATCCGGTACCGCTCGCCGGGCAGCAGGTCGTCCGAGACGGCCTCGCGGACCAGCGCGTGCCGGAACCGGTACCCCTCGCCGTCGGTGTCCGGGCGCAGCACGTTGGCGCCGACGGCGGTGCGCAGGGCCTCCAGGAGGCACTCCTCGGCCGGCTTGCCCTCCTCGTCGTGCAGCACCGCGGAGAGCAGCGCGTGCTCCACGTAGCTGCCGCCCTCGGCGGCGATCCGCAGCACCCGCTGGGTCTCGTCGGGCAGCGCCTCGACCCGGACCAGCAGGATGTCGCGCAGCGAGTCGGTCATCCCGGCCGGGCAGCCGTCCTGGTACGCGGTGGCCAGCTCCTCGACGAAGAACGGGTTGCCCTCGGAGCGGCGGTGGATGCGGTCGACCAGCTCGCGGTCGGGCCGCCGGGTGCCGAGGATGCCGGCCAGCTGGGCGGCCACCTCGCGGCGCTCGAACCGGGCCAGCTCCAGGCGCTGGACGGTCCGCAGCCGGTCGAGTTCGGCCAGGAAGGGGCGCAGCGGGTGGCGGCGGTGCAGGTCGTCGGCGCGGTAGGTGGCGACGATCAGGACCCGGGAGCGGTGCAGGGTGCGGATCAGGTAGGCGAGCAGCTCGCGGGTGGAGCGGTCGGACCAGTGCAGGTCCTCGACGGCGAGCACCAGGGTGCGGTCGGCGCTGAGGCGCTCGAAGAGGCGGGCGGTGTGCTCGAACAGCCGGACCCGGCTGAACTCGTCGTTGGGCTCGGCGTCCGTACCGCCGAAGTCCGGCAGCAGGCGGGTGAGGTGACCCTCCATCCCCTCGGCGGCCCGGTCGAGTTCGGCGCCGAGCTGGCGGTGCAGGCGGCGCAGCGCGGTGGCCATCGGGGCGAACGGCAGGCCCTCGGCCCCGACCTCCAGGCAGGCGCCCAGCGTGGTCACCACGGTGGTGTCCTGCGCGGCGCGGTCGAGGAACTCCTCGATCAGGCGGGTCTTGCCGACGCCGGCCTCACCGCCGATCAGCACCGCCGTGGGCTCGCCCTGTGCGGCCCGGGCGAGCGCCTGGGCCAGCGCGGTGGTCTCGGTGCCACGACCGACGAAGACAGGGCTGACCGATATCTGATCCACGCGCGCGAGCATGCCATAAGCCCCGGCCGGGGAGACACTGGTTATCTCCGGCCGGGGCTTCAGGTGGTGCGCACTTAAGCCTCGCCGAGCGGGGCGGTGCGGCGCCCGAAGCGGGCGAACAGGCCGGTGCGGCCGGACTTGGCGCGCCGGGCCTCGCGGACCAGGCTCTCGTACTGGGCGATGCGGCGGAGTTCGGCGTTGCGCTGCTGGATGAGCTCGTACTCGATCACTTGGGGTTCCCTCCCTGGTCTTTCTGACAAGGAAGAGTCTTCTCCCCAAGGAGGGGGCGGGGCATCGGAAGCTTTCCCGACTTTTGCGGCTCGGGGGTCCTTAGACACGACGGTGCCCACCCCGGGAACGGGGTGGGCACCGGCTGAGGCACCTAAGGTACCTGGGCTGCAACGCCTTATCGGGCCTTAGGTCTTAGGCCTGGACGCCGAGCTTCTCCAGGATGAGGTCCTTGACGCGCGCCGCGTCGGCCTGGCCGCGGGTGGTCTTCATGACCGCGCCGACCAGGGCGCCGACCGCGGCGACCTTGCCGTCGCGGATCTTGTCGGCGATCGCGCCGTTCTCGGCGATCGCCTGGTCCACGGCCGCGCCGAGCGCGGAGTCGTCGGAGACGACGGCCAGGCCGCGCGCCTCGACCACCGCGTCCGGCTCGCCCTCGCCCGCGAGGACGGCCTCGATGACCTGACGGGCCAGCTTGTCGTTCAGCTTGCCCTCGGCGACCAGCGCGCACACCCGGGCCACCTGGGCCGGGGTGATGGGCTGCTCGGTGAGGTCCGTGCCGGTCTCGTTGGCACGGCGGGCCAGCTCGCCCATCCACCACTTGCGGGCCTGGTCGGCCGGGGCGCCGGCGGCGATGGTCTCCAGGATCGGCTCGACGGCACCGGCGTTCAGCACCGACTGCATGTCCTTGTCCGAGAGGCCCCACTCGCCCTGCAGGCGGGCGCGGCGCACCCGCGGCAGCTCGGGCAGGCCGGCGCGCAGCTCCTCGACCCAGTCGCGGGCCGGGGCGATCGGCACCAGGTCCGGCTCGGGGAAGTAGCGGTAGTCCTCGGCGTTGTCCTTGATCCGGCCGGCGGTGGTACTGCCGTCCTCCTCGTGGAAGTGCCGGGTCTCCTGGACGATGGTGCCGCCGTCGGTCAGCACGGTGGCGTGCCGCATGATCTCGAAGCGGGCGGCGCGCTCGACGCTGCGCAGCGAGTTGACGTTCTTGGTCTCGGAGCGGGTGCCGAACTTCTCGGTGCCGTTCGGGCGCAGCGAGAGGTTCACGTCGCAGCGCATCTGGCCCTTGTCCATCCGGGCCTCGGAGACGCCGAGCGAGAGGATCAGCTCGCGCAGCTCGCGCACGTACGCCTTGGCCACCTCGGGGGCGCGCTCGCCGGCGCCCTCGATCGGCTTGGTGACGATCTCGATCAGCGGGATGCCGGCCCGGTTGTAGTCGAGCAGCGAGTGGGTCGCACCGTGGATGCGGCCGGTCGCGCCACCGACGTGGCTGGACTTGCCGGTGTCCTCCTCCATGTGGGCGCGCTCGATCTCCACCCGGAAGGTCGAGCCGTCCTCGAGCTGCACGTCGAGGTAGCCGTTGAAGGCGATCGGCTCGTCGTACTGCGAGGTCTGGAAGTTCTTCGGCATGTCCGGGTAGAAGTAGTTCTTCCGGGCGAACCGGCACCACTCGGCGATCTCGCAGTTCAGCGCAAGGCCGATCTTGACCGCCGACTCGACGCCGATCGCGTTGACCACCGGCAGCGACCCCGGCAGGCCGAGGCAGGTCGGGCAGACCTGCGTGTTCGGCTCGGCGCCCAGCTCGGTCGAGCAGCCGCAGAACATCTTGGTCTTGGTACCCAGCTCGACGTGGACCTCAAGGCCCATCACCGGGTCGTACGACGCGAGAGCGTCCTCGTAGGACACCAGGTTGTTGACGCTCACAGCGTCCCCTTCACTCAAAAGTCTTGGGAGGAACGGGCCCGGCCCCCGCTGTCCGTGGAGGGCCGGGCCTGGCGGACTGTCAGCCCAGCAGAATGTCGTCGTCGCCGAGCTGCTTCAGTTCGCGCAGCAGCAGGGCGGTGCCGGTGACCAGCGCGAGGGCGCCGACGACGGCGTTGGCGAGGAGCAGGGTGTCCTGCTCGCCGCGGGCCTTCTTGATGTCCTTGAAGATCGAGATGGCGCCGAAGGCGCTGGTCCCGATGGACAGCAGCAGGCCGGGCTTCGAGTGCTTGAAGCCCTTTGCCTTGGCGATCTTGCTCACAGTGCCGGTGCCTCCTCCAGCAGGGTGTGCCCCCACTTGTCGTTGAGCGCGGCCTCGACGGCGCCGCCCACTCGGTAGAGGCGGTCGTCCGCCATCGCGGGTGCGATGATCTGAAGGCCGACCGGGAGATTGTCCTCCGGGGCCAGGCCGACGGGGAGCGACATGGCCGCGTTGCCCGCCAGGTTCGACGGAATCGTGCACAGGTCGGCCAGGTACATCGCCATCGGGTCGTCGGCGCGCTCGCCGATCGCGAAGGCGGTGGTCGGGGTGGTCGGCGAGACCAGGACGTCGACCCCGGCGAAGGCGGTGTCGAAGTCGCGGGAGATCAGGGTGCGGACCTTCTGGGCCGAGCCGTAGTAGGCGTCGTAGTAGCCCGAGGAGAGCGCGTAGGTGCCGAGGATGATCCGGCGCTTGACCTCGTCGCCGAAGCCGGCCTCGCGGGTGAGCGCGGTGACCTGCTCGGCCGAGTGGTAGCCGTCGTCGCCGACCCGCAGGCCGTAGCGCATCGCGTCGAAGCGGGCCAGGTTGGAGGAGGCCTCGCTCGGGGCGATCAGGTAGTACGCGGGCAGCGCGAGGGTGAAGGACGGGCAGGAGACCTCGACGACCTCGGCGCCCAGCTCGCGCAGCAGCTCCACGGACTCGTTGAAGCGCTGCATCACACCGGCCTGGTATCCCTCGCCGGCGAACTCCTTGACCACGCCGATCCGCATGCCGCGGATGTCGCGCATCTTCGCCGCCTCGACCACCGGCGGGACCGGGGCGTTGATCGAGGTGGAGTCCAGCGGGTCGTGCCCGGCGATCGCCTCGTGCAGCAGGGCCGCGTCGAGGACGGTACGGGCGCAGGGACCGCCCTGGTCGAGCGAGGACGAGAACGCGACCAGGCCGTAGCGGGAGACCGCGCCGTAGGTCGGCTTCACGCCGACGGTGCCGGTGACGGCGCCGGGCTGGCGGATCGAGCCGCCCGTGTCGGTGCCGATCGCCAGCGGGGCCTCGAAGGCGGCCAGCGCGGCGGCCGAGCCACCGCCGGAGCCGCCGGGGATGCGGGTGAGGTCCCACGGGTTGCCGGTCGGGCCGAAGGCGGAGTTCTCGGTGGAGGAGCCCATCGCGAACTCGTCCATGTTGGTCTTGCCGAGGATGACCACGCCCGCGTCCTTCAGACGGGACGTCAGAGTGGCGTCGTACGGCGGCACCCAGCCTTCCAGCATCTTGGAGCCGCAGGTGGTGGGCACGCCCTTGGTGGTGAAGACGTCCTTCAGCGCGAGCGGGACACCGGCCAGCGGGCCCAGCTCCTCGCCGGCGGCACGCTTGGCGTCCACGGCGCGGGCGGCGTTCAGCGCGCCCTCGGTGTCGACGTGCAGGAAGGCGTTGACCTTCTTGTCGACGGCGTCGATCCGGTCCAGGTGGGCCTGGGCGACCTCGACGGCGGAGACCTCGCCGGTGGCGATGGCGTTCGCGGTCTGCGCCGCGGTGTAGCGGATGAGCTCAGACATGGGTGGGTCAGTCCTCCCCGAGGATCTGCGGGACGCGGAAACGCTGCTCCTCGGCGGCCGGAGCGCCGGCCAGGGCCTGCTCCGGGGTGAGGGAGGGGCGCACCTCGTCCGCGCGCATGACGTTGGTCAGCGGCAGCGGGTGGGAGGTGGGCGGGACATCCTGTCCGGCGACCTCGGAGACGCGGGCGACCGCGCCGATGATCACGTCGAGCTGCTCGGCGAAGTGGTCCAGCTCTTCGGCGGCGAGCTCCAGACGCGACAGCCGGGCGAGGTGGGCGACCTCCTCGCGCGTGATGCCAGGCATGCAGCGATCCTCAGGGGTTGAGTTCTGGTACGAGGCCGTACCCGTGGGGCTCGGCGCTCTTGGGCTATGGGGCCATCCTATGGGGCAGCTCAACCCGAAAAAGAAACCACTGCAGGGGCGCGGGGAACGGCGCGCGCAACCGTGCACCTCCGAAGAGGGTTGCGCGCGCAGTTCCCCGCGCCCCTAAAGACAGGCAGTGCAACTCAAGGCGTGGGCGGTAAGGCCGGGCGTGGCGTCAGCCATTCGACTCGGGGGGCGGTGGTGCGGTGGACCATCAGCCAGGCCGTGGCCTGTTCGGCGGGGAGCGCGGCGGAGACGAGCCAGCCCTGGACGGCGTCGACGCCCAGGCCGTGCAGGCGCTCCCAGGTCTCGTCGTCCTCGACGCCCTCGGCGACGACGGTGAGGCCGAGGGAGTGGGCGAGTTCGACGGAGCAGCGGACCACGGCGGCGTCGTGGTGGTCGGCGACCATCCGGGAGACGAAGGAGCGGTCGATCTTCAGCTCGCCGACCGGGAGGGAGCGCAGGCGCACCAATGAGGAGTGCCCCGTCCCGAAGTCGTCAAGGGACATGCCGACCCCGCTGCGGCGCAGCTCGGCCAGGGTGTCGGCGGCGAGGCGGGAGTCGTCGAGCAGCAGGCGCTCGGTGATCTCCAGCTGCAGGGCGTGCGCGGGCACCCCGTGCCGGGCCAGGTGACCGGCGACGCGGCCGGCGAAGCCGGGGTTGAGCACGTCGCGCGGGGAGACGTTGACGGCGACCTGCACCTCGAGGCCCTGGCGGCGCCAGTCGGCGAGCTGGCCGACGGCGGCCTCCAGGACGTAGTCGGTGAGCCGGGGCATCAGACCGCTGGACTCGGCGAGGCCGATGAACTCGTCCGGCGAGACCTTGCCGCGGCCGGGCCGCTCCCAGCGCAGCAGCGCCTCCAGGCCGACCACCCGCCCGTCGAAGGCGACCTTCGGCTGGTAGTGCAGCTGCACCTCGCCGGTCTCCAGGGCGCGCCGCAGGTCACCGAGCAGGCCGATCCGGTACGGGGTGTCGATGTCCCGCGCTTCGTCGTACTGCTCGACCCCGCTGCGGCGCCGCTGGGCGTGGCCCATCGCCACGTCGGCGCGGCGCAGCAGCGCCTCGGCGTCCTGGGCGTGCCGGGGGTAGACGCAGACGCCCGCACTGGCCTCGAGGACGAGCAGCAGTCCGTCCAGGCGGATCGGCGCGGCCAGCTCGGCGATCAGCGCGTTGGCGACCCGCTCCAGGGTGTCGGGGCAGCCGACCCCGGGGAGCAGGACGGCGAACTCGTCGCCGCCCATCCGGGCCACCACCGGGCGGCCCTGGGCCTCGGGCAGCCCGGCGAAGACGTCGTCCGGATCGCTACGGGCCGGGTTGTGGGTGCCCGAGCGCAGGGCGCGGTGCAGGCGGCGGGAGATGTGGACGAGCAGCCTGTCCCCCGCCGTATGGCCGAGGGCGTCGTTGAGTGACCGGAAACGATCGAGATCCAGCAGGATCAGACCGACACTGAACTCCTCGTCCTCCTCGTGGTCGGCGATCGCCTCCTGGGCCGCCAGCAGCAAGGCGTGACGATTCGGCAGGTCGGTGAGCGGGTCGGTGAGCTGGTCCCGAGCCCGGTCCCGGGCGATCCGCCAGGCCGCCACCAGCACGGCCAGCGGCACCGCGAAGAGTGGTAGTAGTTCCGGCTCGTGCCGGTAGACCAGGACGGCCAGCGGGATGAGCGGCGCGGCGCCGGCCAGCAGCACGCCGAGCAGCAGGACCGCGCCCGCCACCCCCTGCGGCGGGCGTGTGGGCGCGCCGCCGGTCGAACGATCCATATGCCCTGTCCTCCGTCGGGCCCGCCCCGTCAGGCCGCCTTTCGGTGCGACACCTCGATGGTGCCGACGGGCGCCAGTGACGGGTGTCCCCGACGGAGCCGGCCGACAAGACCGGTACCGATCACCCTTGCTGACACACTGTTGCGCTCAAGGGTAAGCCGGTGTCCGCCGGAAGGGCGGACTTTCGGACAACCATTGAGCGCGGCACCGTCGGAACTTCCCCAAGTGGCGTCCGCACAGTGACAGAATGCCCGCTTCTTCCGGATCGGATCCGATGACGCGGTGTCAGGAAGGTAACGAGTGGTCAGCCGTTCGTGGGCTCCGCTTCGGGCTCCTCGATCCCCAGCAGCGCCCTGGCCGCCACCGGCCCCCGCTCGAGCAGGACGGCGAAGCCGGCGTCGTCCAGGACGGCCAGGCCGAGCTGGACGGCTTTGTCGTACTTGGACCCGGGATTGTCACCGGCCACCACGAAGTCGGTCTTCTTCGAAACCGAGCCGGTCACCTTCGCTCCGCGCGAGGTCAGCGCCTCCTTGGCGCCGTCCCGGGTGTGCCCGGCGAGCGTGCCGGTGACCACCACGGTGAGCCCCTCCAGCGGGCGCTCGCCCGCCTCCTCGGCGGCCTCCTCGACGAAGACCACACCGGCCGCGCGCCACTTCTCGACGATCTCCCGGTGCCACTCCTCCTCGTACCACTCCTTGATCGAGCGGGCGATGGTCGGGCCCACACCCTCGGCCGCCGCCAGCTCCTCCTCGGTGGCCGCGAAGATCCGGTCCAGGTCACGGAACTCCCGGGCCAGCGCCTGGGCGGCCACCGGGCCGACGTGCCGGATGGAGAGGCCGTTGACGTAACGCCACAGCGGGCGGTCCTTGGCCTTGTCCAGATTCTCCAGCAGGAGGGTGGTGGTCTTCTTCGCCTCGCCCCTGAGATTGGCGAAGAACGTAGCAACCTTTTCCTCGCCGGTTTCGTCGTCCAGCTTGGGCATGCCGGTCTTCTGGTCCCGGACCTTGACCTTGATCGGGAGCAGCTGCTCCAGCGTCAGGGCGAAGATGTCCCCTTCGTTGGCCACCGGGGCCTCGGCCGGCTCCAGCGGCTGGGTGAGCGCGGTGGCCGCGACGTACCCGAGGCCCTCGATGTCCAGCGACTCGCGGCCGCCCAGGTACGCCAGGCGCTCACGCACCTGGGCCGGGCAGTACTGCGCGTTGGGGCAGCGGACGTCGATGTCGCCCTCGGACATCGGGCGCAGCTCGGACCCGCACTCGTGGCAGTGGGTGGGCATCACGAAGGCCGTCTCGGTGCCGTCCCGCAAGTCCTCGACCGGGCCGAGGATCTCGGGGATGACGTCGCCCGCCTTGCGGAGCACCACGGTGTCCCCGAGCAGGACGCCCTTGGCCTTGACGATCTCCTGGTTGTGCAGGGTCGCGTACTGGACCATCGAGCCGGCCACCTTGACCGGCTCGGCCAGCACGGCGAACGGGGTGGCCCGGCCGGTGCGGCCGATGCCGACCTGGATCCGGGCCAGCTTGCCGTTGACCTCCTCCGGCGGGTACTTCCAGGCGATCGCCCAGCGCGGGGACTTGGAGGTGGCGCCCAGGCGGCCCTGCAGCGCGATCTCGTCCACCTTCACCACCACGCCGTCGATCTCGTGCTCGACCGAGTGGCGCTGCTCGCCGTACTGCTTGATGAAGGCACGGACTTCGTCCAGCGTGCCGACCACGCGGTTGTGCTTGGCGGTGGGCAGGCCCCAGTCGTGCAGCAGCTGGTAGGCGTGCGACTGGTTGTCGATGTCGAAGCCGACCCGGGCGCCGATGCCGTGCACCACCATGTGCAGCGGGCGGGAGGCGGTGACCAGCGGGTCCTTCTGGCGGAGCGATCCGGCGGCCGCGTTGCGCGGGTTGGCGAACAGCTTGACCAGGGCGTGCGGGCGCTTGCCCTCCTTGGCGCGCTCCTCGCTCGAAGCGCGGCGGCGGTCGTTCTCCGCCGCGAAGGAGGCGTTCAGCTCGGCGAAGGCCTCGGTGGGGAGGAAGACCTCGCCGCGGATCTCGACCAGCTCGGGGATGTGCTCGCCCTTGAGCTGGTGCGGGATCTCCTTGATGGTGCGGACGTTGGCCGTGATGTCCTCGCCGACCCGGCCGGTGCCACGGGTCGCGGCCAGCACCAGCTGGCCGCGCTCGTAGGTGAGGTTGACGGCCAGGCCGTCCACCTTGAGCTCGCAGAGGTAGTGGTACGCCAGGCCGTCGAGCTCCTTGGCGACGCGCTCGGCCCAGGCGGCGAGCTCCTCGTCGTCCATCGCGTTGTCCAGGCTGAGCAACCGCTCGCGGTGCTCGACCTTGGTGAAGCCCTCGGCGGCGCCGCCGCCGACCTTCTGGGTCGGCGAGTCGGGGGTGACCAGCACGGGGTGCTCGGCCTCGATCGCCTCCAGCTCGCGCATCAGCGCGTCGAACGCGGCGTCGCTGACCGTCGGCGCGTCCTGCTCGTAGTACCGGACGCGGTGCTCCTCCAGCTCGGCCGCCAGCTCGGCGTGCCGCTTGCGCACCTCAGCCGGAACGTCTTCCCAGCCCTCGACCGCCACCGCGTCCTCCACTACTCCGGGTTGTCCACCAGACTCCGGGCCGCCTGCGCGCTGAGTGACAGGGCCCGGCGCGCGTACGCGGGGCTCGCCCCCGCCAGACCGCACGTCGGCGTCACCAGCACGCGGCGGCCCAGCAGCTCCGGGGAGAGCCCCAACCTGCGCCACAACGTCCTGACACCCTGGACACTACCGGCAGGGTCGGACACCGCATTCGATTGAGAAGCGGCTGAGTCCGTGGAGGGCACCACACCGGCCAGGATCCGGGTGCCCGCCTCGACCGCCTCGCCCAGGTCGTCGTCGTCACGCTCGGTGAGGAGGGAGAAGTCCACCGAGACGCCGGCCACGCCCGCGCGGCGCAGCAGCGGGATCGGGGTGCCGGGGGCGCAGCAGTGCACCACCGTCGGCGTCGCCGCGCCGTTGATCACCCCGCGCAGGGTCTCCTCGACCAGCTGGCGGTCGACCGCGCGCAGCCGGGAGAAGCCGCTGGCGCTCTTCAGCGAGCCGGCCAGCACGGCCGGCAGCGAGGGCTCGTCCAGCTGCAGCACCAGCCGCGCGCCGGGGACGCGGCGCTGCACGTCGGCCAGGTGCCGGCGCAGACCCTCCGTCAGGGACTCGGCGATCGAGCGGCAGGCGCCCAGGTCCTTGACGGCCCGTTCGCCGTTCCTGAGCTCGACCGAGGCGGCCAGCGTCCACGGGCCGACGGCCTGCACCTTGAGCGGGCCCTGGTACTCCTGGGTGAACTCCTCCAGCGCGTCCAGGTCCTCGCCGAGCCAGGAGTGGGCACGCCGGGTGTCCCGGCCCGGGCGGTCGGAGAACCGCCAGCCGCTGGGCTCCACGTGCCCGAACAGCTCGACCAGCAGCCCGAGGCCCCGGCCGATCATGTCCGCCCCGGGCCCGCGGGCGGGCAGCTCCGGCAGGTGCGGCAGGAATTCCAGCGCGCCGACCGCGGTCCTCGCGGCCTCCCGCGCGTCGGTACCGGGCAGCGAGCCGACGCCGGTCGCGGCTCCGGCCAACTCGGGGAAGGGGAAGTCAGTGCTCACCCGCCCGAGCCTAGTGGGCCCGGGCGGGCCGCCGTGGTGCGCGGCCGGTCAGCGGCCGGGGCGGACGGTGATCTCGGTGATCTCGGCGTCCCTCGGGAGGTCGAGGGCGGTGAGGATCGAGGTGGCCACCGAGGCCGGGTCGATCCAGCGCTCCGGCTCGTACTCCTTGCCCTCCTGCTGGTGCACCTTGACCTGCATCGGGGTGGCCGTGCGGCCCGGGTAGACGGTGGTGACGCGGACGCCGTTGGTGTGCTCCTCCTCGCGCAGCGAGTCGGCGAGCGCGCGCAGGCCGAACTTGCTCGCCGCGTACGGGCCCCACTGGGCATTGGCCCGCAGGCCGGCGCCGGAGTTCACGAAGAGCACGTGGCCCTTGACCAGGCGGATGGACGGGAGCATCAGCCTGGTCAGCTCGGCGGGGGCCAGCAGGTTGACGTTCAGCTGCTCCTGCCAGGTCTTCACGCCGAGGTCGCCGATCTCGCCGAGCTGGACCACCCCGGCGATGTGCAGCAGCGAGTCGACCTCGACCGGCATCTGCTGCTGGCCGAACGCCCAGGAGAGCTTGGCCGGGTCCGCGAGGTCGCCGATCAGCGTCCGGGCGCGGGGGAAGCGGTGGCGCAGCGCGGCGGCCCGCCCGGCGTTGCGGGCGACCAGCCAGACGTCCTCGCCGCGCTCGTGCAGCTTCTCGGCGACGGCCTCGCCGATGCCGGAGCCGGCGCCGGTGATCAGGTGGGTACCCATCTCAGTTCTCCCGCAGCTGGTCGAGGGCCTCGGCGGGGGTGGCCGCGAAGGTGATCAGCTCGGCGAGCGGGCGGGGCAGGAAGCCCTCGGCGTCCATCCGCTCCAGCTGGGTGCGCAGCCCGGCGTAGAAGCCCTCGGTGTCGAGGACGACCACCGGCTTGTCGTGCAGGGCGTGCTTCTTGAGCTCGAGCACCTCCGTCACCTCGTCCAGCGTGCCGAGGCCGCCGACCAGCACCACGACGGCGTCGGCCCGCATCAGCAGCTGCGCCTTGCGCTCGGCCAGGTCACGGGTCATCACCAGCTCGTCGGCGCCCTCGTACGTCTTGTGCGCGAGCAGCTCGACCGAGATGCCGACCAGCCGCCCGCCGGCCTCCTTCACGCCGTCGGCCAGCAGCCCCATCAGCCCGGCGTGCGAGCCGCCCCAGACCAGGGTGTGGCCACGCTCCCCGAGCAGGCGGGCGAACTCCGCCGCCGGGGCCGTGTAGCGGTCGTCCAGTGAGTACGCGGAACAGAAGACGGTGATATTCATGGTGCCCCCAGGTGTATCACGCGCCCCGGCCCGGCCGGACGCCGATTTCAGCCGGTGAGGGCGCGCCGCTCCGTGCTCGCGATGGTGGCCGAGCCGACCACCCTGGTGCCGTCGTAGAGGACCACGGCCTGGCCGGGCGCGATCCCCCGGGCCGGGGTGTCCAGCCGGACCTGCAGCTCGCCGTCGTGGCAGGCCGCCGTGACCGGCACCTCCTCGCCGTGCGCCCGCAGCTGCGCGGTGTACCGGCCCTCGGCCGCCGGGGCCGTGCCGCACCAGCGCGGGCGGATCGCGGTGAGCGCCGTGACGTCCAGGCCCTCCACCGGGCCGACGGTGACGGTGTTGTTCACCGGCGAGATGTCCAGCACGTACCGGGGCTTGCCGTCCGCCGCCGGGCGGCCGATCCGCAGGCCCTTGCGCTGGCCGATGGTGAAGCCGTACGCACCCTCGTGCTCGCCGAGCTTGGTGCCGTCCACGTCGACGATGTCGCCGGTGGCGGTGCCGAGGTGCTTGGCCAGGAAACCCTGGGTGTCGCCGTCCGCGATGAAGCAGATGTCGTGGCTGTCCGGCTTCTTCGCCACCGCGAGGCCGCGGCGCTCGGCCTCCGCACGGATCTCCTCCTTGGTGGTGTCACCGAGGGGGAAGAGCGAGTGCGCGAGCTGGTCGGCGTCGAGCACGCCGAGCACGTAGGACTGGTCCTTGGCGCTGTCGACGGCGCGGTGCAGCTCGCGCTCGCCGGTGGGGCGGTCGACGATGCGGGCGTAGTGGCCGGTGCAGACGGCGTCGAAGCCGAGCGCGATCGCCTTGTCCAGCAGCGCCGCGAACTTGATCTTCTCGTTGCAGCGCAGGCAGGGGTTGGGGGTGCGGCCGGCCGCGTACTCGGCGACGAAGTCGTCGATCACGTCCTCGCGGAAGCGCTCGGCGAGGTCCCAGACGTAGAACGGGATGCCGATCACGTCGGCGGCGCGGCGGGCGTCGCGGGAGTCCTCGATCGTGCAGCAGCCGCGGGCGCCGGTCCGGAAGGACTGCGGGTTGGACGACAGGGCGAGGTGCACACCGGTCACCTCGTGCCCGGCCGCTGCGGCCCGCGCGGCGGCAACAGCGGAGTCCACCCCACCGGACATCGCCGCCAGCACTCGCAGCCGGCCGTTGCTGGGGGCGGTGGGGGCACCGGGGAAGTCACTCATGATGCCGACAAGCCTACGACAGCGCCCAGCCCTCCCAGCCGGAGCCAGTTGCACTACCTGTCTTCAGGGGCGCGAGGAACTGCGCGAAGCGGTAGGCCTCAGGCCGTGCATGGTTGGCAGCGCAGTTCCCCGCGCCCCTGGGAGTGCAGCCTCAGCGTCGGGCGGCAGCCGCCAGGCCCGCGTTGCGGGCGCGCTGGACGGCGGGGCCGATGGCGGCGGCCAGGGCCGTGACGTCGTCGCGGGTGGAGGTGTGGCCGAGGGAGAAGCGCAGCGAGGCGCGGGCCAGCAGGGGGTCGGCGCCCGTCGCGAGCAGGACGTGGCTGGGCTGCGGCACCCCGGCCGAGCAGGCGGAGCCGGTGCTGCACTCGATGCCCTGGGCGTCGAGCAGCATCAGCAGCGCGTCCCCCTCGCAGCCCGGGAACGAGAAGTGCGCGTTGGCGGGCAGCCGCCCGGCCCCCGCCGGGTCACCGTTCAGCACGGCGTCCGGCACGGCCGCGAGCACCTCGCCCACCAGCTCGTCCCGCAGTACGGAGAGCTCGGCCGCGTGCGCGGCCCGCCGCGCCACCGCCAGCTCGGCCGCCGCCGCGAACCCCACGGCGGCCGGCACGTCCAGCGTGCCGGAGCGGACGTCCCGCTCCTGGCCGCCGCCGTGCAGCAGCGGCACCGGCGCCGCGCTGCGCGCGAGCAGCAGCGCGCCGACCCCGTACGGGCCGCCGATCTTGTGCCCGGTGACGGTCAGCGCGTCGAGGCCGGACTCGGCGAAGGAGACCTCCACCTGGCCCAGCGCCTGCACCGCGTCCGCGTGCATCGGGATGCCGAACTCCTTGGCGATGGCCGAGAGTTCGGTGATCGGCTGCAGGGTGCCGATCTCGTTGTTGGCCCACATCACGGTGATCAGCGCGACATTCGAAGGGTCGCGCTCGACGGCGGCCCGCAGCGCCTCGGGGTGCACCCGGCCGTAGGAGTCGACCGGCAGGTACTCGACCTCGGCGCCCTCGTGCTCGGCCAGCCAGTGCACCGCGTCGAGCACCGCGTGGTGCTCGACCGGGCTGCACAGCACCCGGCGGCGGGCCGGATCGGCGTCCCGGCGGGCCCAGTACAGGCCCTTGACGGCGAGGTTGTCGGATTCGGTGCCCCCGGCGGTGAGCACGATCTCGCTGGGGCGGGCGCCGAGCGAGGCGGCCAGGGACTCCCGGGCTTCCTCCACCACCCTGCGCGCCCGGCGGCCGGCGGCGTGCAGCGAGGAGGCATTGCCCACGACCCCGAGGTGCGCGCTCATGGCGGCGATGGCCTCGGGCAGCATCGGGGTGGTGGCGGCGTGATCCAGATATGGCATGGCGGCTCTAAGTGTAGGCCCCACGACCGGTCAGGTCGGGCCCGGTCACAATTCGGCCATTGCCCTTGCCGTCAGGCGCCGTTAACCTCCTGCCCCCTGGCACGAGCGGAGTGGGTGGGATGTCGCAGTCGGTCGACCGGGCACTGACGATCCTCGCCTCGCTGGGCGACGGACCGGCCTCGCTGGAGCAGGCCGCCGCCAGTGTCGGGGTGCACAAGTCCACCGCGCTGCGGCTGCTGCGCACGATGCAGGAGCACGGATTCGTCCAGCGCCGCCCGGACCACCGGTACCAGCTGGGCGGGCGGCTGCTCTCGCTGGCCCAGCAGGGGCTGGAGGGCATCGACGTCCGCCAGGTGGCCGCGCCGTACCTGGCCTCGCTGAACGAGCGGTACGGCTACGCGGTGCAGCTGGCCGTGCTCGAGGACGGCGAGGTGCTCTACCTGGACAAGGTGGACGGGCGCTACCCCGACCGGCCGGGCTCCTGGCCGGATCCGGTGGGCAGGATCGGGCGCCGCGTCCCGGCCGTGGCCACGGCGGTGGGCAAGGTGCTGCTCGCCGACCTGCCGGAGGATCAGCTGACGGCCTTTCTGGCCGGGCAGGACTTCCCCGCGCGGACCCGCAACTCGATCCGCTCGGCCGAGCAGTTCCGGGCCGAGCTGGCGGGCGTGAAGCGGCACGGCTGGGCCGCCGACCAGGCCGAGTACCAGGACTCCGTCAACTGTCTGGCCGCCCCGATCGTCGGCACCGACGGCACCGCGATCGCCGCCTGCTCGATCTCCGCCCCCGTGCAGCTGGCCCCGATCGCCGAGCTGAGCCGGCTGGTGCCGGAGCTGCTCTGCACGGTCGAGGCGATCTCGCTGGCGTACGGCGGCTCGCCTACTCCTCGCTGGTGCGAGAACCGTTGCGGTGCCAAGCACGCGGTGCGCGCCAGCCGAACCTGAGCGCGCACATCCGCAGCACGAAGGCGCAGGCCGCGGCGGCCGAGCCCGTCCAGGCGTCCAGGTGCCCGTAGCCGATCAGCACCGCGACCACGGCGGCGCCGACCAGCGCGGGCACGGCGTAGATCTCCCGGTCCCAGCGCAGCAGCGAGGGGCTCTCGTGGGCCAGCACGTCGCGGATCACGCCGCCGCCCGCGGCGGTGAGCATGCCGCAGGCCACCGAGGCGGTGGAGCCCAGACCGTAGTCGTGCGCCTTGGCCGTGCCGGTCACGCAGAACAGCCCGAGACCCATCGCGTCCAGCGTCTGCACCGCGCGGTTGATCCGCTCCACCTCGGGGTGCAGGAAGAAGACCACCAGCCCCGCCACCAGCGGGGTCGTGAAGTACCCCATGTTCGTGAACGCCACCACCGGCGTCGCCCCGATGACCAGGTCCCGCATCACCCCGCCGCCGAGCGCCGTCGCCTCGGCGAGCACGCAGATGCCGAAGATGTCCATGTTCTTGCGCACGGCCATCAGGCCGCCGGACAGGGCGAAGACGAAGATGCCGACCAGGTCCAGCGTCTGCTGGACATCGGGGGCGAAGAGTTGCGAGGTCACCCGGCCAGTGTCCCTGCCACCTCGCCGAACCGCTCAACCGTTCGCCACCGGAGACGGCGGGTTTCACCCAACGAGACCGTTCCCGTTCGCAGACAACCCGGTTATGCTTCCCCGCGGCTTTCCAGGGGGGGATCTTGCCGTCATCACGCTTTCACCTGATCAACCGTGACTTCACCCGGTTGTGGACCGGCCAGGCCGTGTCCACCGTCGGCGACTACGTCTTCGACACCACGCTCACCCTCTGGGTCGCGACCGAGGTGGCCCGGGGCAAGCCCTGGGCGCCGGTCGCGGTGAGCGGGGTGCTGCTCTCGGTCGGGGCCGCCGTGCTGCTGGTCGGCCCGCTCGCCGGGGTGTTCGTCGACCGCTGGAACCGGAAGCGGACCATGCTCAGGTCCGAGCTGGTGCGGGGCGGGCTGGTCGCGGCGCTGCTGCTCTTCTCGCTCGCCCACGGCCTCCCGGTCGGGCTCCGGCTGGCCGGGATCTACCTGGCGGTGTTCGCGCTCAACGCGGCCGGGCAGTTCTTCGCCCCGGCCCGGTTCGCCACCGTGGGCGCCGTCGTGGCGGGCGAGGCGGACCGCGCCCGGGCCGCCGGCATCGGGCAGGCCACCACCGGCGCCGCCTCGATCATCGGGCCGCCGCTGGCGGCGCCGCTGCTGTTCACGGTGGGCGTGCAGTGGGCGATGGCGCTCAACGCGCTGTCGTACCTCTTCTCCTACCTCGCGATCCGGTCGGTACGGGTGCCGGCCTCCGAGGCGTCCGCCGGGGCCGCGCCCCGGGTGTGGCGGGAGCTCGGCTCAGGCCTGCGGTTCTACGCCGGGCACCGGCTGCTGGTCGTCCTGCTGGCCGTCTCCGTGATCACCCAGATCGGGATGGGCGCCGTCAACACCCTCAACGTCTTCTTCGTCACCGGGCAGCTCCACGCCACGAGCGGCGAGTACGGCTTCATCTCGATGGCCTTCGGCGCCGGGTCGATCCTCGGGGCACTGCTGGCCGGACGGGCCGTCGGCCTGGTCGGGGCCCGCAGCGCGGTCTGGCTCGGGCTCGTCCTCACCGGCGTGCTGGTGTTCGGCTACTCCCGGCAGAGCAGCCTGCTGACCGGTGTCCTGCTGCTGACCCTCGCGGCCGTCCCGGCGGCCGTCCTGAACACCGCCGTCAGCCCCTTGATCCTCGGCTCGACCCCGTCGGAGTACCTGGGCCGGGTGATCGCCGTCTTCAACCCCGCCAGCCAGCTGGCCGGGATGGTGTCGGTGGCGGCGGCCGGCTGGCTGGCCGCCACCGGCCTGGCGGGATTCCACGGCGAACTGGCCGGCCTGCACTTCGGCCCGGTCGACACCGTCTTCGCGGTCTCCGGCCTCCTGGTCGTCCTGGCCGGCTGCTACGCCGCAGTCGCGCTCCCGCGCCGATCCGGCTGACGGCCGGTCGCCCCAGCCGCTCGGGGGCGCGAGGAACTGCGCGGCCCGCCACGCACCTCGCCGTACCGGCGCGCGGTGGCTCAGTTGCACTGCCCGGTGGTGCACCCCGGGCTAGGCTGCGGCCAGCTGTCGGCGGTAGCCACCGGGTGGGAGGCCGAACTCGCGCTTGAAGGCCTTGTTGAACGCGTACTCCGAGCCGTAGCCGGTCCGGGCCGCGACGGTGGCGAGGGGCAGGGCGGGGTCGCGGAGCAGGTCTGCGGCGGTGGTCATCCGCCAGCGGGTGAGGTAGGCGAGTGGGGGCTCGCCCACCAGGGCGGTGAAGCGGCGGGCGAAGGTGGCCCGGGAGGTGCCGGCCCGGGTGGCGAGGGCCTCGACCGTCCAGGGGCTGGCCGGGGCCTGGTGGATCGCGGCGAGGGCCGGGGCGATCAGCGGGTCCCGCAGGGCCGCCGCCCAGCCGGCCAGGGTGTGGCTCGGTTCACCGTCGAGCCAGGCGCGCAGGACGTAGAGGAGGAGCGAGTCGACCAGCGCGGGCACGATCCCGTCCGAGCCGAGCCGGGGCCCGTCCAGCTCGGTGCGCAGCAGTTGGACGGCCGCCGTCAGCTCGGGGTGGCGGCCGGTGCCGGTCTCCAGGTGGACGACCTCGGGGAGCTGGCGGACCAGCGGGTGCGGCCGCCCCTGGTCGAGGTGGTACGCGCCGCAGAGCAGCCGGGTCGGCGCACCGTCCCCGCCGACGGTCAGGGTGCCGATCGGCGAGCCCTCGCGGAACTCGGTGACCCCCGCCCCGCCGCCGGCGCTCCGCCGTTCGCTCATCGCGACCGCCGCCTCGCCCGGCTCGGTGGGCGGTGTGGCCGGGTCGTCCGCCAGGACGTGGCCGTGGCCGTCCCGGAGGAAGACCACGTCGCCCTCGCGCAGGAGCAGCGGCTCCCACGCGGCCTCGGGCTCGAGCAGCCAGCAGCTCCCGTGCAGGACGACGTGGAACCCGACCCCAGCCACCGCGGGCAGCCGCAGGCCCCAGGGCGCCCGGCCGTCGGTCCGCACGGCGGCCGGGCGGGAGGTCCGCATCGACGCCAGCACCTCGGTGAGGATGTCCACTGCCGCCCCCTTGCGTTCCCGGCTCAGACCGTCAGGACGATCTTGCCCTGGGTGCGGCCGCCGTCCAACAGCCCGTGCGCCTTGGCCACCTCGGCCAGCGGCAGTGCCTCGGCCACCGTCGGCCGCAGCCGCCCGGCCTCGACCAGGGCGGCGAGCTCGGCCAGCCCGGCGGCGTCCGGCACCACCGAGACGCCCTCGAACCGCCGCCCCGCGGCGCGGACCCGGGCGGCCAACTCCTGGTCGTGGTGCTGCATGATGCTGACCAGCACTCCGCCCTCGCGCAGCACCTGGAGCGAGCGGTCGCCCTGCGAGGCGGAGTCGAGCACCACGTCCAGACCGCTCAGCACCTCGGTGAAGTCGGTCTCCCGGTAGTCGATCACCTCGTCCGCGCCGAGGCCGCGCAGGTACGCGTGCTTGGCCGCGCTCGCCAGAGCGATCACGTACGCGCCGCGCGCCTTGGCGATCTGCACCGCGAGGTGGCCGACGCCGCCGGCCGCGCGGTGGATCAGCACCCGCTGGCCCTCCGCCACCCTCGCCGCGCCGACCAGGCTCTGCCAGGCGGTCAGGCCGGCCAGCGGCAGCGCCGCCGCCTCCGGGTGGTCGAGCCCGGCCGGCTTGCGCACCAACTCACCCGCCGGGGCGGCCACGTACTCGGCGTACCCGCCGGCGGCCCGGGGGAAGTTCGGCATCCCGAACACCTCCTCCCCCACCGCGAAGCCGGCCCCCGGACCGACCGCCTCGACCACCCCGGAGACGTCCCACCCGAGCGTGAACGGCGCCTCCCCCAACAGCGGGAGGAAGCCCGAACGCACCGCCGCATCCACCGGGTTGAGCCCGCTCGCCTTCACCCGCACCAGCACCTCGCCCACCCCCGGGACGGGCTTCGCCGCCTCGGCGACCTCAAGCACCTCGGGGCCGCCGAACCGCTTCTGCGTCACAACTCGCATGGGACTTCCTCTTCTCGGTCGCTCTCCTTGACGACCACTACGTTAGGAAGACCGGCCGAGACGATGAATGGCCTATGGTCTCGACTTCTTGTCCCAGCGTCTCAAGCAGCCGGGCCGCGTCTACAGGCAGTCGCGGACCGCCGCCACCAGGCGGTCGGCGCGGGCGTCGCCGTGGCCGATCATCCGGTTCGCGACGTAGCCGAAGCCGACGCCGAACTCGTCGTCGCCGAAGGCGAACTGGCCGCCCGCGCCGTCGTTGCCGAAGCTGCGGGCGCCGAGCATCGGGCGGAAGCGGTCGGAGGCCAGCAGGTAGCCGGAGCCCCAGCGGGCGCCGAGATCCGGGAAGCCGGACCAGGAGGGGCCGGCGGAGAGCTCGCCCAGGGCGTCGGTCACGGTCTGCGGGGCGAGCAGGCGGGGCGAGCCGTCGATGCCGGTCGCGGCGGCGGCGTACAGGCCGGCCAGGGCGCTCGCGGAGGCGACGGCCCCGGCGCCGGGGAGTTCGGCGGTGAGCAGGGCCGGGTCGTTCCAGCCGTGCGGCTCGTCGAGGCCGGGGAAGACCAGGGCGCCGTTCATGGTGACGGTGCGGACGATCAGCAGCTCGGGGTCGAGCGCCGGGCGGCCCTCGGCGGCCGTCAGCCGGGCCAGCGTGGGCAGTTCGCTCTCCGGCAGGCCCAGCCAGGCCCGTAGGCCGAAGCGCTCGGCGACCGTCTCGCGGAAGTACGCGCCGGGCCGGCGGCCGGTGATCCGCCGCACCAACTCACCGAGCAGGAAGCCGAAGACGTGCCCGTGGTACTCGAAGTCCGTACCCGGCCGCCAGAGCGGCCGCTGCCCCTCGATCGCGCGGATCACCGGCTCCCAGGCCGTGATCTCCGCGAAGCCGAGCTTCGCGTCCAGCGCGGGCAGCCCGGCCCGATGGCCGAGCACCATCCGGGCGGTGATCTCCTCCTTGCCGCCCTGCCCGAACTCCGGCCAGTACCGGGCCACCGGTGCGTCCAGGTCGAGCTCGCCGGTCTGGGCGAGCAGATGGACGCAGAGCGAGACGATCCCCTTGGCGCAGGAGAACACCGGCACCACCGTCTCCCGCTGCCACGGCCGCCCGCTCCGCCCGTCGGCGACGCCGCCCCACAGGTCCACCACCTGCCGCCCGTCGACGTACACACCGACCGCCGCCCCGAGCTCCCCGAACTCCGCGAAGTTCGCCCCGAACACGTCCGCGACCGCCCCGAAGCGCTCGTCCGCCCAGCCGCCGTACTCCACTGCCCCACTCCCCTGTCTGATCATCGAACCGCGCCACCGTATGCACGCCAACCACCCACCCGCCAGCGGTTTACCTCGCATGCATCCGCTAGCCTCTGCGCCGCACACCAACACGGACCGACGGGAGAGCAGATGACCCAGCAGGACACGGCGGACAGACCGGAGACGGCCACGCGGTACGCGGCCGGGCCGCCGATGGGGACGAACCGGTTCGCGAGCTGGGCCCGGGTCTGCGGGCTGCTGGCGCTCGCGCCGTTGGCGGCGGTCTTCGCGGTGGTCGCCCTGGTGCAGGTGCGGCGCAGCGGGCAGCGCGGCAAGGGGGCGGCGATCGTCGGCCTGGTGGGCGCGGTGTTCTGGACGCTGGTCCTGATCGGCCTCACCGATGTCGCCGACCCGGGGGTGTCGCGGGACAGCGCCGGCGGGGTCTCGCACGCCCAGGTGGACAGCGTCCACGACCTGAAGACCGGGGACTGCTTCAAGGTGCTGGACCGGACGCCGACCGGTGCCATCAGCCGGGTGCTGCTGGTGCCGTGCGCCGACCACCACGAGGGCCGGGTGTACGCGACCCCGCTGCTCCCCAAGGACAGCCTGAGCCCCGAGACCGGCGCCGCGGAGGCCTGCCGGCAGGCGACCCCCGCCGGCATCAATCCCCTGGGCCTGATCTACCCGACGGACACCCGGGAGATGGAGGACGGGCACGCCAAGGCCACCTGCTACAGCCAGGACTGACAGTGAGCCAGGGGCGGCCCTTCACCGGCTGCCCCCAACTCCCTTGCTGTCACAGCTTGATAACGTCAGGTCAACCGGGTAGCTGTACCATTGCACATATCACATCATGCTGCCCATGAGAAAAGTCATCGCCCTGCTCTCGGCCGCCATGGCCGTCGCCGCCCTGACCGGCGCGTCCGCCAACGCCGCCTCCGACACCGCCGCCCCCGAGGACAGCGGCCAGGGCAGGCTCGTCTGGAGCTCCTGCAACGACACCGCCACCCCCGCGCTGCAGTGCGCGATGCTCGAGGTGCCGGTGGACTACGCCCACCCGCACGGCCGGAAGATCAAGATCAAGCTGAACCGGCTCCCGGCCACCTCGCCGAAGAGCAGGCAGCAGGGCCCGATCCTGCTCAACCCCGGTGGCCCCGGGGACTCCGGACTCTGGATGCCGGCCTACATCTCGGGCCAACTCCCCAAGGACGTCGCCTCCACCTACGACTGGATCGGCTTCGACCCGCGCGGCACCAACGGCAGCGAGCCCCATGTCGTCTGCGACGCCCACTACTTCGACGCCGAGCGCCCCGACTACCAGGTGAGCCAGGGCACTTCGAGGGCCTGGCTGGCGAAGGCGGCCGGCTACGCCGCCGACTGCGCGGCCGACTGGTCCTGGCTGCTGCCGCACATGACCACCGTCGACAACGCACGCGACATGGACTCGATCCGGCGGGCGCTCGGCGCCCCGAAGATCAACTTCTACGGCGGCTCCTGGGGCACCTCGCTGGGCTCCACCTACGGGCAGCTCTTCCCCTCGCACGTGCGGCGGATGGTGCTCGACAGCATCGTCGGCCCGACCATCAGCTGGTACGACCACAACGTCCTGCAGGACAAGGAGCACCAGCGCCGATTCGACGCCTTCGCGGCCTGGACGGCCAAGGCCGACGCGGTCTACCACCTGGGCACCGACCCGGCCGGCATCGAGAAGGCCTACTACCAGGTGGAGGCCGCCCTGCGGACCAGCCCGGTGGACGCCTCACCCGCCCCCGGCAAGATCGGCCCGGCCGAGTTCGAGGACACCTTCTACGCCGGCGGCTACAACTTCCTGCGCTGGCCGCGGATGGCCACCGTGCTCTCGGCCTACCTCACCCAGCACGACACCCGTCCGCTGAACATCGCCTACAACCGCTATGCCGCGCCCGGCTCGGACGACGGCGCGTTCCCCGCGTACAACGCGGCGCAGTGCACCGAGAACGCCTGGCCGCGGGACTGGGAGTTCTGGAAGAAGGACCAGGCCAAGGTCAACGCGGTCGCGCCCTTCTACACCTACAACAACATGTGGTACAACGCCGCCTGCATGTTCTGGCCCTACCAGGGCAACCCGGCCGGCCGCCTGCCCATCACCGGCAAGGGCCTGCCGCCGGTCCTGCTCTTCCAGGCCACCGAGGACCCGGCCACCCCGTACGAAGGCGGGCTGGCCATGCACGACGCCCTTCCCGGCTCCAAGCTCGTCGTCCAGACCGGCGGCAGCTTCCACGAGATCCTGTTCCACGGCAACGCCTGCCTGGACGACACCTTCACCGCCTACCTCCGCGACGGCAGCCTCCCCAAGGGCACCGGCCGGATCGCCAAGACCTGCGCCCCCGAGGCCGAGCCCACTCCCGCCTACATCACCCCGCCGCCTTCCCTGACGGCCCGAACCGCCACCGCCGCCACCCCGCTCGCCCCCACCGACCCCGAGGCCGTCCGGGGCGTCCTGCGCTGACCCCGCCCGGCGTGCCCGCCCGGCTCAGGCCGGGCGGGTGCCGGTGGCCAGCAGCGCGGCCACCGGCAGGACCACCTCCGGGCCCTCCCGGTGGAGCTCGGCGAGGCGGTCGTACTCGCGGCGGATCTTGGCGGCGGTCTCCCCGTCCTGACCCTCGATCAGTGAGGAGGTGAGGACGGTGCCGCTCAGGACGGCGTCCCACCAGCGGTCGGGCGCCACCCGGTGCGGCCAGCCGACCCGCTCGACCCGGACCTGCGCCAGGCCGGCCTCGCGCAGGAGGGTGGCGAAGGCGTCGGGGCTCGCGTAGGCGGCGAACGGGGAGGTGCCGGGCAGGTCGGCGGGCGGCAGGGCGCCGACGGCGCGGACGGCGTCGAAGAAGATGCCCTGGGCGCGGTTGTGCTCCAGGCTGTCCCAGCAGGAGAGCACCACCCGGCCGCCGGGCCGGACGGCCTGCGCCAACTCCCCTACGGCACCGGCCGGATCGGGCACGTGGTTGATCACGAAGGCGCCGACCGCCGCGTCGTACTCCCCCGCCAGCAGCTCACCCGGCAGCCCCGGCAGGGAGCCCCGCAGCACCCGCGCCCCGGGCACCTCCCGCGCGGCGACACCGACCATCTCGGCCACCGCGTCGGTCGCCGTCACCACGGCCCCCCGCGCCAGCGCGGCGGCGGCCAGCCGGCCGCTCCCGCAGCCCACCTCGAGTACCGCCGCTCCTCCCCGCACCCCCGCCGCGTCCAGCAGCCGCTCGTGCAGCCCGGCCGTCATCGCGCCGAACCCGTCGTCGTACGTCTCGCTCCGCCGCGCCCACCCGCTGCGCTCGAACTCCGCGAAGTCTGTCCCAGCCATGCCCTGCTCCTGTGCCGTGTCGACTGATCGTCGTCCGGCCGCGCCGGGTGCCAGTGTGCCACCGGGCCGCCCCCGTACGGGAGGCGGCCCGGGTGCTCACACGGACTTACTTGCTGAAGTAGCCGAACAGGTCGGCGACCACCTGGGTGCTGCCCGCGAAGTTGTAGACGTCGAAGGCGCCGTTCGTCCCCAGCGGGGTGGTCACGTGGTTCGGGACCGTGCCGCCCGCCGGGAAGTTCACGTTCGACGTCCCCGGCTTCGGCGCACCGTCCGCCCAGACCGTCAGGTAACCACCGGCCGTGGAGGCGGTGCTGGTCACGTTCAGCACCGCAGCCGTCGCACCCGCCGGAACACCCGTCGCGACCTTCAGGGACTTCCCCGCCCCCAGCGCGGTCTGCTTCCGCGTGTCCGCCAACCGCGTCGGCACGACCGGGGTGAACAGCGCGCCCGACGGCCCGTAGTAACCGAACACGTCCGCCACCACGTGCGTGTGCCCGAACTTGTTGTAGACCGACACCTTCCCGTCCGCACCGATCGGCACGACGACCTGGTTCGCCACCGTCTGACCGGCCGCGAAGTTCAGGTTCGAGGTCCCCGGCCGCGCGGTGCCGCTCGCGTACGCCGTCAGGTAGCCCCCCGCGTCGGAGCCCGTACTCGTCAGGTTCAGCACCACCGCCGTCGCGTCCGCCGGCACCCCCGCCGCACCCAGCACCTGGATCGAGGTCGAGGCATCCGGGCCCACCGCCGCCGACTTCCGGGTGTCCAGCAGCCGCGAAGGCGCCACCGCGTCGAAGCTCGAACCGGTGTCGTCCTGGTAGTAGCCCATCGCGTCGACCACGACGTCCGTGGTGCCCGAGAAGTTGTACACCGTGACCTGGACGTCATTGCCGGTCGGCACGGTCACCAGGTTCGGCACCGTCTGCCCGGCCTTGAAGTTCACGTTCGAGGTCGCCGGGCGGTCGGTGCCGGACGGGTAGACGCTCAGGTAGCCGGCCTGCGAGGGGTTCACCGCCGTCACGTTCAGCACCAGCGCCGCGGGGGACGCCTGTGGGTGATCTTTCAGGTACGGCAGGCGCAGGGTGGTCGACTGGCCCGGGCCGAGGGTGCGGAGGTTGTAGTAGTCGGGCACCCTGGTGTCCAGCACGCGTGTCGGTGTGATCGGGGTGAAGCGCAGCCGGCCGTACCCGACGTGCACCTGCTTGCTGACCGTAGCCGTCCGGCCGCCCTCGTCCTTCAGCGTCGCCGTGACGGTGTAGTCACCGGGCCGGAGGTACGTATGGTAGGAGATGCTGTTCCGGTTCACGGGAGTACCGTCGCCGAAGTCCACTCCCGCGATGCTGACCCGCCACGGGCTGACGGTGTGGCTCACGTCGACGGCGTAGGTCAGCGGCCCGGCCGAGGTGTGCGGGGCCGATACCACCTGGAGGTCCGGCACCAGATCACCCGGCTCGTTGACCTGCACCGGGGTGTAGGCCTGGCCGGAGACGGTGGAGTCCGGGCTTGTACCGCGGGCGGTGGCCGCGACCCGGTAGCTGCCCTTGGTCCGGTACACGTGCTGGACCTTGGCGTCCGTGGTGACCAGCGGGTCGCTGCCGTCGCCGAAGTCGTACGTGTAGGTCGTGGTGTCCGGCCAGTGCTGCTCGACCGAGGCCGTGACGGTCGCCGTCAGGGGGTACGGGCCGTAGTTCGAGGTGACACCGACCGCCAGGTAGCTGCCGTACTCCTCGAGCTCCGCCGCGCCCCGGTCGAAGTAGCCCGTACCAGTGCCGGTGTTGGCCGCTCCTAGAGCGTCCACCCGGGGGCGGCCGTACAGATCCGTGGTCAGCTCGCCGGGGGCCGAGGCATCGGCCGAGTCCGTCGAACCGGAGGCCTCCGTCGGCGCCACCGAGCAGTTGACGCAGTTGGACGCGATCCCCAGCGGGGCGGCCGGCTTTTCCCGCAGGTCGTGCGCGCCCTGGCCCGTGGCGGTCGAGAATTCCCCCGGCTGCTGGTAGGTGGTACCGGCCCATGAGTATGCCGTGCCGGTGTCGGCCGGGTAGACCGAGTTGTAGTCGGCCTTCGTGCCCGCCACGGAATCGGCCGAGACCGAGAGCTCGACCGGGGCCGGCGGGGCAGGATCGAACTGGCCGGAGTAGGCGATCACGTTGTTCTCCACCACGGCGTGGTCGGAGTGACCGGCCAAGGTGACACCCGAGGGGTGGCCGGCGAGCACGGTGTTGCTCGTGATCACCGTCCCCGGCGCGTCCGTGACGCTGATGCCGCCCTGCTTCCAGGACACCGTCACCGCATTGGTGGTGATCGTCGTGCCCGACACCCCTGGGTCGACGACGACACCTCCGCCCACGCCGCCACCGATCGTGTTCCGGCTGACGACCACACCACTGCTGGCCCCGGTCACCCGGACCGCCGGGCTGCCGGAGGGGACTGCCGGCGGCTGCACCGGTGAGCTGTAACTGCCCACACTGGCCCGGGCGATCTTGTTCGCGTCGAGCGTCACCCGCTCGGAGTCCTTCACCAGGAAGGCCTCCGCGGCGACGTCCTCCGTCCCGAAACCCTGCACCGTGACGTCGTGCACGTGGTCCAGGACGAACGTGCTCGCCCGGCCGGGCCGCGCGTCGATCGGCTTGGTGACCACCATGGTCGGTCTGGCCGCCTTGATGACGATGGGCTTCCCGGGCTCGCCGGACTGCCGGACCGTCACCTGCTCCTGGTAGGTGCCGGTTGCCACCGAAACCGTCTGGCCCGGCTGCACCGCGTCGGCGCCCTCCTGCACTGTGCAGAACGGCTGCGCCTGGCTGCCGGGGCCGGAGTCCGAGCAGTGCGCGGTGGCGGAGTTGTCCACGTAGAGCGTGGTGACGTCGGCGGCGACGGCGGGCAGCGTCAGGCCCCCGCCGGCCAGGCCGGTGGAGGCCACGACGAAGGCGGCGGCCAACTGACGGCGTCTGCGTACGGATGACACGGTGGATCCCCCCAGAGATCAGTGAGGGAGCGAACATACCGTTCGTGTCCGCCGGATGTGCGAGAAGGGTGGCCGTCCAAGTCCTGGACCGCCACCCTTCCTTGAGGTTTGTCCGGCTACGGCCTACTTCGAGAAGTAGCCGAACAGGTCGGCGACGACCTGGGTGCTGCCCGCGAAGTTGTAGACGTCGAAGGCGCCGTTCGTCCCCAGCGGGGTGGTCACGTGGTTCGGGACCGTGCCGCCCGCCGGGAAGTTCACGTTCGACGTCCCCGGCTTCGTGGCACCGTCCGCCCACACCGTCAGGTAACCACCGGCCGTCGAAGCGGTACTCGTCACATTCAGCACGGCGCCCGTCGCACCCGCCGGGACTCCGGTGTTCACCTTCAGGGTGCCGCCCTGGCCCAGGGCGGTCTGCTTGCGGGTGTCGACCAGGCGGGTCGGGACGACCGGGGTGAGGAGCGAACCGGTGGGGCTGTAGTAGCCGAAGACGTCCGCCACCACGTGGGTGTGGCCGAAGCGGTTGTAGACGGAGACCTTGCCGTCGGCGCCGATCGGCACGATGACCTGGTTCGCCACCGTCTGACCGGCGGTGAAGTTCAGGTTCGACGTCCCGGGCCGGGTGGTCCCGCTCGGGTAGGCGGTCAGGAAGCCGCCCGCGTCCGAGGCCGTGCTGGTCAGGTTCAGCACCACCGCAGTGGCGTCCGCCGGCACACCGGCCGCACCCCGCACCTGGATCGAGGTCGAGGCGTCCGGCCCCACCGCCGCCGACTTACGGGTGTCCAGGAGCCGCGAGGGCGCCAGGGCCGTGAACTTCGAGCCGTCGCCGGCCTCGTAGACGCCCAGCAGGTCGACCACCAGGTCGGTGTCGCCCGAGAAGTTGTAGACGGTGACGGCGTCCGAGCCGCCGGTGGGGACGGTCACCAGGTTCGGCACCGTCTGACCGGCCTTGAAGTTCACGTTCGAGGTCGCCGGACGGTCGTTGCCGGCCGGGTAGACGCTCAGGTAGCCGCCGCTGTTGGGGTTCACCGCCGTCACGTTCAGCACGGCCGCGTCCGCGTGCGGGTGGCCCGCCTGGGTCGGGATGTACACCGTCGCCGACTGGCCGGGGCCGAGCCGCTGGAAGCCGCCGATCCGGCTCGCGCTGCGGGTGTCGAGCAGCCGGGTCGGGGTGGTGGGCGTGAAGCCGAGCTGGGTGTACGCGACGTGCACCACCTGCTTGGCGGTGGCCGTGCGGCCGCCCTGGTCCTTGACCGTGGCGGTGACGGTGTAGTCGCCGGGCTGCTGGTAGGTGTGCCGCGTCTGGTACGAGTAGGGGCTGCTCGTGCCGTCGCCGAAGTCGATCCGGTAGTCCGTGAGGTAGTACGAGCTGGTGCTGTGGCTCAGGTCGAAGGCGTAGCCGAGCGGGCCGTAGCCCTCCTGCCGGGGCGCCGGGGCGATCCGCAGGTCCGCCACCAGGTCGGCGGGGTCGACGACGCTGATCGGACCGGCCGAGGCGCTGATGCCGGTGTTCGCGCCGGTGCCGTTCGCGGTGACCGTGACGTGGAACTCGCCGTTGGTCAGGTACTGGTGCTGCACCTTCGCGTCCGTGGTGACCAGCGGAGTGCTGTTGTCGCCGAAGTCGTAGGTGTAGGTGGTGGTGTCCGGCCAGTTCTGCGCCGCCGTGGCGGTGACGGTCACCGTCAGCGGGCGCGGGCCCTTGCCGAAGTCGACCCCGAGGTCGAGCCTGCTGTACGCCTGGAGCTCCGCCGCGCCGCGGTCGTGGAAGCCGTTGGCGCCGTTGGCCGCCTGCGGGTCGTCCACCCGGGGCTTGCCGAACAGGTCCGTGGTCAGCTCGCCGGGCGCCGAGGCGTTCGCCGAGTCCGTCGAGCCGGAGGCGGCGGTCGGGACGACGGAGCTGTTCATCGCGCCGTCGAGCAGGAACTTCGGGGCCTCGCGCAGGTCGTGGGCCCCCTGGCCGGTCGCCGTGGCGAAGTCGGCGGGCTGCTGGTAGCTGTCCGGGCCCCAGGTGTAGGCGCTGCCCATGCCGGTCGGGTACAAGGTGTTGTAGTCCGCCGTGGTGCCCGGGGTGGAGTCGGCCGAGACCGAGAACTCGGTGGCCGTCGGCTCCTTGTCGAGGCGGCTGTAGGAGTCCGCGACGACGTTGTTCTCCACCGTGGCGTCGTGGGAGCCGCCGGTCAGCACGATGCCCGCGGCGCCGCTGCTCGCCACGGTGTTGCTGGTGATCACGGTGTGCGGCGCGCCCGTGACGCTGATGCCCGCACCCTTGCCGGTCATCGCCCGTCCGTTGGCGGTCACGGCGTTGGTGGTGAGGACGGCGCCGGTGACGCCCGCGTCGACCGCGATGCCGCCGCCGTTGCCGCCGCCGATCCGGTTGCGGCTGACGGTGATGTCACTGCTCGCCCCGGTCAGCCGGATCACCGGGTTGCCCCCGGGGACGGTCGGCTGCTGGCCCTGCGGCGCGAAGTTGCCCCAGCCGGCGCCGTCGACCTCGTTGGAGTCGAGCGTGATGCCCGAGGAGTCCTTGACCAGCACGGCCTCGGCCGCCGTGTCCCCCAGGGCGAAGCCCTGCACGGTGACGTCGTGCACGTGGTCGAGCACGAAGGCCCGCGCCGTCTCCGGCTTGCCGTAGTAGGCGAAGACGCCGACGTACGGGGAGTCGCCCCGGGTCGGCACGCCCTTGATGACGATCGGCTTGCCCGGCGCACCCGAGTTGTGCAGGGTGACCTGCTCGGCGTACTGGCCCTTGCCCATCGCGACCGCCACGGTCTGGCCCGCGTGGGCGGCGTCGGCGCCCGCCTGCACGGTGCAGAACGGCTGCGCCTGGCTGCCCGGACCGGAGTCCGAGCAGCCGGCGACGGAGTCGTCCACGTAGAGGGTGGCGGCGTCGGCCACGGCGGCCGCGGGCAGCGTCGCCATGGCCGAGACCAGGCCGGTGGAGGCGACGACGATGGCGGCGGCGAGTCGGCGTCTGCGGCGCATGGATGACACGGTAGGTCCCCCGTTGAGCGGATTTTCACGACAGAGAGAGAACAGGTGTAGCACCCGCTCCGCCGGGCCCGGTCAACGGGGTCGTCTCGATCTTGCGAACATCTGACGAAGAGTCAGATGATCTCGTTGCCGCAGGCCACCGTACGTGTGCGGGTTACTTCGAGAAGTAGCCGAACAGGTCGGCGACCACCTGGGTGCTGCCCGCGAAGTTGTAGACGTCGAAGGCGCCGTTCGTCCCCAGCGGGGTCGTCACGTGGTTCGGGACCGTGCCGCCCGCCGGGAAGTTCACGTTCGACGTCCCCGGCTTCGTGGCACCGTCCGCCCACACCGTCAGGTAACCACCGGCCGTCGAAGCCGTGCTGGTCACGTTCAACACCGCACCCGTCGCACCCGCCGGGGCACCGGTGTCCACCTTCAGGAACTGCCCCGCACCCAGGGCGGACTGCTTCCGGGTGTCCACCAGGCGGGTCGGCACGACCGGCGTGAACAGCGAGGAGGCCGTGGGGCTGTAGTAGCCGAACACGTCCGCCACCACCTGCGTGTGGCCGAAGCGGTTGTAGACCGACACCTTGCCGTCCGCGCCGATCGGCACGACGACCTGGTTCGCCACCGTCTGACCGGCGGTGAAGTTCAGGTTCGACGTCCCCGGACGCGCCGTACCGCTCGCGTACGCCGTCAGGTAACCCCCCGCGTCCGAACCCGTGCTGGTCAGGTTCAGCACCACCGCCGTGGCGTCCGCCGGCACACCGGCCGCACCCCGCACCTGGATCGAGGTCGAGGCGTCCGGCCCCACCGCCGCCGACTTCCGGGTGTCCAGCAGCCGCGAAGGCGCCACCGCGTCGAACCGGGAGCCGGCGTCGGCCTGGTAGTAGCCCATCACGTCGACCACGACGTCCGTGGTCCCCGCGAAGTTGTCGATGACGATCTTGTCCTGGTCCCCGACGGGCACGGTCACCAGGTTCGGCACGGTCTGACCGGCCGTGAAGTTCACGTTCGAGGTGGCCGGACGGCCGGGGCCCAGCGGGTAGACGGTCAGGTAGCCGGCCTGCGAGGGGTTCACCGCCGTCACGTTCAGCACAGCGGCGTCCGCGTGCGGGTGGCCCGGCTGGGCCGGCACGGACACGGTCCGCGTCTGGCCCGGCCCGACGCGCTGGACGCCCAGCTCACCGGGCTGCCGGGTGTCGAGCACCCGGGTCGGCGTGATCGGCGTGAAGCCCAGCTTGTTGTACGCCGCGTGCACCACCTGCTTCACGGTGGCCGTCCTGCCGCCCTGGTCGGTGAGCGTGGCGGTCACGGTGTAGTCGCCGGGGCGGGCGTAGGAGTGCTTGCTGACGTTCGGGGCGGTGTACGCGGTCTGCACGGGCGTCCCGTCGCCGAAGTCCAGCTGGGTGGACCTGAAGTACCACGAGCTGGTGCTGTGGCTCAGGTCGAAGCTGAAGCCCAGCGGCCCGCCCAGGTCGCCGCGGGACTGGGGAGCGATCCGCAGGTCCACCGCCAGGTCGGCGGGATCGACGACCTCGACCCGGCTGTGGGACGTGTCGGTCATCTCGGCGTGCTCGGTCCCTCCGTGCACCGTGACCGTGGGCCGGTAGACGCCGTTCGTCCGGTAGACGTGCTGCACCTTCGTGTCCTTGGTGACCAGCGGCTCGGTGCCGTCACCGAAGTCGAAGGTGAAGGTGGTGGCCGGGTCCGACCAGCTCTGCCACTCGACGGAGGCGCTGGCGGTGACGGGCAGCGGGTTCGGCCCCTTGCCCTGCGAGACGGCGAGGCGGACCGGCCCGTACTCCTGGAGCTCCACCGCGCCGCGGTCGTAGTAGCCGCCGTCCGGACCGGAGTTGGCGGAGACCGGGGCGTCGATCCGCTGGCGGCCGTACAGGTCGGTGGCCAGCTCGCCCGGGGCGGCGGTGTCCGCCGAGTCGGTCGAACCGGTGGCCTCCTGCGGCGCCACCGAGCAGTTCATGCAGCCGGAGATCACACCGAATCCGAGCATCTCCCGCAGGTCGTGCGCCCCCTGCGCGGTCGTGGCGGTGAGCTCGGCGGGCTGCTGGTACGCCTGGCCGGCCCAGGAGTAGGCCGTGCCGCCGAGTTCGGGGTCGACCGTGTTGTAGTCGGCCTTGGTGCCGGGGGCGGACGCGGCGGACACCGCGATCTCCGCCAGGTACGGCTCGCTGTCCGACCGGTGGTTGAGCGCGACGACGTTGTTCTCCACCACCGCGTGGTCGGAGGCACCCGTCAGGGCGATCCCGTCCGCGGTGCCGCCGACCACCGTGTTGCTGACGACCACGGTGCCCGGCGCGTCCGTCACCCGGATGCCGGTGGACCAGTTGGCGGTGAGCGCGTTGGTGGTGACCACCGCGCCCGAGACCCCGGCGTCGACCACGATGCCGCCGGCGTTGCCGCCGCCCACCAGGTTGCGGCTGACCACCACCCCGTGGCTCGCACCGGTCAGGCGGACGGCCGGGGTGGCCGCCGAGGTGTTCGGCTGCGCGCCCACCCCCCGCCCGGCGCCGGCGATCGTGTTGGAGTCCAGCGTGATGTTGGAGGAGTCCCGGACCAGGAAGGCCTCCTCCGCCGTGTAGCTCGCGGTGAAGCCGCGGACCGTCACGTCGTGCACGCGGTCCAGGACGAATCCGTGCGAGTCGGCCGAGGTGGCCTGGCTCTGGTAGACACCGATGTCGGGCTTCGGGAGAACGCCGGACATCCCCTCGATGACGATCGGCTTGCCCGGCTCACCCGATCGACGAACCGTGACCTGCTCCAGGTACTCGCTGCCGCTCACCAGCACCCGCTGCCCGGGCCCGGCCGCGTCCACGCCCGCCTGGACGGTGCAGAACGGCTGCGCCATCGTGCCCGGGCCCGCGTCGGAGCACTTCGCAGCCCCCTTGATCACGTACAGCGTGTCGGCATCGGCCGCCACGGCCGGGACGGTCACCCCCGCTCCGAGGAGGCCGGTGGCGGCGGCCACGACGAAGGTGGCGAATGGGCGTCTGCGGCGTGCGCGCGACATGGGTGTCCCCCGGAGCGATCGGATCGAATGCGAAGTGGTGCCGGACATTCGATCCGACCGATCGTTTGTACTACACAAAGGTGGCACACGACCTAATTCAGGCCGTGTGCCACTCACCACAGCCCTACTTCGAGAAGTAGCCGAACAGGTCGGCGACCACCTGGGTGCTGCCCGCGAAGTTGTAGACGTCGAAGGCGCCGTTCGTCCCCAGCGGGGTCGTCACGTGGTTCGGCACGGTCGCCCCCGCCGGGAAGTTCACGTTCGACGTCCCCGGCTTCGGCGCACCGTCCGCCCACACCGTCAGGTAGCCGCCGGCCGTCGAAGCCGTGCTGGTCACGTTCAGCACCGCACCCGTCGCACCCGCCGGGACGCCCGTGTCCACCTTCAGGAACTTCCCCGTGCCCACGGCGGTCTGCTTCCGCGTGTCCACCAGGCGGGTCGGCACGACCGGGGTGAAGAGCGCACCCGACGGCCCGTAGTAACCGAACACGTCCGCCACCACGTGTGTGTGCCCGAAGCGGTTGTAGACCGACACCTTCCCGTCGTCGCCGATCGGCACGACCACCTGGTTCGCCACCGTCTGACCGGCGGTGAAGTTCAGGTTCGACGTCCCCGGCCGCCCCGTACCGCTCGCGTACGCCGTCAGGTAGCTCCCCGCGTCCGACGCCGTGGCCGTCAGGTTCAGCACCACCGCCGTCGCGTCGTTCGGGACGCCGGCCGTACCCCGCACCTGGATCGAGGTGCTCGAGTCCGGGCCCACCGCCGCCGACTTCCGGGTGTCCAGGAGCCGCGAAGGCGCCACCGCGCCGAAACGGCTGCCGCCGTCCTTCTCGTAGTAGCCCATCACGTCGACCACCACATCCGTGCCGCCGGAGAAGTTGTACAGCGTGATCCAGTTGTTCTGGCCGGTCGGAACGGTCACCAGGTTCGGCACCGTCTGCCCCGCCTTGAAGTTCACGTTCGAGGTCGCCGGACGGTCGGTGCCGTACGGGTAGACGCTCAGGTACCCGGCGCTGTCCGGGTTCACCGCCGTCACGTTCAGCACCGCCGCGTCCGCGTGCGGGTGGCCCGCCTGGGTCGGGACGTACAACGTCACCGACTGCCCCGGGGCGAGCCGCTGCGGGCGGCCGCCCATGTCCGGCTTCCGGCTGTCGAACACCCGGGTCGGCGTGATCGGGATGAAGCCCAGCTTGCCGTACACCGCGTGCACCACCTGCTTCACCGTGGCCGTCCTGCCGCCCTCGTCGGTCAGCGTCGCGGTGACGGAGTAGTCCCCGGGCCGCTGGTAGACGTGCGTGGAGGTGGGGTGGTACTGGTCGTGGCTCTCCTTGGGCGAGCCGTCGCCGTAGTCCAGCTGGTAGCCGGTGACGAGCCACGGGCTCGTGCTGTGCGTCAGGTCGAAGCTGAAGCCGAGCGGGCCGTCGCCCGAGGCCGAGACCGCGAGGTCCGGGGTCAGGTCGCCCGGTTCGTTGACGGTGACCGGCTGCAGAGCGATAGCCGTGGTGCTCATGTTCTCGCCCGTGCCCTTGGCCGTCACCTTGACGGTGTAGCTGCCCTTGGCCTGGTAGACGTGCTGCACCTTCGCGTCGGCGGTGGTCAGCTGGTCGCTGCCGTCGCCGAAGTCGTAGGTGTAGGTCGTGGTGTCCGGCCAGTTCTGCTTGGCCGTCGCCGTGACGGTCACCGGCAGCGGAAACGGCCCCTGCTTGAGGCTGGTCTGCACCCAGAAGGAGGCGAAGGCCTGGAGCTCCACCGCGCCACGGTCGTAGTAGCCCGCGCCCGTACCGGAGTTGACGGCCTGCGGATCGTCCACCCGGGGCTTGCCGTACAGGTCCGTGGTCAGCTCGCCGGGGGCCGCGGTGTCCGCCGAGTCCGTCGAACCGGAGGCGGCGGTCGGCCTCACCGTACCGCTGTTGTAACCGTCCAGACCGAAGGCCGGGGCCTCCTGGACGTCGTGAGCACCCTGACCGGACGCCTTGGCGAAGTCCGCGAGTCGCTGGTAGTCGGTACCGGCCCAGGAGTAGAGGGAGTTGGTGTAGGAGTAGAGGGAGTTGTAGTCCGCCTTGGTACCCGCCACCGAGTCCGCCGAGACGGACAGCTCCGCGATCTGCGGCAGATTCTGGTTGATCCAGCGCTCGTGCGCGAGGACGTTGTTCTCCACCACCGCGTGGTCGGACTTCCCCTCCAGGGTGATGCCGGACCCACCTGTGGTGACCACACTGTTGCTGGTGACCACCGTGCCCGGCGCGTCCGTCACCCGGATCCCGCGCGGTTGGTTGTACATCAGCGCGTTGGTCGTGATCACCGCACCGGTGACACCCGCCTCGACGGCGATGCCGTCCTCCGCGCTGAGCTTCAGGATGTTGCGGCTGACGGTCACTCCGGAGCTCGCCCCGGTCACCCGCACGGCCGGAGCCCCGGCCGGGATCACCGGCGGCTTTCCGCCGGCGGTCCAGCCGCTGCCGCTGCCGGCCGAGCCGATCTCGTTGCCTTCGACGGTGACCGCCGAAGAGTCCTTGACCAGGAACGCCTCCGCGGGCGTGTCGTCCACCTCGACACCTCGCACCGTCACGTCATGGACGTGGTCGAGTACGAAGCCACGCGCGAGGTCCGGCCGGAGGCCGGACGGGAAGACACAGATCAGGGGCTTCGGCTGGCCGGGCCGCCCCGCCACCACGATCGGCCGGCCCGGCTCGCCGGAGCGGTGCACGTCGACCTGCTCCGCATAGCAGCCATCCTTCCCGAAGGCGACCTGTACGGTCTGGCCCGGCTTCGCCGCGTCCACGCCCGCCTGGATGGTGCAGAACGGCTGCTCCTGGCTGCCTGCCCCACCGTCGGCGCAGTTCGCCGCGGAGTTGTCCACGTACAGCGTGTCGGCGTCGGCCGCCACGGCCGGCAGGGTCACCCCCGCACTGACCAGGCCGGTGGAGGCGACGACGATGGCGGCGGCGAGCCGACGGCTGCGGCGCAGGGATGACATGGTGGATCCCCCAATGAGCAGGTGTTTCATGACAGTTGACCGCTTACTGCTCGGAGAAGTAGCCGAACAGGTCGGCGACGACCTGGGTGCTGCCCGCGAAGTTGTAGACGTCGAAGGCGCCGTTCGTCCCCAGCGGGGTGGTCACGTGGTTCGGGACCGTGGCGCCCGCCGGGAAGTTCACGTTCGACGTCCCCGGCTTCGTGGCACCGTCCGCCCAGACCGTCAGGTAACCACCGGCCGTGGAGGCGGTGCTGGTCACGTTCAGCACCGCAGCCGTCGCACCCGCCGGAACACCCGTCGCGACCTTCAGGGACTTCCCCGCCCCCAGCGCGGTCTGCTTCCGCGTGTCCACCAGGCGGGTCGGCACGACCGGGGTGAACAGCGCACCTGACGGCCCGTAGTAACCGAACACGTCCGCCACCACGTGGGTGTGGCCGAACTTGTTGTAGACCGACACCTTCCCGTCCGCACCGATCGGCACGACGACCTGGTTCGCCACCGTCTGACCGGCCGCGAAGTTCAGGTTCGAGGTCCCCGGCCGCGCCGTACCGCTCGCGTACGCCGTCAGGTAACCCCCCACGTCGGAGGCCGTACTCGTCAGGTTCAGCACCACCGCCGTCGCGTCCGCCGGCACCCCCGCCGCACCCCGCACCTGGATCGAAGTGGAGGCATCCGGGCCCACCGCCGCCGACTTACGGGTGTCCAGCAGCCGCGAAGGCGCCACCGCGTCGAAGCGCGACCCGCCGCCGGACTGGTAGAAGCCCATCACGTCGACCACGACGTCCGTCGTGCCCGAGAAGTTGTAGAGCGTGACCTGCCCGCCCTCGCCGGTCGGCACGGTCACCAGGTTCGGCACCGTCTGCCCCGCCTTGAAGTTCACGTTCGAGGTCGCCGGGCGGTCGGTGCCGGACGGGTAGACGCTCAGGTAGCCGGCCTGCGAGGGGTTCACCGCCGTCACGTTCAGCACCAGGGCCGCCGGGGAGACCGGCGGCTGGCCCGGCTGCGCCGGGAGGGAGATGGTCGTCGACTCGCCCGGGCCCAGCCGGTGCGGGGGGTAGGGCCCCGTCGCCAGGCGGGTGTCGAGCACCCGGGTCGGCGTGATCGGGGTGAAGCCCAGCTTGCCGTAGGTCGCGTGGACCACCTGCTGCAGCTTGGCCGTCCTGCCGCCGCCGTCGGTCAGCGTCGCGGTGACGGTGTAGTCGCCGGGGCGCAGGTAGGTGTGCTCGAAGGTGGGGTGGTAGGAGTCGCCGGTCTCCTTCGGGGAGCCGTCGCCGTAGTCCAGCTGGTAGCCGGTGATGATCCAGGGGCTGGTGCTGTGGCTCAAGTCGAAGCCGAAGCCCAGCGGCCCGTGGTTCGCCTCCGGGGTGACCGCGAGCGCCGGGGTGAGGTCGCCCGGTTCGGTGACGGTGAACGGCTGGCTGGTCGCGGTGGCGCTCATGTTCTCGCCGGTGCCGGTGGCCGTCACCTTGACGGTGTAGCTGCCCTTGGCCTGGTAGACGTGCTGGACCTTCGCGTCGGCGGTGGTCAGCGGGTCGCTGCCGTCACCGAAGTCGTAGGTGTAGCTGGTGGTGTCCGGCCAGTTCTGCTTGGCCGTCGCCGTGACGGTCACCGGCAGCGGGTACGGCCCCTTGGTGGCGTCGGTGGAAACCCAGAGGGAGGCGAAGGCCTGGAACTCCACCGCGCCCCGGTCGTAGTAGCCCGCGCCCGTACCGGAGTTGACGGCCTGCGGATCGTCCACCCGGGGCTGGCCGTAGAGGTCCGTGGCCAGCTCGCCGGGCGCGGTGGCGTCCGCCGAGTCCGTCTGGCCGGTGGCGGCGGTCGGCGTCAGGGCGCCGTTGGGCGGGACCACGCCGAGAACCGGGGCTTCCTGGAGATCGTGGGCGCCCTGTCCGGTCGCCTTGGCGTAGTCCGTGAGCTGCTGGTAGTCGGTACCGGCCCAGGAGTAGGCCGCGTTGCCGGCCCCGGGGTCCACCGAGTTGTAGTCGGCCTTGGTCCCCGCCGCCGAGTCCGCCGAGACGGACAGCTCCGCGAGCTCCGGCTTCGTCTGGACGGTCGGGTTCCGGCGCGTCAGGACGTTGTTCTCCACCGTCGCGTGGTCGGACTTCCCGGCCAGGGTGATCTCGGCGCCGAAGCCGGCCACGGTGTTGCTGGTGACCACCGTGCCGGGGGCGTCCGTCACCCGGATCCCGCGCGGCTGCTCGGCCAGCAGCCCGTTGGTGGTGACGACCGCGCCGGTGACACCGGCCTCGACGGCGATGCCGTCCCCCTGGGCGTTGCTCACCCGGTTCCGGCTGAACGTCACCCCCGAGCTCGCCCCGGTCACCCGCAGGGCCGGTGCCCCGGGCTCGACGGACCGGGTCGAGGTGCCCGGGGCCCAGGCGCCCAGGCCGACGTCGTTGGTCCAGGTCCCGTCGACGGTGACCGCCGAGGAGTCCTTCACCAGGATCCCCTCCGCGGCCACTCCCTGGACCATGAAGCCGTGCACCGTCACGTCGTGCACGTGGTCGAGCAGGAAGCCCCGCGCATTCTCCGGCGAGGCCTCCGACCCGAACACCCCGACAGTGGGCTGGTGACGGCCGACCTGCCGCCCCGTCACCACGATCGGCTTTCCGGGCTCACCGGAGTGGTGCACGGTGACCTGCTCCGCGTAGTGGCCCTTGCCGTACTCGACCTGCACGGTCTGCCCCGGCTTCGCCGCGTCCACGCCCGCCTGGATGGTGCAGAACGGCTGCTCCTGGCTGCCCGTCCCACCGTCGGCGCAGTTCGCCGCGGAGTCGTCCACGTACAGCGTGACGGCATCGGCCGCCACGGCCGGCAGGGTCACCCCCGCACTGACCAGGCCGGTGGAGGCGACGACGAGGGCGGCGGCGAGCTGGCGTCTACGGCGGCTGTGCGACACGGTGATTCCCAGGTGCAGGTGGTCCAGGTGGTGACGGGCGTGGTGTCTGACACCTGATCCGCCCGGATGGTTGTACAGCACGGGAGGCGCACACGGTCCGTCAGGACCGTGTGCGCCTCACCACACCTCTACTTCGAGAAGTAACCGAACAGGTCGGCGACCACCTGGGTGCTGCCCGCGAAGTTGTAGACGTCGAAGGCGCCGTTCGTCCCCAGCGGGGTGGTCACGTGGTTCGGGACCGTGCCGCCCGCCGGGAAGTTCACGTTCGACGTCCCCGGCTTCGTGGCACCGTCCGCCCACACCGTCAGGTAGCCACCGGCCGTCGAAGCGGTACTCGTCACATTCAGCACGGCGCCCGTCGCACCCGCCGGGACTCCGGTGTTCACCTTCAGGGTGCCGCCCTGGCCCAGGGCGGTCTGCTTCCGGGTGTCCACCAGACGCGTCGGCACCACGGGAGTGAACAGCGAGGTCCCAGAGGCCCCGTAGTAACCGAAGACGTCCGCCACCACGTGGGTGTGGCCGAAGCGGTTGTAGACCGACACCTTGCCGTCCTCGCCGATCGGCACGACGACCTGGTTCGCCACCGTCTGACCGGCCGCGAAGTTCAGGTTCGACGTCCCCGGCCGGGTGGTCCCGCTCGGGTACGCCGTCAGGAAGCCGCCCGCGTCGGAGCCCGTGCTGGTCAGGTTCAGCACCACCGCAGTGGCGTCCGCCGGCACACCGGCCGCACCCCGCACCTGGATCGAGGTCGAAGCGTCCGGCCCCACCGCCGCCGACTTACGGGTGTCCAGCAGTCGTGCAGGCGCCACCGCGTCGAACCGCGAACCGGACCCCAGCTGGTAGTAGCCCATCACGTCCACGACCACGTCCGTGGTCCCCGCGAAGTTCTCGATGGTGACCGTGTTGCCCGGACCGGTGGGGACGGTCACCAGGTTCGGCACCGTCTGCCCGGCCTTGAAGTTCACGTTCGAGGTCGCCGGACGGTCGCCGTCCGTCGGATACACCTTCAGGTACCCGGCCTGGGACGGGTTCACCGCCGTCACGTTCAGCACCACGGCGTCGCCGTTGAGGTTGCCGGGCAGTCGGGGCAGCGAGACGGTGACCGCGGCGCCGGGGCCGAGGCGCGGGTACCCGCCGATGCCCGTGATCCGGGTGTCGAGCGCCCGGGTCGGCGTGATCGGTGTGAAGCCCAGCTTGCCGTAGGCCGCGTGCACCACCTGCTTGACCGTTGCCCTCCGGCCGCCCCGGTCCCACATGGTCAGGGTGACCGTGTAGTCCCCGGGCACGCGGTAGTTGTGCAGGACGGGGCTGGTGGGAAGGTCCCAGCCGCCCGGCAGCTCCGCACCGTCGCCGAAGTCCACCTGGTAGCCCGAGACGGGCCACGGACTGGTGCTGCGGCTCAGGTCGAAGGCGTAGCTGAGGGGGCCCTGGCCGTCACGGCGCTCCGCGGGGGTGATCCGGAGGTCCGGTACCAGGTCCCCCGGCGCCTTGACGGTCACCGGGTAGGGGGACTTGGTGGTGATGGTGGCGCCGTCGCCCGTACCGGTGGCGGTGACCGTGGGGGTGTACGTCCCGACCGCCTGATAGGTGTGCTGCGCCTTCGTGTCCTTGGTGACCAGCGGAGTGCTGCCGTCGCCGAAGTCGTAGGTGTAGGTGGTGGTGTCCGGCCAGTTCTGCTTGGCCGTCGCCGTGACCGTCACCGTGAGCGGGGTCGGGCCCTGGTAGATGTCGGAGGCGACGTCCAACCTGCTGTACGCCTCGAGCTCCGCCGCACCGCGGTCGTGGAAGCCGTTGGCGCCGTTGGCTGCATGCGGGTCGTCCACCCGCGGGCGGCCGTAGAGGTCGGTGGACAGCTCGCCGGGCGCCGAGGCGTCGGCCGAGTCGGTGGAGCCGGTCGCCCGGTCGGGGACCACCGAGGCGTTGAGTGACCGGGAGAGCGCGAACGGCGGGAGCTCGCGCAGGTCGTGCCCTCCCTGGCCGGTCGCCGCGGAGAAGAAGTCGGGCTGCTGGTAGGCGTTCCCGCCCCAGGAGTAGGCGGTTCCCCCGGCGTACGGGAGCAGGGTGTTGTAGTCGGCCTTCGTCCCGGCGACCGAACCGGCGGACACCGAGAGCGAGACGGGGTCGGCCCCGGCGGGGGCCGTGGACGCGGTGTCCGCGATGATGTTGTTCTCCACCGTCGCGTGGTCGGAGGCCCCGGCGACCACCACGCCGGGCAGCGCCTCGCGCAGCACGGTGTTGCCGGTGACCACGGTGCCCGGGGCGTCCGTCACCCGGACTCCCGCGCCCAGCCCGTTGGTGACCGCGTTGGTGGTGAGGACGGCGCCGGCCACCCCGGGGTCCACCACCAGTCCGTCCCCCGCGCCGCCCTCGACGAGGTTGCGGCTCACCACGACGCCGTCGCTCGCGCCGGTCACCCGGACCGAGGCGGCGCCGCGCGGCACCGTCGGTGTGTGGACCCAGGAGTCGCTGCCCTGGCCGGCGTACATGATCTCGTTCGAGTCGAGGGTGATCCCGGCGGAGTCCTTGACCAGGACCGCCTCGGCCGCGGTGTTGCTCAGGTAGAAGCCCCGCACCGTCACGTCGTGCACGTGGTCCAGCAGGAAGGCGTGCGAGGTGTCCGGGCCGGCCTTCCCGGCGGGGACACCGATCTGGGGGCGCGGCATCACGCCGGGCTCGCCCTGGATGACGATCGGCTTGCCCGGTGCACCGGAGTGGTGCGGGGTGACCTGCTCCTCGAGCGTGGTGCCGTAGACCCGCACCGTCTGCCCGGGCTGTGCGGCGTCCGCCCCCTCCTGGACCGTGCAGAACGGGTGCTCCACGGTGCCGGGCCCGGCGTCGGAGCACGTCGGCCCCTGGATGACGTACAGCACGTCGGTTTCGGCAGCCACGGCCGGGAGGGTCACCCCCGTGCTGACCACGCCGGTGGCGGCGACGACGAGAGCGGCGGCGAGTCGGTGCCGGCGGCGCGAGTGTGACACGGGGATCCCCAGGGTGATCGGTTCAGGGCAGGGCACCACGTCAGACATCCGCTCCACCCGGATGGTTGTACGAAAAAAGGGGCACCCGATCCGTGCGGATCGGATGCCCCTTCTCCCGGGGAGCCGTCAGGCGGCGTTCTCCGGGAAGTGGCAGGCCACCTGGTGGCCGGCCTTGGCGATCTGGAGCGGCGGCTCCTGGACGGAGCAGATGTCCTGGACCTTCCAGCAGCGGGTGCGGAAGCGGCAGCCGCTCGGCGGGTTCAGCGGGGACGGGACGTCGCCCTTGAGCAGGATGCGCTCGCGCGCCTCCTTGCGCTTGGGGTCCGGCGTCGGGACGGCGGACATCAGCGCGTTGGTGTACGGGTGCATCGGCGACTTGTAGAGCGAGTCGCGGTCGGCGATCTCGACCACCTTGCCGAGGTACATCACGGCGACCCGGTCAGACACGTGCCGGACGACCGAGAGGTCGTGCGCGATGATCACGTAGGTGAGGCCGAGCTCCTGCTGGAGGTCGTCCAGCAGGTTGACCACCTGGGCCTGGATCGAGACGTCCAGGGCCGAGACCGGCTCGTCCGCGACGATCATCTTCGGCTTGAGGGCCAGCGCGCGGGCGATGCCGATGCGCTGGCGCTGGCCGCCGGAGAACTCGTGCGGGTAGCGGTTGTAGTGCTCGGGGCTAAGACCGCAGAGCTCGAGCAGGTCCTGCACCGCCTTCTTGACCCCGCCCTCGGGCTCGACGCCCTGGAGCTTGAACGGCGCGCCGACGATGGTGCCGACGGTGTGCCGCGGGTTCAGCGAGGAGTACGGGTCCTGGAAGATCATCTGGATGTCGCGGCGCAGCGGACGCATCGCCGAGACACCCAGGTGCGTGATGTCGGTGCCCTGGAACTGGATCTTCCCGCCGGTCGGCTCGTCCAGCCGGGTGATCAGGCGGCCCATGGTGGACTTGCCACAGCCCGACTCGCCGACCACGCCGAGGGTCTCCCCGGCGTTGACGGTGAAGTCGATGCCGTCGACGGCCCGGACCGCGCCGGTCTGACGGCGCAGCAGGCCCTTGGTGATCGGGAAGTGCCTGGTGAGGCCCTCCACCCGGAGCAGCGGCTCGCGATCGGCGGCCGGGGCGGGCGAGGGGATGGTCGCCGTCTGACTGTCCGTCATGAGGTTTCTCCAAAAAGGTGGTGCGCAGCGGCCTGGAACGCGCTCACAGTCGGGGCGCGATCTCGTCGGCGAAGATCTGGTGCCGCTGGGCCGCCGGGAGGTGGCACGCGGCGTGGTGGCCGGGCTTGACCTCGGCGAACGCCGGGACCTCGCTGGTGGAACGGCCGCCGGTCAGCTCCGCGTACGGGCAGCGCGGGTGGAAGGCGCAGCCCGAGGGCACGTTGATCAGGCTGGGCGGGGTGCCCTTGACCGGCACGAGCCGCTCCTGCAGCTCCCGGTCCAGTCGCGGCATCGAGCCGAGCAGGCCCCAGGTGTAGGGGTGCTCGGGGGCCTCGAAGACCTGGGCCGCGGGGCCGCGCTCGACCGACTTGCCGCCGTACATCACCAGGATGTCGTCGGCCAGCTCGGCGACGACGCCCAGGTCGTGGGTGATGATGATGACGGCCGAGCCGAACTCCTTCTGCAGATCCCGCATGAGGTCCAGGATCTGCGCCTGGACGGTGACGTCCAGGGCGGTGGTCGGCTCGTCGGCGATGAGCAGCGAGGGGTCGTTGACCAGGGCCATCGCGATCATCGCGCGCTGGCGCATACCGCCGGAGAACTCGTGCGGGTAGGCGTCCACCCGCTTGTCCGGCTGCGGGATGCCGACCCGGTCGAGCATCTCGATCGCGCGGGTGCGGGCCTGCTTCTTGTTCACGCCCGGGTGGTGGGCGCGGTAGCCCTCCATGATCTGCTGGCCGACCGTGTAGTACGGGTGCATGGCGGTCAGCGGGTCCTGGAAGATCATCGCCATCTTCTGGCCGCGCAGCTTGCGCACGTGGTCGGGGTCGGCGGCGATGAGCTCCTCGCCGTCCAGCCAGACCTCGCCGGAGATCTGCGGGGCGCCGCGCTTGGTGCCCCGGCGGTGCAGACCCATGATCGAGAGCGAGGTGACCGACTTGCCGGAGCCGGACTCGCCCACGATGCCGAGGGTCTTGCCCTTCTCCAGGTCGAAGCTCAGGCCGTTGACGGACTTGACCAGGCCGTCGTCGGTGGGGAAGTGCACCTTCAGGTCGCGCACGGAGAGGAAGGCGCCGGGGCCGTCCGCCTTGACGGTGGCCGGGGTGGCGCTGTTTTCGGTCTTGCTCATGCCAGCCTCACCCGAGGATCGACAACGGCGTACAACACGTCAACCACGAGGTTCGCCAGGATGATGAAGAAGCCGGCGAAGAGCGTGACACCCATGATCACCGGGAGGTCGCTGGCGCTGATCGCCGCGACCGCCTCGTAGCCGAGGCCACGGAAGTTGAAGGTGGTCTCGGTGAGCACCGCGCCGCCGATCAGACCGCCGAGGTCCATACCGAAGACGGTGAGGATCGGGGTGAGGGTGGAGCGCATGGCGTGCTTGCCGATGACCGTCCGCTCGCCGAGGCCCTTGGCCCGGGCGGTGCGGATGTAGTCCTCGCCGAGGACGTCGAGCAGGGTGGCCCGGGTGAGCCGGGCGTACGTGGCGGAGAACAGGAAGGCCAGGGTGATCCAGGGGAGCACCAGGTTCTCGAACCACATCACCGGGTCGTCGGACAGGTTCACGTAACTGTTCGGGAACCAGCCGAGCTGGTGCACGAAGATCGCCAGGGCGATCAGACCGGTGAAGTACATCGGGAGCGACACACCGGCGAGCGCGGTGGTCATGGTGATGCGGTCCAGCGCGGTGCGCCGCTTGAGGGCGGAGATCACACCGGTGCCGACACCGAGGACGAGCCACAGGATCGACGCGCCGGAGGCGAGCGAGGCGGTGACGCTGAGGCGGTCCAGGAGGACCGGCCAGACTTCCTGCTCGGTCTTGAAGGAGTAACCGAAGCACGGCGCGGAGCAGTGGGTGATGTCCACACCGGTGCTGTAGTCACGCCCGACGAACAGACCCTTGAGGAAGAGCAGGTACTGCTCGAGGATCGACTTGTCGAGGCCCATCTTGTGCCGGATGCCCTCGATCGCCTCGGGACTGGCGATCTTGCCAACGTAGAGCATGGCCGGGTCGGTCCCGGTGAGCTTCGGCACCATGAAGAAGATGCCGAAGGTGACCATGGAGACCACCAGAAGCATGGCGACGACGTTCACAAGCCGTCGGATGAAATACACGAGCATTGCGGTCGGCGCCGCCGGGCGCCGGCCGGTCCTCCTGTAGGAGTCCCGGCCGGCCCCGGCGGACGCCCTCACCTGCCCTTCGGACTAGCTGAGCGAAACTACGGAAGCGGGTGAGGGAACGTCACTTGCCGTCGGAGACACCGAGGGCCTGGAAGTCCACCTCGCCGAAGGCGTCGGAGACGTAGACGTTGGTCAGGCGCGGGTTGCGGTAGTTGAGCGCCTTGTCGGCCACGATCGGCAGCCAGTAGGCCCCGTCGGTGACCTTGTGGTTGATCTGCTTGTAGAGGTCAGCAGCCTTGGTCGGGTCGGTCTCGACGGCGGCCTTGTCGAACAGGGCGTCGACGGCCGGGTCGCTGATCTCCGGGTAGTTGCTGTTGCCGTTCTTGACGATGAAGCGGCTGTCCATGAGCGGCTGCATGTAGCCGGAGCCGTTCGGGTAGTCGGCGCCCCAGCCGGCGACCATCAGGCCGTAGCCCTTCTGGTGCACGACGTCCGGCGCACCGATGACCGACGGGAGCAGCTTGCCGTCGTACTGGTCGACGGTGACGTCCACGTTGATCGCCTTGAGCGCGGTCTGGAGGGCGACGGCGGAGTCGACCTCCTTCTTCTTGTTGCCACGCACGGCGATGGTGGTCTTGAAGCCGTCCGGCTTGCCACAGGCGGCCAGCTCGGACTTCGCCTTGGCGAGGTCCGGGGTGCCCTTGGTCAGGTTGAACGGGTCGTAGTCGTCCGAGCCCGCGATGTTCGGGGGCAGCATCGAGCCGTAGAGCGAACCGGCCGTCTGGCCGCCACGGGCGGTCTGCAGGGCCTTGGTGTCGGCCGCGTACAGGACGGCGCTACGGCAGTGGACGTTGTCGAACGGCGCGACCTTGGAGGAGATCGCGATGAAGCGGATGAAGCCGTTGTACGGGTCGTCCGTGTTGGCCTTGAGCTTCGGGTCGGTCAGGACCTTGACCTGGGCGGCCTGCGAGAGACCGGTCTGCGACCAGTCGAGGTCGGCGGTGCCGTCCAGCTCGCGGTTGTCCATGTCGTCCGCGTTGGTGGTGACGGTCAGCTTGACGACGTCCGGCAGGGCCTTGCGGAACGGGTCGGTGGCCGGGTCCCAGTTGGGGTTGCGGACCAGCTCGTAGTACTTGCCGGCCTGCGCGGTCTTGAACATGTACGGGCCCGAGGAGACCGGGTGGTCACCGTACTTGGAGCCGGTGTCCGACTTCATCGGGACCGGCGCGGCGGAGCCCATCGCGAGCAGGTACGGGAAGGACGAGTCCGGGGTCTTCAGGTTGAAGACGATGGTGGTGTCGTCCGGGGTCTGGACCGTCTTCAGGCCCAGCTTGTCCGGAGCGGTGTCCTTGTACGGGCCGGGGTAGTTCTGGCCCTGGTCGAGGGAGCTGACCAGGTAGACCGGGCCGCCGGAGATGACGTCCTGCGCGAAGATGCGCTCGATGCCGTACTTGATGTCCTTCGAGGTGATCGGCGAGCCGTCCTCGAACTTCAGGCCGCTCTTCAGCTTGAAGGTGTAGGTCTTCTTGTCGTCCGAGATGGTCGGCTGCGCGGCGGCCAGGTCGGGGACGAGCTTCAGGCCGTCCTTGCCCGGCTTGCCGTCGAAGGCGAGCAGGGTGCGGGCGTAGTAGCGCTCGAAGTTCCACACCGAGGCGTAGTAGGCACGGCCCGGGTCCATCGAGTCGGCGTCGGTGCTCGTCCAGAGGTTGAGCGTGCCGCCCTTCTTGTCGGAGGGGTTCAGCACCTTGTCGACGGCGGCGTTGAAGCCGCCCTGCGCCGAAGCACCGGCCGACGGGCTGGTGCCGCCGCTCTTGGAGCCGCCACAGGCCGAGATGGTGAGAGCCAGCGTCGCCGCGAGGGCGGCGGCGGCAAGCGTCCGGTTACGCGTCATGGGTACTGATTCCTCCTGGAGAAGTGCGGGCCTGAGCGGTCCGCCGGGGGTGGGTGAAACCCCCGAGAACAGTGGGATCGGGCGGGGCCGATCGAGGGGCTGTGAAGCGGGCTCAGTTGCCCTTGGGGTCGAGCGCGTCGCGCAGGCCGTCACCGAAGAGGTTGAAGGCGAGCACGGTGACGAAGATCGCCAGACCCGGGATGACCATGTAGGTCGGGTCGGACTGGTAGATCCCGATGGCGTCGTTGAGCATCTGGCCCCAGGAGGGGGTCGGCGGCTTGACACCGGCACCGAGGAAGCTGAGCGCGGCCTCGCTGAGGATGTTGGTCGGGATGATCAGCGTCATGTAGACGAGGATCGGAGCGACCAGGTTGGGCAGCAGTTCCTTGAGCAGGATGTGGCCGCTGCCGGCACCGAGGCTGCGGGCGGCGTCGATGTACTCGCGCTCGCGCAGCGACATCACCTGCCCGCGCACGATGCGGCCGATGTACGGCCAGCCGAAGAAGCCGATGACGACGACCAGGATGACCATCCGCAGGAACGAACCGCTGAGACCGATCAGGTCGTTGGGCATCACCGAGATCAGCGCGATGGAGAAGAGCAGCTGCGGGAAGGCCAGCAGCACGTCCATGACCCGGCTGATGACGGAGTCGATCCAGCCGCCGAAGAAGCCGGCGGCCATGCCGAGGAGGACACCGATCACGGTGGAGAGGGCGGCGGCGGAGAAGGCCACGCCGAGCGAGACCCGGGCGCCGTAGACGACCCGGCTGAAGACGTCGCGGCCGAACTTCGGGTCGACGCCGAGCCAGAAGTCGCCGCTGATGCCGCCGTAGGCGCCGTTGGGCAGACCGAGGTCCGGGTTGATCTGGTCCGGGTGCGGTTCGTCCACCGGGTGGCCGAACAGCGAGATGATCACCGGCGCGAAGATCGCCACCAGAATCAGCAGGACCACCACGGCGCCGCCGAAGAGCGCGACCTTGTCGCGCTTCAGGCGGGCCCAGGCGATCTTGCCGGGCGAGCGGCCCTCGATCTTCTTCGGCGCGGCTACGGAGGCGGCCTCAGGCCCGGCCTCGGCGGCGGAGCCGGTGGTCTCGGTGGGTGTGGTCATGAGTCAGTTCGTTCCCCTCGCCGACGGTGGCCGGCCCACGGTGTCCTGGACGTGCGCGGAGGGCCGGACCCGGTCCGGGCCCGGTGCCGAGGACGGTCCGGTTGTTCGCGACTGTGCGGTGCGGTGCGTCGGTGCGGTGGTGCCGTCGCCAGGTGGCTGCGGCGGTGCAGATCGATGTCAGGGGTCCCCGCGGTGCCGGCGCGCGTTGTGGGGGCGCGGCGGTCGGGGCGGGGGGTGGTGCAAGGCAGTGAAGAGGTGGAGCGTCACAGAATTTCTGTAGTTCAGGCTGCGCGTTGGGCCCTCGTGGGGCTGGTCCCGCGCACTGCACTGCGGAGACTCTCCGTCATCGGAGCAGCGTTCCGCCAGACCTGGCTGCCGAAGGATGCCCAACTGTGATCTGTCGGCATGCATCGGTGATCTTGCCGCATAACGCTCTTCACACAGCTGTTACCGGCGGGGCCGGGCGCCTACGACCGAGATGACTGCGGCTCAGCTCCATCGCATGCGAAGGGAGTTCAGTGCTGGGGCGGAGGCCAGCCGTAGCCCGGGCGCGGCGCGGCCTCGCGGTCGTAGAACGGGCGGGCCTGGGCGCGCATCCACAGCGCCACCGGGTCGTAGTCGTCGGCCAGCAGCACGGTCGAGACCGAGAGGCCCTCCGGAGCGTGCCCGAGCGCACGCTGCACCAGCGCCCGGACGGCCTCCACCGCGGGGGGTGAGGCGTCGTAGAGGTCGAGGCCGATCGCCAGGTACTCCCCGCCGAGCACCGGGCGCACCCAGGCGGCCCGCAGCGCCCGCAGGCACGACAGCTCGGCCCCCTGCTGGGCCAGCACGGCGTAGAACTGCGGCGCGTTCAGCTGCGGCTCGCTCAGCTGCAGCGGGCCGGCCGGCAGCCGGTCGAGCCCGGCGGCCACCCGGCGCAGGTCGGCCCAGGGGATACCGACCCCGCCGCCGGGCGCGTGCGGGTTGAGCCACAGGCCCCAGCGGGTGCGGTAGAGGGCACTGGCGATCTCGGTGCCGGGGATCACCTCGTGCGCCCGGGCCCAGCCGGAGGCGGCCAGCTGCTCGGCGGAGGTGACGGCGGGGGCGTAGCCGAGCCCGCCGATCTCCATGTTCCCGTACTGCGCGTCGGGGCTGCCGGGCTGTCCGTGCCACAGCAGCATCCACACCTCGCCCTCGGCGAGCGCGCGGAGCAGCTGTTCGTACGCCTCGTACCGCTCTGGCGCGACCTCACGCATGGCGCGCTCCAGCGCACCGCCGCCCGTCGCACTCACCCTGATGCCTTTCGCTCAACGACCGCGCGGCTAACCGCGCGCGTAGAAGGGTCTCACCCGGGTCAGCAACCACTCCACCACCGGGTCGGCGACCGCGTCGAGCAGCACCAGGTTGACGCCCCAGGGCGCCCCCGCGGTTCCGAGCGCGCGCCCGAGCGCGTCGTTGACCTGCGCCGGGTCGGCCGCCGCGTCCAGCTGGACGCCGACGTACAGCACGGCGCTCTCGCCCTCGACGCTGGCCAGCGCCCGGCGCGCGGTCAGCACGCCCGGCTGCTGGGTCAGTTCGGTGATGGCGGCGGCCAGGAAGGCGTACGGCTCCTCGTGCGGAGCCGGCTCGCGCAGGGCGACCCGGGCCCCGTCCGGCTGCTGCTGCCAGCGGTCCCCCTGCGGGCCCCGGCGCAGTTCGCCGACCCCCTCGGGTGGCACCGGGATGCCCACCGGGGCCTCGGGGTTGACGGCGATGCCCACCCCGAGCGGCAGTCCGCGGGCGAACTCCCAGGCCGGGGCGATGGCGAAGGGCATGCCGGGGGCGTGCCGCAGGAAGAGCTCCTGGGAGGAGAAGACGGGTACGTACGGTGCGCCCGCCAGCTCGATGGTGGGCAGGTCGAGCGCGTGGCCGTGGGGGTCGGCGCCGGCCGGCAGCGGGATCCAGATCTGGCTGCGCGCCAGCACCTCGATCACCCGGGGCGTGGCACCGGGGTCACCGAGCGCAGCCGTGAGCACCTGCTCGAGCTCGTTCGCGGGCCAGCCGCCGCCCTCGGTCGTCCAGCCCTGCGCCTGGGTCTCACCCGCCGGGTGTCCCATGCCACCGCCCCTCTGCCCGTCCGTGCCTCGGGGAGAGCCTATCGGCCCGAGCCGTGGCGGCGCCGGGGCTGTGACGGGGCCGTGGCGGGAGTGTGACCTGACAGCGGCGCCGGGCCCCTCTCCCCTCCCCAGCTCCGGGCATGCCATGATGGGCGCGTCCTCCCCGGGGGATGTCAACTCCATATTGGCCGCTCGAACCCGCGCGGGAGAGTCCGGAGTGCCCCCAGGGCACGGCCGGCGCCGAAGGAGCAAGTCCTCCCCGGAATCTCTCAGGCCCCCCTACCGCACGGGCTAGGCACATCTGGAAAGTGGACACGGCCGCGCCGTGCGCCCACCCACGGTGCAAGCCGCCATCCTTGTCCTTGCGGGCAAGTGTGGGCGGTGAAGCTCTCAGGTTGCGACGACAGATGGGGAGAAGCCGCCCCCGCATGCCCGTACGCAGGTCCACGCCCACAGCGTGGCGCCCCTGAGTGCCCAGCCAAGGAGCCATCCCGCCATGTCTGCACCCCGTCTGACCGCGCTCGACGCCCTGCACCGCTCGCTCGGTGCGACGATGACCGACTTCGCGGGCTGGGACATGCCGCTGCGCTACGGCAGCGAGCGCGAGGAGCACCTGGCCGTCCGTACCAAGGCTGGCCTCTTCGACCTCTCGCACATGGGCGAGATCACCGTGACCGGCCCGCAGGCCGGCGAGCTGCTCGACCACGCGCTGGTCGGCTTCATCTCCGCCCTCGGCGAGCTGCGCGCCCGCTACACCATGATCTGCCGCGAGGACGGCGGCATCCTGGACGACCTGATCGTCTACCGCACCGGTGAGACCGAGTACATGGTCGTCGCCAACGCCTCCAACGCCCAGGTCGTGCTCGACGCGCTGACCGAGCGCGCGGCCGGCTTCGACGCCGTGGTGCGCGACGACCGCGACGCCTACGCCCTGCTCGCCGTCCAGGGCCCGGAGGCCAACGGCATCCTCGCCTCGCAGACCGACGCCGACCTGCCCGGCCTCAAGTACTACGCCCTGCTGCCCGCCACCGTCTCGGGCAAGTCCGTCTGGCTGGCCCGCACCGGCTACACCGGCGAGGACGGCTTCGAGATCTTCTGCCGCCCCGAGGACGCCGAGCACCTGTGGCAGGCGCTGACCGAGGCGGGCGCCGGTGCGGGTCTCGTCCCCTGCGGCCTCTCCTGCCGCGACACGCTGCGCCTGGAGGCGGGCATGCCGCTGTACGGGCATGAGCTGAACACCGACCTCACCCCGTTCGACGCGGGCCTCGGCCGAGTGGTCCGCTTCGACAAGACCACCAACAACGGTGAGTTCGTCGGCCGCAAGGCCCTGGAGGCGGCCGCCGCCCAGGCCGAGACCAACCCCCCGCGCAAGCTGGTCGGCCTGGTCTCCGAGGGCAAGCGCGTCCCGCGCGCCGAGTACGGCGTGGTCAGCACCGATGGCACCCCGATCGGGCGGATCACCTCCGGCGCCCCCTCCCCCACCCTGGGCAAGCCGATCGCCATCGCGTACGTGGACGCCGCCCACGCCGAGCCCGGCACCGCCGTGGCCGTGGACGTCCGTGGCAAGCACGAGCCGGTCGAGGTCGTCGCGCTCCCGTTCTACAAGCGCGCCCGCTGAACCTGACCACGTCCCCTGTATGTCCGGTCCGCTCAGCGGACGGCTTCGCCCTACCCTCTTGCGATCCTGGAGAATGACGCCATGAGCAACCCCACCGACCTGAAGTACAGCAAGGAGCACGAGTGGCTGACGGCCGCCGAGGGCGGTGTGTCGACCATCGGCATCACCAAGCACGCGGCCGACGCGCTCGGTGACATCGTCTACGTCCAGCTCCCGGCCGTCGGTGACGAGGTCACCGCCGGTGAGACCTGTGGCGAGCTGGAGTCCACCAAGTCCGTCAGCGACCTGTTCTCGCCGGTCTCCGGCAAGGTCGTCGAGATCAACGACTCCGTCGTGGACGACCCGGCCTCGGTGAACAACGACCCGTTCGGCGACGCCTGGCTGTTCAAGGTCGAGGTCACCGCCGAGCAGGACGAGCTGCTCACCTCCGCCGAGTACGACGCCTTCATCGGCGCCTGAGCCTCCCGCTCGAACCGGGGCGGCCGCAGCGCGGCGGCCGCCCCTGCCTCCCCACGGTCCACACGACGGGAAGACCCACCATGACGGTTCTGAACCAGTCCCTGCACGCGCTCGACCCCGAGATCGCCGCCGCGGTCGACGCCGAGCTGCACCGCCAGCAGACCACCCTCGAGATGATCGCCTCCGAGAACTTCGCCCCCGTGGCGGTCATGGAGGCCCAGGGCTCGGTGCTGACCAACAAGTACGCCGAGGGCTACCCCGGCCGTCGCTACTACGGCGGCTGCGAGCACGTCGACGTGGCCGAGCAGATCGCGATCGACCGGGTCAAGGAGCTGTTCGGGGCCGAGTACGCCAACGTCCAGCCGCACTCCGGCGCCTCCGCCAACCAGGCCGCCCTGTTCGCCATCGCCCAGCCCGGCGACACCATCCTGGGCCTGGACCTGGCGCACGGCGGCCACCTGACCCACGGCATGCGGCTGAACTTCTCCGGCAAGCAGTTCAACGTGGTCGCGTACCACGTCGACGAGGCCGGCCTGGTCGACATGGCCGAGGTCGAGCGCCTCGCCAAGGAGCACCGCCCCAAGGTCATCATCGCGGGCTGGTCCGCCTACCCGCGCCAGCTGGACTTCGCCGAGTTCCGCCGGATCGCCGACGAGGTCGAGGCGTACCTCTGGGTCGACATGGCCCACTTCGCCGGCCTGGTCGCCGCCGGTCTGCACCCGAACCCGGTCCAGTACGCGGACGTGGTCACCTCCACTACGCACAAGACCCTGGGCGGCCCGCGCGGCGGCATCATCCTGGCCAAGCAGGAGTTCGCCAAGAAGCTCAACTCCTCGGTCTTCCCCGGCTTCCAGGGCGGCCCGCTGGAGCACGTGATCGCGGCCAAGGCCGTCTCCTTCAAGGTCGCCGCCTCGGCGGACTTCAAGGACCGCCAGCAGCGCACCCTGGAGGGCGCGAAGGCGCTCGCCGCCCGCCTGCTCGCCGACGACTGCACCGCCGCCGGCGTCTCCGTCCTCTCCGGCGGCACCGACGTGCACCTGGTCCTGGTCGACCTGCGCAACAGCGAGCTGGACGGCCAGCAGGCCGAGGACCGCCTGCACGAGGTCGGCATCACGGTCAACCGCAACGCCGTCCCGAACGACCCGCGCCCGCCGATGGTCACCTCCGGCCTGCGCATCGGCACCCCGGCCCTGGCCACCCGCGGCTTCCAGGCCGAGGACTTCCGCGAGGTCGCCGACGTCATCGCCGAGGCCCTGCTCCCGGGCTTCGACGAGGCCAAGGCCGCCGCGCTGAAGGCCCGCGTCACCGCGCTGGCCGACAAGCACCCGCTGTACCCGAACCTGTAACCAGGTCTTCCCCCGGAAGGCGCGGCCCCTACCCCCGCCTCGCCTTCCGAAACCTCGGGGCACCGCGCACACTGGAAGGTGGAGCGCGGTGCCCCGTCCCATGCTCCCCCTTAGTCCTTCCCACGAGACCAGACAAGGACGTCCCCCGTGGCGCTCAGCGTTTTCGACCTCTTCTCCATCGGCATCGGGCCCTCCAGCTCCCACACCGTCGGCCCGATGCGTGCGGCCCGGATGTTCGCCCGCCGCCTGAAGTCGGAGGGGCTGATCGCCGAGGTCACGGCCGTCCGCGCCGAACTCTTCGGCTCCCTCGGCGCCACCGGCCACGGCCACGGCACCCCGAAGGCCGTCCTGCTCGGCCTGGAGGGCCACTCCCCCCGCACCGTCGACGTCGACCAGGCCGACCTGGACGTCGAGCGGATCAAGGCCGAGAAGCGCCTGAAGCTGCTCGGCACCCACGAGATCGCCTTCGACGCGGACAGCCAGCTGATCCTGCACCGCCGCCGCTCCCTGCCGTACCACGCCAACGGCATGACCCTCTTCGCCTACGACGCGGCCGGGGTGCCCGTCCTGGAGAAGACCTACTACTCGGTCGGCGGCGGCTTCGTGGTCGACGAGGACGCGATCGGCGCCGACCGCGTGGTGCCCGACGACGCCCAGCTGCGCTACCCCTTCCGCACCGGCGAGGAGCTGCTGCGCCTCACCCGCGAGACCGGGCTCTCCATCTCCGGCCTGATGCTGGAGAACGAGAAGGCCTGGCGCAGCGAGGCCGAGATCCGGGCCGGTCTGCTGGAGATCTGGGGCGTGATGCAGGAGTGCGTCGCGGCCGGCATGTCCCGCGAGGGCATCCTGCCGGGCGGGCTGAAGGTCCGCCGCCGCGCCGCCGCCGGGGCCCGTGCCCTGCGCGCCGAGGGCATCGGCCCGGCCAACGCCATGGAGTGGGTCACGCTCTACGCGATGGCCGTCAACGAGGAGAACGCCTCCGGGCAGCGCGTGGTCACCGCTCCCACCAACGGCGCGGCCGGCATCATCCCGGCCGTCCTGCACTACTTCCTCAACTTCATCCCGGGCGCCGACGACGACGGCATCGTCCGCTTCCTGCTCGCCGCGGGCGCGATCGGCATGCTCTTCAAGGAGAACGCCTCCATCTCCGGCGCCGAGGTCGGCTGCCAGGGGGAGGTCGGCTCCGCCTGCTCGATGGCCGCCGGCGGCCTCGCCGAGGTCCTCGGCGGCACCCCCGAGCAGGTCGAGAACGCCGCCGAGATCGGCATCGAGCACAACCTCGGCCTCACCTGCGACCCGGTCGGCGGCCTGGTCCAGATCCCGTGCATCGAGCGCAACGGCATGGCCTCCGTCAAGGCCGTCACCGCCGCCCGGATGGCCCTGCGCGGCGACGGCCGCCACCACGTCTCCCTCGACAAGGCCATCAAGACCATGAAGGAGACCGGCGCGGACATGAAGATCAAGTACAAGGAGACCTCGCGCGGCGGCCTCGCGGTCAACGTCATCGAGTGCTGACCGGCCGGACCCACCGGCGGTGAGCGAGCGGTGAGCCGGCGGCTAGCAGGCGGTTAGCCGGAAGCGGAAGGATTGGGTCCATCGCGACGGAGGCCACCGCCCCGCCGCTCAGGTCGGTGGATCCTCGGGGGAGTCCACCGCCCACGGGGGTGGTGGACTCCGCTTCGTGGTTTCACGGCGGACGGGGGCTCCGCGTCGCCTGTCAGGCCGTGACACGCTCGCGGATCTTGAGCTCGCACCAGACGCCCTTGCCCCGGGGCAGCAGATCCGCCCCCCAGCGCTCGGAGAGCGCCTCCACCAGCACCAACCCGTAGCCGTTCTCGTTGCCCGGCTCGGCGACGATCCGGCAGGGCAGCGCCCGGGAGGAGTCGCGGACCTCGATCCGCAGCTTGCCGGGGGCCCTGGTCAGCCGCAGGCCGATGGTGCGGCCGCCGGCGTGCCGGACGGCGTTGGAGAGCAGCTCGCCGCTCAGCAGCTCGCCGGCCTCCAGCTGCGGGTGCAGCTGGAGGGCCTGCAGGGCGTGCAGGACGACCCGGCGGGCCACCCCGACCAGTTCGGGCCGGGCGGGGAGGAAGACCTCCTCCTCCGCCGCCAGCTCGGCGCAGAAGCGGGCGAAGTGCAGCCGCTCCAGCTCGTCCGGCGGGAGCTGCTCCAGCGACTCCAGCAGCAGCGAGCCGCCGCGTGACACCACGTCACCACCACTCCCCGCTCCGGGAAGTGATGCCCACTCTGCTTCGCCCCAGCCCGCCATGAGCCCATCATCGCGGAACGCGAGCAGCCGCGTACGGACAATGACCAAACGATCACTATTCTGCTGGCATATGCCACCAGCAAGGCTGGTGGTTACCGTGCTGTCACCAGTTGCCCCAGGGGACGTTCCAGCCGCTCAGACCGTTGTCGGGCTCCACCTGGCCGCCCTTGGAGTTGACCACCTTCACCACGTCGCCGACGAGTGAACTGTCGAAGAACTTACCGGCGTCCGAACTCCCGCTGCCCGCTTGGGTGTCGGAGAGGCCGATGCAGCCGTGGCTGGCGTTGTAGGAGCCGAAGGCGTCGCTCCAGTAGTTGCCGTGCACGTAGGTGCCCGAGGTGGTCAGCCGCATCGCGTGCGGCACCTGCAGGTCGTACTCCTCCCCCTTCGCGGAGGTGATGCCCTGCGAGGTCATCCGGGTCGTCCCGGACTTCTCCCCGATCACCATGGTGCCGTTCCAGCTGGCGAAGCCGGGCTTGCCCGCGGTGATGGGGTACGTCGCCGTGACCTGCCCGCCGCGCTCGACCTTCATCTCGTCCGACGAGGCGTCAACCGTCGAGATCTGGGACCGCCCGATCGTGAACGGCTCGTCGGCGTCGACCCCGCCGTAGACGTCCGGCGCGATCTCCACGCCCTTCAGCCGGTAGTGCACCGTCACCTTGGTGTCCGGCTTCCAGTACGACTCGGGCCGGAAGTCCACCCGGCGGCTGCCGAACCAGTGGCCCTTGACCACCGAGCCGTCCGAGGTGTCGAAGGTGATGCCGGCCTCGACGGCCTTCCTGTCCTTGACGTCCCGGTCGAACTCCAGCGAGACGATCATGCCGACCCCGTAGGTGCCCTGGGCGTCGATGTTGTCGTGCGGGCTGGCCTCGTCCTCGGGGGTGAGGGTGGTGAAGCTGCTGGTGGCCGTGGCGGCGAGCCCGGCCTGGTCGGCCGCGGTGGCGTTCACGGTGTACTTCTGGCCGACCGACAGCGCGCCCTTGGGCGCCCAGCCGGAGCCGTCGGCGGTGACGGCCCCGTCGACCGCCCGGCCCTGCTGGTCGGTCACCTTGACGGTGCTCAGCTTGCCGCTCGCCACCGAGACCTTGAGCGCGCCGCCCGGCTTGACGTCCTTGGCCCCGTCGGCCGGCTCGATCTTCACCACGGCGGCCGAGACCGTGGGCCCGGGTGAGGCGGAGGCCGAGGGCGCCTTGCTCCCGGCCCGCGCGGCGGCCGCGTCGGCGCCCGATCCCGAGCCCGATCCGCAGGCCGCCGTCATCAGCACCAGCGCGCCGCCCAGGCCCACGGCGGCCAGCCCCCTGCGCTTGCTGCTCTTCACGTCGTCACTCCCCGTCCGGCAGGCCGCTGCGGCCTACCACGTGCTCCAGTTCATGTTCCAGCCGCTCAGGCCGTTGTCGGGGTCGACGTGCTCCCCGACCGAGTTCTTGATCGTCACGACGTCCCCCACCATCGCGTCCGCGTAGTACTTGCCCGCGGAGGAGTCCTCGCTGCCCGCGTCACCGGGGGCGTCCTGCAGGCCGACGCAGCCGTGGCTGACGTTGGTGCGGCCGAAGACGCTCGGGTCGGACCAGTTGTTGCCGTGCACGTAGGTGCCGCTGTCGGTCAGGCGCAGCGAGTGCGGCACCTTCTCCTTGTACGCGGCACCCTCCAGGCCCGGGACGGTGGAGGAGTCCATCGTCGCCGTGCCCTCCTTCGCCTCGATCACCATGGTGCCGTTGTAGGCGTTCCAGGACTTCGGCTCGGTGCGGCCCGTGCTGATCGGGATCGTCTTGTACGGGGCGCCGTTGCGGGTCACCGTCATGATGTGGGTGGAGGCGTCCACCGTGGAGATCTGCGAGCGGCCGATGGTGAAGGGCTCGTCGCTGTCCACCCCGCCGTACACGCCGGGGGCGATCTCCACGCTCTTCAGCCGGTAGTGCACGGTCACCTTGGCGCCGGTGGGCCAGTACTGCTCGGGGCGGAAGTCCACCCGGCGGTCACCGAACCAGTGGCCCTTGACCACGGCGCCGTTCGAGGTCTCGAAGGTGACGCCCGCCTCGACGGCCTTCTTGTCCTTGACGTCCCGGTCGAAGGTGAGCGAGACGATCATGCCGACGCCGTAGGTGCCCTGGGCGTCGATGTTGTCGTGGGCGCTCGCCTCCTTGGCGGGGGTGAGCGTGGCGAAGCTGCTGGTGGCCGCGGCCACCAGGCCCTTGTCGTCGGTGGCCTGGGCGGCGACCGAGTACTGCTCGGAGACCGAGAGGCTGCCGGTGGGCAGCCAGCTGAGGCCGTCCGCCGAGACCTTGCCCTCGACCGGGCGGCCCTCCTTGTCGGTCACCTTGACGGTGCTCAGCTTGCCGCTGGCCACCGAGACCTTGAGCGCGCCGCTCGGCTTGACGTCGGTGGCGCCGTTGGCCGGCGAGATGCTCACCACGGCCGCCGAGACGGCCGGCTTGCTGGGCGTCGGGGTCTTGCCCGCGCCGCCGGAGGCCGAGCCGCCGCCACTCGAGCTGCAGGCCGCCGTGAGGGCTATCGCCCCGCCGACCACCGCCGCCGTCACACCTCTGCCGATGGACTTCATGCCCCGCTCTCCGATCTCGTTTCCCACGTAGTACACGTCTCAACATGCCCGCCGAGTTGCGCCCGGCCCCGGCGGTTTCTGTCACGAACGAGCAACGGCCCGGCCACCCCCTCACGGGAGCGGCCGGGCCGGGGGCTCCGCTCGGTTACCAGGCGCTCCACGGGAGCGTCCAGCCACTGAGGCCGTTGTCGGCCGAGACGGTCTTGCCGTTCTTGGAGTTCACGATCTTGACCACGTCGCCGACCATCGAGTCGGCGAAGAACTTGCCCGCGGTCGAGCCGTCGTCGCCGCCCTTGGCGTCCTGCATCGAGATGCAGCCGTGGCTGGCGTTGCTCTTGCCGAAGAAGTTGCTCCAGTAGTTCCCGTGCACGTAGGTGCCCGAGGCGGTCAGCCGCATCGCGTGCGGCACGTCCGGCACGTCGTACTCGGAGCCCACCACGTTGGCGACGGTCGCGGAGTTCATCCGGGTGACCTTCTCCTTGGAGGAGATCACCATGGTGCCGTTCCACGACGGGTTGTCGTCGTTGCCGCCCGTGATCGGGATGGTGGTGGTCGAGCCGCCCTTCTTGACCGTCATCATGTCGGTCGCCAGGTCGGCGGTGCTGATCTTGGAGCGGCCGATGGTGAACGGCTCGTCCCGGTCCACGTCACCGTACACGCCGGGCGAGACCTCGACGCTCTTCAGCTTGTAGTGGATGGTCACCTTGGTGCCCGGCGCCCAGTACTTCTCGGGGCGGAAGTCGAGGCGCGTGCTGCCGAACCAGTGGCCCTTCACCTGGGTGTGGTCGCTGGCCTCGATGGTGATGCCCTTGAGCACGTCGGCCTTGTTCTTGATCGCCTTGGTGAAGTTGACCGAGACGATCATGCCGACGCCGTAGGTGCCGTTGTCGGAGATGTTGTCCGTGGCGGCGGCCACCTTGGCCGGGGTCAGCGTGGTGAAGCTGCTGGTCGCGGCGGAGACCAGCCCGGCCGAGTCCTTGGCCTGCGCGCTCACGTGGTACGAGGTGCCGACCGCGAGAGCGGCGCTGGGCTTCCAGCTGAGGCCGTCGGCGGATATGTCGCCCGCGACGGCGGCGCCGTTCTTGTCCGTCACCTGGACGGCGGTCAGGGTGCCGCTGGCCACGCTCACCGAGAGCGCGTCCTTCGGTGAGACGTCCGCGGAGCCGTCCTTCGGCAGCACGGTCAGCACCGCGGCCGAGGTCTTGGGCGCCTCCGAGCTCGGCGCGGCCGCGGGCTTGTCGCCACCGCCGCCGCCGGCGGCGGCGGTGCCGCCCCCGCCCGAGCCGCCGCAGGCCGCCGTCAGCAGCAGCGCGCCGCCCACGGCCAGGGCCACGCCCGCACGGCGCCCAGGCCGGCTCTTCCTCAGTGCGACGTCGGCCGCTATGACGGGCTTCACAGTTCCGCTCCCCTCCCGGTTGTCCACGGTGGTAACACGCGTCGTCCGCCGGAACAGTTGCACCGGGCCCTGCTTCAACCGCGCGGGTCGCCAGGATAACCGTGCGGTTCGGATGGATCTTCGGCGGGAGGGCCGTGAAAGGTCAGTGAACTCCCGGCGCGGTGGCCGAGGCACTGCCCGAGGGGCTCGCGGAGGCGGACGGACCGGCCGTGGCGGTGGCCGAGGGTGCCGCCGGGCCGGCCTTGACCCACTGCGCCCAGGGCAGGTTCCAGTCGTTCAGCCCGTTGTCCGGCGGCACGGTGTCCCCGTCCTCGCCACGGACCTCGATCACGTCCCCGATGATCGAGTTGGTGTAGAACCAGCCCGCCGGGGTGTCCGTCGAGCCGCCCTTGGCGTCGGCCAGGCCGATGCAGCCGTGGCTGGTGTTGGCGCTGCCGAAGACGGACCGGTCGGCCCAGTAGTTGCCGTGCACGAAGGTGCCGCTCGCGGTCAGCCGCATCGCGTGCGGCACGTCCTTGATGTCGTACTCGTCACCCATCCCCACCGTCTGCGAGTTCATCCTGGTCACCTCGTACTTCTCCGAGATCACCAGCGCGCCGAGGTAGGTGCTGTGCTCCGGGCTGCCGCCGGAGATCCGCAGGGTGCGCAGCACCCGCCCGTCCTGCCGGACGGTCATGGTGTGCGCGTCCAGGTCGGCCACGCTCACCTGGGCCCGGCCGACGGTGAAGTGCACCTCCTTGGCCTGGGTGCCGTACTCCCCCGGGGCGCCCTGCACGTCCTTGAGCCGCAGTGCGAGGGTGACCTTGGTGCCCGCCGCCCAGTACTTCTCGGGGCGGAAGTCGAGGCGCTGGCTGCCGAACCAGTGGCCCACCACCGGCACCGGAGGGTCGGCGGTCACGCTGACGGCCTGCTCCACGGTGGCCCGGTCGGCGATCGGCCGGGTGAAACGGAGCGAGACGGGCATGCCGACGCCGACCGTGGAGCCGTCCTCCGGGGTGAAGAAGGCGGCGAAGGTGTGCGCGGGGCCGACGGTGGTGAAGGCGGTGTGCTGGGCGGCCCGCAGCCCGGCGGCGTCCTCGGCGACGCTGTCCAGCGTGTACGGGGTGGCCGGCGCCAGGTGGCCCTCGAAGGTCCAGCTGGCGCCGTCCGGGGCGATCTTCCCGGTGAGCGCGGCGCCGGCCGAGTCGGCCAGCCTGACCGAGACCAGCCTGCCCTGGGCCACCACGACCTTCACCGGAGCGTCGGCCGGCACGTCCTGGCTGGCGTCCTTCGGCGTGGCCGTGATCACGGCCTGCGAGACCGGCGGCGAGGACGACGCGGCGGCGTCCCCGCTGGCCGCCTTCGGCGCGCCCCCGGAGCAGGCGGTGAGCAGGCACAGCCCCAGACCAGCCGTGCGCCGACCCCAGCTCCCCATCCCCCGGCCCTTTCGTCCACACCGATGCCACCGCCGGGAACAACGACCGCGACCCCGGCAGGACACGACCGGCGATTGCACCCGAGCGGCCCGATTCGCCGTACAGAATGATTCACACCCCGTCACATCTCGGTCACCGACGTGACAGTGGCAGCCGTTCAGGGAACAAGAGGAGAGCGGGGCACGGGCCTCCCCGCGCTGGGAGGGGTGCGGGCGATGACGGCGTGGCAGGAGCTGCAGCGGGAGACGCGTGCCGGTGCGCAGGCCCACCGGGCGCCCGACGCGCCCTGGCCCGGCAGCTGGCAGCCGCTCGGCGCCCGGTGCCACACCACCAGGGAGGGGGTGCGGGGCACCAACTTCGCGCTCTGGGCCCCGGCGGCCGAGGCCGTCGAGCTGTGCCTCTTCGACGAGCAGGGGCAGGAGGGCAGACACCCGCTCACCGAACGCACCTTCCAGACCTGGCACGGCTTCCTCCCCGGCGTGCGGCCCGGCACCCGCTACGGCTACCGCGTGCACGGCCGGTGGGACCCGTGGACGGGCGCCCGGTGGAACCCGGCCAAGCTGCTGCTCGACCCCTACGCCCGTGCGGTGGACGGAAGTTACACCACCCACGACGCCACCTGCGCCTCCGTCCGGGCCTGGCCCGAGCGGGAGGCGGCCGACACCGTCCGGGACAACCGGGACTCGGCGCCGTACGTGCCCAAGGCCGTGGTGGTGGACGATGACGACGACTGGTACGACGACCAGCGCCCCAAGACGCCCTGGGCCGAGACGGTGCTCTACGAGCTGCACGTGCGCGGCTTCACCATGCGCCACCCCGGCATCCCCGAGCAGCTGCGCGGCACCTACGCGGGCCTCGCCCACCCGGCCGCGATCGAACACCTCACCCGCCTCGGCGTCACCGCCGTCGAGCTGCTGCCGGTGCACCACCACGTCAGCGAGGACCACCTCCAGCAGCGCGGGCTGGCCAACTACTGGGGGTACAACACCCTCGGCTTCTTCGCCCCGCACGCCGGGTACTCCTCCTCCGGCACCCGGGGCCAGCAGGTCGGCGAGTTCAAGCGGATGGTCCGGGCGCTGCACGCGGCCGGCATCGAGGTGATCCTCGACGTGGTCTACAACCACACCGCCGAGGGCGGGGTGGACGGCCCGGCGCTCAGCCTGCGCGGGATCGACAACGCCGGCTACTACCGGCTCGACCGCAGCCGCCGCGGTTACGCCGACTACACCGGCTGCGGCAACACCCTGGACACCCGCCAGCCGCACACGGTGCGGCTGATCACCGACTCGCTGCGGTACTGGGTCACCGAGATGGGCGTGGACGGCTTCCGCTTCGACCTGGCCGCCGCCCTGGCCCGGGGCAGCGACGGCGTCGAGATGCACCACCCCTTCCTCGGCGCCGTCTCGCAGGACCCGCTGCTCAGCCGGGTCAAGCTGATCGCCGAGCCCTGGGACGTCGGCCCCGGCGGGTACCAGGTCGGCGGCTTCCCGCCGCTGTGGGCCGAGTGGAACGACAAGTACCGCGACACCGTCCGGGACTTCTGGCGCGGCGCCCGGCCGGACGTGCGCGAGCTGGGCTACCGGCTCTCCGGCTCCTCCGACCTCTACCAGCGCGGCGGCCGCCGCCCGTACGCCTCGGTCAACTTCGTCACCGCCCACGACGGCTTCACCCTGCGCGACCTGGTCTCCTACAACGGCAAGCACAACGAGGCCAACGGCGAGCAGAACCGGGACGGCACCGACGACAACCGCTCCTGGAACTGCGGCGCGGAGGGCGAGACCGCCGATCCCGCGATCCACGCCCTGAGGGTGCGTCAACTCCGCAACCTGATGGCCACCCTGCTCCTCTCCACCGGCGTGCCGATGATCACGGCCGGGGACGAGCTGGGCCGCACCCAGGGCGGCAACAACAACGCCTACTGCCAGGACAGCCCGGTCAGCTGGCTGGACTGGTCACTCCTGGAGCAGCCCGAGTGGCGCGAACTGGCCGAGCTCACCGCGAAGTTGATCCGGCTGCGGCGGGAGCACCCGGTGCTGCGGCAGCGGGCCTTCTTCTCCGGCCAGGCCGCCGGGCCGGGCGGGCAGCGCGATCTGGCCTGGTTCACCACCCGGGGGCGGGAGATGACCGAGGCCGACTGGTTCACCCCGACGGCGGCGCTCGGGATGCTGCTCTCCGGCACCGCGATGTCCGAACGCGACCAGCACGGCTGCCCGTTGACGGACGACAGCTTCCTGCTGCTGCTCAACGCCGGCGAGCGGCCGACCGCCTTCACCCTGCCCGGCGAGCCCTGGGCCTGCCGGTTCCAGCTCCTGGTCGACACGGCGACGCCCACCTCCGAGGAGTCGCTCACCGCCGGGGCGGTGACCACCCTCCAGGGCCGTTCGCTCCAACTGCTGCGGGTCGGCGGCTAGCTGGCGGCCCGGTAGCGGGCCGAGCCGGCGTGCCACTCCCGGCTGCCGCCGAGCCAGGCCCAGACGCCGAGCAGGAAGCGCTTCAGCGCCGGCGAGCCGGTGAGCACCAGCGCCGCCGCCTCCGTCTCGAAGGTCACCACCAGCTCGTCGTGCACCTGCACCGCCCGCTCGACGGCCTCCGCCGCCGAGCAGCGCTCCTCGACGGCGATCAGCGCGGGCAGGTTGTAGTCCAGACCGGACGGGTCGGCCTCCTTGGCCAGCGAGTAGAGGTCGTTGACCAGGGTGCTCGCGGTGGCGGCCATGGTCAGGGCCCGCCGCACCCGCGGGTCGGCGTACTCCTCGAGCGGGAGGCCGTAGCCGCCGACCACGTCGGTCAGCGTGATGCAGGGCAGGAAGCTGTTGACTTGGCGGCCCGCCAGGTACTCCCAGACCGGCGGCCGGTAGGCCGAGTTCCGCCAGGCGGCCTCGGCGCCGTACCCGACGAAGAGCAGCGCGACCTCCTGCCGGAACCGGGCCAGTTGGGCCGGGCTCGCGTACCGGGCCAGGTGGTCGGTGGCCGAGCGGAAGGCGCGCAGCACCGAGTCCTCCTGGATGCCGCCGTGCAGCCCCAGGGCGTACCTGGGCGGCAGGTTGGCGGGGGCGACGGCGGCGTCGGCCACCATCAGCCGGGCGCCGAGCAGTTGGCCGGCCCCCTCGCTGCCCACGTCGGCGCAGTAGTAGTCGTCGCTGGCCCACTCGGCCAGCGCGCACTTGGCGGCGGCGAGCAGCCGGTCCGGGTCGTCGGTGTCGGGGTGGGCGAGCATCAGCAGCCGACCGAAGTCGGCCTCCCGGACGCGCTCGAGGCGGCCCTGGTAGATCCCGACCTGCTCGGCCCAGGCGACCAGCCGCTCGTTGACCACCGCGGCCAGCGCCGGATCGTCCCGCAGGGCGGGCGGGCAGTGCAGCACCGGCCCGCCCGAGCGCTCGGCCCGAGGCTGCCGGGACGCCCCGGGCAGCGCGGTGGCACCGCCGTGCTCGGGGCCCCCGGACGGCCGGGCGCCCCCGGCCGCTTCGCGCCGCCCGGCCGCCCCGGTGCTCCCCGGCGGCCCGGCGGCACCGGGCAGCCTGGTCGCGCTGGTCGCCGACCCGGCCGGCCCCTGACCGGCCGGGGCCCGGAGGCCGGCAGGTGCCCCCCGGGTGCCTGCCCAGGGCCGCTCCGGCGCCCCGGTGAGCAGCGCCGAGGCCGCCGTGCCCAGGCCGCTGGGGCCGGGGGCACGCCAGCCGAGCCCCGGCCAGCCCGGGCGCTCCGGCCCGGTGAGCAGCGCCCGGACCAGCCCCGCCACCTCGTCGGCGGCGGCGGGCGCGAGCACCCGCGTCAGCAGCGACACCTGCCTACCTCCCTCTCAGTCAGTCGCGCGGGAGCGCGACTTCCACGTTCTCCAGCAGACCGATCGCGTCCGGCACCAGCACGGCCGCGGAGTAGTAGGCGCTGACCAGGTAGGAGATGATCGCCTTCTCGTCGATGCCCATGAAGCGCACGTTCAGCCCGGGCTCGTACTCGTCGGGGATGCCGGTCTGCCAGAGGCCGACCACGCCCTGGTTCTCCTCGCCGGCGCGCACCGCGATGATCGAGCTGGTGTGCCCGCCGACCACCGGGATCTTGCCGCAGGGCAGCAGCGGCACCCCGCGCCAGGCGGGCAGGTGGTGGCCGCCGACCTCGATGCCGCTGAAGTAGAGGCCGCGCTTGTTGCACTCGCGCCCGAAGGCGGCGATCGCGCGCGGGTGCGCGAACAGGTGGGTGGTGTCGCGGCGCATCGAGAGCAGCTCGTCCAGGTCGTCCGGGGTGGGCGGGCCGGAGTGGGTCTGGATCCGCTGGTCGTAGTCGGCGCTGTGCAGCAGGCCGAAGTCGCGGTTGTTGACCAGCTCGAACTCCTGGCGCTCGCGCAGCGCCTCGATGGTGAGCTTCAACTGCTGCTCGGTCTGGTTCATCGGGTCGTTGTAGAGGTCGGCGACCCGGCTGTGGATCCGCAGCACCGTCTGCGCGACGCTCAGCTCGTACTCGCGCGGCTTGAGCTCGTAGTCCACGAAGGTGCCGGGCAGCTCGTACTCGCCCTCGTGGCCGGCGGCCAGCTCGATCGCGGCCTCGCCGTGCACGTTCTGGGACTGCTGGGCCCCGGCCAGGTACTGCAGGATCGCGTCCCGCAGCGCCGGGGAGCGCTCCTCCAGCTCCTGGAAGGCCGGCCAGGCGAGCGTCATGACGGTGGCGGCGGTGGCGGCCTTCACGGTGTACGGCCAGACCGGCTCGGGCGAGAGCAGGGCTTCGTCGCCCAGGTGGTCGCCGTCGGCCAGGTGGCCGATCACGGCCGTCTCGCCGTACTTGCCCACCCCGATCCGGTCGACCTTGCCGTGGGCGATGAGGTAGACCTCCTGGATCGGGGCGCCGCGCTCGATCAGCACCTCGCCCGCCGCGAGGTCGCGCTGGACGAACCGGCTCGCCAGCTCCTCGAGCACCGCGTCGTCGTCGAAGCCGCGCAGCACCGGCACCTCGCGCAGCGAGGGCGGCACCACCCGCACCTCGGCACCGGTCTTGACGAAGCTCACCCGGCCCCGGCCCACCGCGTAGCTGAGCCGCCGGTTGACCCGGTAGGTACCACCGTTGACCTGGACCCACGGCAGCGAGCGGCTGACCCAGCGCGAGCTGATGCCCTGCATCTGGGGCTCGGACTTGGTCGTGGTGGCAAGGTTCCGCGCCGCGATCGTGCTGAGGCTGAGCTGCGTCCGCTCGCCCTGCGACATCTCCGGAGCTGGACCCGTCTCGACCGACATGGGCTTCCTCTACCTCTCGTTGGCTGGCGTACCGACGGATTCATGCAAGCGTGTGATGACGCTGAGTCACAACCCTTGACCGATGCATCCCGCCAGTCGCGCGCCCCCCTTCTGCCAAACGCGCCTCAAGCACTCCCGACGCCGGGTTTTGGCCGGATTCCAACGGCGTGCTGCGCGGCTCTCCGTCAGGTGTGAAAAACCAGATGAGAAATGTCGGCCGCCCGGCCTACCCTCACCGCGATGGCCGAGAAACCCGCACCCCAGCCCCCGCGCCGGTCCACCGTGCGCTCCCTGCTGCGCCTGTGGCCCTACGCGCGGCAGGCGCGCTGGCACATCCTGGGGTCGACGGTGGCGGCCGCCCTGGCCTCCGGCAGCGTGCTGCTCGTCCCGCTGGTGCTGGAGCGGATCGTGGACGGGCCGGTCGCCCACCACGACTACGCAGGGCTCTGGGCGCCGGCCGGGCTGCTCCTGCTGCTCGGCATGGCCGAGGCCTGCCTGTTCGGCATCCGCCGGGTGATCGTGGCCCGCCCGCTGTCCAAGGTCGAGGCGACGCTGCGCGGCGACCTCTTCGCCAAGCTCCAGCGGCTGCCGGTCGCCTTCCACGACCGCTGGCCCTCCGGCCAGCTGCTCTCCCGGGCCACCTCCGACCTGTTCACCATGCGGCTCTTCCTGGCCTTCCCGCTGGTCTTCCTGATCGTCAACTCGACGGTCTTCCTGGCCGGCACCTCGCTGATGTTCGTCATCGACTGGCGGCTCGGACTGATCACCCTGCTGCCCGCCGTGCCGCTGCTGGTGCTCACCCGCTACTTCGAGTCGCGCTACTCGCTGGCCGCCCGCCGCTCGCAGGACCAGAACGGCGACCTCGCCACCCTGATCGAGGAGTCCGTCCTCGGCATCCGCATCCTCAAGGCCTTCGGCCGGCACCGCACCATGGCCGAGCACTTCCGCGACCGCAGCGCCGCGCTGCGCGAGACGGAGATCCACAAGGCCGGCCTGCTGGCCAACCTCTGGGCCGTCATCGTCGGCCTGCCGGAGCTCGCGCTCGGCTGCGCGCTGGCCGTGGGCGCCGTGCGGGTCGCGCACGACGAGCTGACGGCGGGCGCACTGGTCGCCTTCCTCTCCACCGCGCTCGCCCTGCGCTGGCCGGTCGAATCGCTCGGCTGGCTGCTCGCGTACGCCAACGAGGCCGCCACCGCGACCGACCGCTACTTCGAGGTGATGGACGAGCCCGAGCCCGCCGAGCCCGGCTCCGGCCTGCCCGCCGCCGAGGACCGCGGCATCCGCTTCTCGGGCGTCAGCTTCCGCTACCCCGACGCCCCCGCCGACTCGCCCGACCTGCTGCGCGGGATAGACCTGCACATCCGCCCCGGCGAGACGATGGCCCTGGTCGGCGCGACCGGCAGTGGCAAGACCACCCTGACCGCGCTGCTGCCCCGCCTCTACGAGGCCACCGCCGGATCGATCACCCTGGACGGCACCGACATCCGGGACATCACCAAGCCGCGCCTGCGCGAGCTGGTCGCGGTGGCCTTCGAGGAGCCCACCCTGTTCTCCGCCTCCGTCCGGGAGAACGTCCTGATGGGCGCCCCGGAGGCCGGCGAGGAGCGGCTGGCCGCCGCCCTGCGCACGGCGCAGGCGCAGTTCGTCGAGCGGCTGCCCGAGGGCGCCGCCACCGAGGTCGGCGAGCAGGGGCTGAGCCTCTCCGGCGGCCAGCGCCAGCGCCTCGCGCTGGCCCGCGCCGTGGTCGGCGAGCCCGGCTTCCTGGTCCTGGACGACCCGCTCTCCGCCCTGGACGTGCAGACCGAGGCCCTGGTCGAGCAGGCGCTGCGCCAGGTGCTCGGCTCCACCACCGCGCTGGTGGTCGCCCACCGGCCCAGCACCGTCATGCTGGCCGACCGCGTCGCGGTGCTCGAGGACGGCCGGATCAGCGCCGTCGGCACCCACCAGGAGCTGCTGCGCAGCTCCGCCACCTACCGCCACCTGATGACGGGCGAGGCCGCCCCTGCTCTGGAGGGGAGCCCCGCGCGATGACCACCACCCTCGAACCGCCCGCCGACACCGAGGAGCTGCCGCCGGCGGGGGCGACGAAGGACCATGACGACGAGGACATCCCCGTCCCGCCCGGCGCACCCCGCCGCCTGCTCGGCGAACTGCTCGGGCCGCACCGGCGCCGGATCACGATCGCGATGCTGGTCATCCTGCTCCAGCAGGCCGCCCAGCAGTCCGGCCCGCTGCTGGTCGCCTTCGCGATGGACCAGGGCATCCCCGCCCTGCGCGAGCACCGGGCCGGCCCGCTGATCGCCGTGGTCGCGGCCTACCTGGGCTGCGCCGCGATCGCCACCGTGCTCCAGCGCTCCTTCATCCGGCTCAGCGGCCGGATCAACCAGGACATCCTGCTGACCCTGCGCGGCCGGATCTTCGCCCACGCCCAGCGGCTCAGCCTGGACTTCCACGAGCGCTACACCTCGGGCCGGATCATCTCCCGCGCCACCAGCGACGTGGACGCCCTGCGGGAGCTGCTCAACGAGGGCCTGCAGGAGATCCTGACCGTCTGCCTGTCGGTCTGTTACATCACCGTGGTCCTGCTGGTGATGGACTGGCGGCTCGGGCTGGCCTCGGTGGCCGCCTTCCTGCCGCTGTACCTGATCGTCCGTTCGTTCCGGCGCCGCTCGCTGGCGGTCTACCGCCGCTCGCGCACCGCCGTCGCCTCGGTGATCGTCCGCTTCACCGAGACCATGAACGGCATCCGGCCGGTGCAGGCCTTCCGCCGCGAGGCCGCCAACGAAGCGGCCTTCGAGGAGGCCAACCGGACCTCCGCCACCGCCACCGCCGACGGCTTCCTGGAGATGGCCCGGTACGTCTTCCTCTCCCGGGCCACCGCCAACCTGTGGATCACCGGCGTCGTGGTGCTCGGCGCCCTGCTGGTCACCGACGGCGGCCTGCAGCTCGGTGTGCTCGCCGCCTTCGTGCTCTACCTGCGCCGCCTGTTCGACCCGATCGACCACCTGGCGATGTTCCTGAACAGCTACCAGTCGGCGGGCGCCGCCCTGGAGAAGATCGCCGGCCTGCTGGCCCACGAGCCCACCGTGGCCGAGCCCACCACACCGGCCGAGCTGCCCGCCGTCTCCTCCGGCAAGGGCCGCGAGGTCTCCTTCGAGGGCGTCCGCTTCGCCTACCGGACGGGCAAGGAGGTCCTGCCCCGCTTCGACCTCCTCCTCCCGGCCGGGCAGACCACCGCCGTGGTCGGCGCCACCGGCGCGGGCAAGTCCACCCTGGCCAAGCTGCTCGCCCGGTTCTACGACCCGACCAGCGGCCGCGTCCTGCTGGACGGCGTGGACCTGCGGCAGCTGGCCACGGCCGACCTGAGGCGCGGCGTGGTCATGGTGACGCAGGAGTCCTTCCTCTTCTCCGGCACCGTGGCCGAGAACATCGGCGTCGGCCGCCCCGGGGCCTCCCGCCAGGAGATCGAGGACGCCGCGCGCGAGATCGGCGCGTACGAGTTCATCGCCGCCCTCCCCGAGGGCTTCGACACCGACGTCCGCAAGCGCGGCGGCCGCATCTCCGCCGGCCAGCGCCAGCTGGTGGCCTTCGCCCGGGCCCTGCTCGCGGACCCCGCGGTCCTGATCCTGGACGAGGCCACCTCCTCGCTGGACGTCCCCGGCGAACAGGCCGTCCAGCACGCCATGAAGACCGTCCTGGCCGGCCGCACCGCCGTGATCATCGCCCACCGCCTCTCGACGGTCGAGATCGCCGACCGCGTCCTGGTCATGGACCAGGGCCAGATCGTCGAGGACGGCTCCCCGGCCGAGCTCATCTCCGGCGAGGGCCGCTTCGCCGGCCTGCACCAGGCCTGGCGGGACAGTTTGGTCTAGTCGGGCAGCGCCCCGGGGGGCGCTGGGAACTGCGCGACCAGCCATGCACCTCCGTGCACGGTTGCGCGCGCCGTCCCCCGCGCCCCTGCTGTGGTTACCGCAGGACGCCGGTGTCCATCCCCCCGGCCTCCGCCGGCAGGGCGACCAGCCCCAGCTCCGCCGTCGAGGCCAGCAGGTGGTGCGACGGCAGGACCCGCACGGTGTACCCGAACGGCCCCGTCCGCCCCAGCTCCAGGGAGCCTTCGTAGCGGTAGCGCCCGTCCAGGTCCGGCCCGCCGACGGGCTTGAGGGCCAGCGCGACCGCCTCCGACAGGCTGTCCGTCTCGTCCACCCGCCCGGAGACCACCTGGACCTCGACGTCCGAAGGCTCAAGGGCTCCCAGCGAGACCGAGACCCGCAGCGTCAGCGTGCTGCCGAGCTCCTGCGCCTCCAACGGCCCGTCCGCCTCGACGTGCTCGACCCGCACCGCGGGCCAGGCGGCCCGCACCCGCGCCTTCCACTCCGCCAAGGCACCGGCCCCGCCCCCGGCCAGCTCCCGCTGCGCCGAGGCGGCCGGAGCGTACAGCCGCTCCACGTACTCCCGGACCATCCGGCCGGCCAGCACCTTCGGCCCGAGGGTGACCAGCGTGTGCCGGACCATCGCGATCCACCGGTGCGGCAGCCCGTCCGAGGCCCGGTCGTAGAACCGCGCCGCGACCTGGTGCTCGATCAGGTCGTACAGGGCGGCGGACTCGATGTCGTCCCGCCGCTCCGCCTCCTTGCTCTCCGGGTCCATGGTGGACTCGACGCCGTCGGCGGTCGGAATGGCCCAGCCGTTCTGCCCGTCGTACCACTCGTCCCACCACCCGTCGAGCACCGAGAGGTTGAGGCAGCCGTTCAGCGCGGCCTTCATCCCCGAGGTGCCACAGGCCTCCAGCGGCCGCAGCGGGTTGTTCAGCCAGACGTCGCACCCGGGGTACAGGTGCTGCGCCATCGCCATGTCGTAGTCCGGCAGGAACACGATCCGGTGCCGCACCGCCGGGTCGTCAGCAAAAGCGACCAGCTGCTGGATCAGCCGCTTGCCCCCGTCGTCGGCCGGGTGCGCCTTGCCCGCCACCACGATCTGGATCGGGTGTGTCGGGTGCAGCAGCAGCGAGCGCAGCCGGGCCTGGTCCCGCAGCATCAGCGTCAGCCGCTTGTACGAGGGCACCCGCCGCGCGAAGCCGATCGTCAGCACGTCCGGGTCCAGCACCGACGAAACCCACCCGAGCTCAGCCTCCCCCGCGCCGCGCTGGCGCCAGGACTCGCGCAGCCGCCGCCTGGCCTCCTCGACCAGCTGGGCCCGCAGGGCCCGCCGCAGCTCCCAGATCTCGCCGTTGGCGATCTTCTCCAGGCCCGTCCAGCGCCTGGCCTCGCCGGTCATCATGGCCTGCTCGGCCCGCTCCAGGCCCAGCTCGGCCGCGCCGAGCCGCACCACGGCCGGGTCGATCCAGGTGGGCGCGTGCACGCCGTTGGTGACGGAGGTGATGGGCACCTCGGCGGCGTCGAAGCCCGGCCAGAGGCCGTTGAACATGCCCCGGCTGACCTCCCCGTGAAGCGTTGAGACCCCGTTGGCCCGCTGAGCCAGCCGCAGGCCCATCGCGGCCATGTTGAAGAGCTTCGGGTCGCCGCCCGCCCAGCTCTCCCCGCCGAGCGCGAGCACCTCCTCCACCGGTACGCCGGGCAGCGCCGCGTCGCCGCTGAAGTGCCGGGCGACCAGCTCGCGGTCGAAGCGGTCGATGCCGGCGGGCACCGGGGTGTGGGTGGTGAAGAGCGTGCCGGCCCGGACGGCCTCCAGCGCGGGGGCGAAGCCGAGGCCCTCGGCGGCCAGCTCGCGGATCCGCTCGACGCCGAGGAAGCCGGCGTGGCCCTCGTTGGTGTGGAAGACCTCGGGGGCGGCGTGCCCGGTGAGGCGGCAGTAGGTGCGGACGGCCCGGACACCGCCGATGCCGAGCAGCATCTCCTGCAGCAGCCGGTGCTCGCTGCCGCCGCCGTAGAGCCGGTCGGTGACGTTGCGGTCGGCCGCCGTGTTGGACTCGATGTCGGAGTCGAGCAGCAGCAGCGGCACCCGCCCGACCTGGGCCTTCCAAATGTGGGCGGCCAGGGTGCGCCCGCCCGGCAGGGCGAGGTCGATCCGGCAGGGGGTGCAGTCCGCCTCGCGGAGCAGGCTGACGGCCAGCTCGTCCGGGTCGAGCAGCGGGTAGCGCTCCTGCTGCCAGCCGTCCCGGGAGAGGGACTGGCGGAAGTAGCCGTGCCGGTAGAAGAGACCGACACCGATGATCGGCACGCCGAGGTCGCTGGCGGCCTTGAGGTGGTCCCCGGCGAGGATGCCGAGGCCGCCGGAGTACTGCGGCAGCGCGGCGGCGATGCCGTACTCGGGTGAGAAGTAGGCGATGGCGGCGGGCAGGGGGCTGCTGCCGTCACCGGGCGGGAGCGCGGTCTGGTACCAGCGCGGTCCGGTCAGGTAGTCGCGCAGGTCGTCGGAGAGATCGCCCAGTCTGCGGAGGAAGCGGCGGTCGGCGGCCAGTGCCGCCAGCCTTTCCGCCGGTACCTCGCCGAGCAGCCGTACCGGGTCCTCGCCGACCGCCGCCCAGACCTCCGGGTCGACGGAGCGGAACAGCTCCCTCGTCTCGGGGTGCCAGGACCAGCGGAGATTCAGGGCGAGTTCGTGCAGCGGCTGGAGTTGTTCGGGCAGGACGGTGCGCACGGTGAATCTGCGGATTGCCTTCACGGCGTGCAGCCTAGACCCGGCGAGGGAGGTGATGGTGCGTCAAATGTGCCTCAGGGCACCCGTTCGGGCCATTGATGAGATCACAGCGGGCGCACTTCACGGCGCACAGGGCGCAGGGGGGCGCATTTGCCTGATCGCGAGCGCTCCCTGCATATGAACAGCCGACGGCGAATGCGTTTCCACTGGCCGATACGCCTCCGGATACCGTCCGAAATCACTCGCTTACCGCACCGTAGGGCTTGCCGGTGATGCGAGGATGCACAAAGGTCGTTGGTGCTGCGGGGAGTGCGATCCGGATGGCGCCCCCTGCTGCCCCACGCCCGGACTTCTCTCCGTCGGTCCCGACCGATTCACCGTCACCTCCGCGGTCCCTTTAGCCCATTCGGCCCCAGCGTGCCTGTCAGGCGTGTCCACATCCCTCATCCGGTCGTTTTTCGGGTGGGTCGGGTCACTCCGGGGCGCGCCCGTGGGCCGCACGCCGGGACGCGCGCTGCCGCGGCGGCGGAGTGGGAGTCCGGTCGCACGTCCTCCCCTTCACCCAGCAGTCCTCCCGGTACTCCCCGGCCCCCGCACACGGCCTCGGGAGCTGCCGCCGATCTCGGGCAGGAGCTTGGCATGCACGGCGACACGCGGGACACGTCCACCTCGGCGGTCGACCGCCCCGACGCCCCGTCAGGAGTGGAGCCACCTCTACCGGCCCCGCGCGCCCCCCGGCGGACGGCCGGACGCAAGGCCGCCGCCACCGCGAGCCCGCAGACTGCCACCAAAGCCGCAAGCACGGCCGCGCGCAAGACCACCACCCCCCGCAAGGCCGCGGCTGCCGAGAAGGCCACCACCCCGCGCCGGACGGCGGCTCCCGCCGGGGCCACGGCCCCCCGCAGGGCCGCCGCCCGCAAGACGACAGAGAGCGACACCGTGATCGGCCGCATCCCCGTCCTGGACGTGACCCCCCTGATCGACGCCGGGCGGCGCCCGGCCAAGGCCGTCGCCGGCGAGCGCTTCCTCGTCACCGCCACCGTCTTCCGCGAGGGCCACGACGCCGTCAACGCCAACCTGGTGCTGCGCGACCCCCGCGGCCGCAGCGGCCCGTGGACCCCGATGCGCGAACTGGCCCCCGGCACCGACCGCTGGGGCGCGTACGTCACCCCGCCGGCCGAGGGCCGCTGGTCGTACCTGGTGGAGGCCTGGAGCGACCCGGTGGCCACCTGGCTGGCGGCCGCCGCCGTGAAGCTCCCGGCCGGGGTGGACACCGCGCTGGTGCTCGAGGAGGGCGCCCAGCTGATGGAGCGGGCCGCCGCCGGGGTGCCGAAGAAGGAGGGCCGCGCGCACGTGCTGGCCGCCGCCGACGCGCTGCGCGACCAGGAGCTCCCGCCGCTCAGCCGGCTGGCCGCCGCCCTCGACCCCGAGGTGACCCGCCTTCTCGAGCGCTACCCGCTGCGCGAGTTGGTCACCACCACCCGCCCGCTGCCGCTGCAGGTCGACCGCCCCCGGGCGCTGCACGGCGCCTGGTACGAGTTCTTCCCGCGCTCCGAGGGCGCCGTCGTCGACCCGGACGGCAACGAGCCGCCGGTCTCCGGCACCTTCCGCACCGCCGCCGAGCGGCTGCCCGCGATCGCCGCGATGGGCTTCGACGTGCTGTACCTGCCGCCGATCCACCCGATCGGCCGGGCCTGGCGCAAGGGGCCGAACAACTCCCTCACCGCCGGCCCGCACGACGTCGGCTCCCCCTGGGCGATCGGCTCCCCCGAGGGCGGCCACGACGCGATCCACCCGGACCTCGGCACCATCGAGGACTTCGACTTCTTCGTCGCCGAGGCCGCCTCGCTCGGTATGGAGATCGCCCTCGACTTCGCCCTGCAGTGCTCCCCCGACCACCCCTGGGTGAACAAGCACCCGGAGTGGTTCACCCACCGCGCGGACGGCACCATCGCCTACGCCGAGAACCCGCCGAAGAAGTACCAGGACATCCACCCGGTCAACTTCGACCAGGACATGGACGGCCTGGTCAAGGAGACTCTGCGGATCCTGCGGCACTGGATGGGCCACGGCGTGCGGATCTTCCGGGTCGACAACCCGCACACCAAGCCGGTGCTCTTCTGGGAGAAGGTGCTCGCCGACATCGCCCGCACCGACCCGGACGTGGTCTTCCTCGCCGAGGCCTTCACCCGCCCTGCGATGATGCACACCCTGGGCAAGATCGGCTTCCACCAGTCCTACACCTACTTCACCTGGCGCGTCACCAAGGCCGAGCTGACCGAGTACCTCACCGAGCTGACCGGCGAGGCCGCCGCCTACATGCGCCCCAACTTCTTCGCCAACACCCCCGACATCCTGCCCGAGCACCTGCAGACCGGCGGCCCCGCCGCCTTCGCCCTGCGCGCCGTGCTCGCGGCCACCCTGGCGCCCAGCTACGGCGTCTACGCGGGCTTCGAGCTGTACGAGGGCGAGCCCGCCCACCCCGGCTCGGAGGAGTACCTGAACTCCGAGAAGTACGAGCTGCGCCCGCGCGACTGGTCCACCCAGGACAGCCTGGCCCCGCTGCTCACCACGCTGAACCGACTGCGCCGCCGCCACCCGGCGCTCCAGCAGCTGCGCGACCTGCGCTTCCTGCCGACCGACAACGACCAGGTCATCGCCTACGTCAAGACCGCCACGGCGGAGGACGGGCTGACCGACGAGGTCGTCACGGTGGTCAACCTAGACCCGCACCACCCCCAGGAAGCCACCGTCACGCTCGAGTCGGACGGGCCGGTCACCGTGCACGACGAGCTCACCGGCGCGGTCTGGACCTGGGGCCGGCACAACTACGTCCGGCTCGACCCGCAGGTCGCCCCGGCCCACCTCCTCACGGTTCGGAGGAACCCGCTGTGACAGTCAACGACCCCGTCCACGACACCTTCGCCGAGACGCCGCCGAAGAACCTCGACCCCGAGTGGTTCAAACGCGCGGTCTTCTACGAAGTCCTGGTCCGCTCGTTCCAGGACAGCAACGGGGACGGGGTCGGCGACCTCAAGGGGCTGACCGCCCGGCTGGACTACCTCCAGTGGCTGGGCGTGGACTGCCTCTGGCTGCCGCCGTTCTTCGCCTCGCCGCTGCGCGACGGCGGCTACGACGTGGCGGACTACAAGTCGGTGCTGCCCGAGTTCGGCGACCTGGCCGACTTCGTGGAGTTCGTGGACGCGGCGCACAAGCGCGGCATGCGGGTGATCATCGACTTCGTGATGAACCACACGAGTGACCAGCACCCGTGGTTCCAGGAGTCCCGCAGGGATCCTGACGGCCCGTACGGCGACTTCTACATGTGGGCCGACGACGACAAGCAGTACCCGGACGCGCGGATCATCTTCGTCGACACCGAGTCCTCCAACTGGACGTACGACCCCGTCCGCAAGCAGTACTTCTGGCACCGGTTCTTCTCCCACCAGCCCGACCTGAACTACGACAACCCCCGGGTGCAGGAGGAGATGATCGCGGGCCTGCGGTTCTGGCTCGACCTCGGCATCGACGGCTTCCGGCTCGACGCCGTGCCGTACCTGTTCGCCCGCGAGGGCACCAACTGCGAGAACCTCCCCGAGACGCACGAGTTCCTCCGGCGGGTCCGCAAGGAGATCGACGCTGACTACCCGGACACCGTGCTGCTGGCCGAGGCCAACCAGTGGCCCGAGGACGTGGTCGACTACTTCGGCGACTTCGCCTCCGGCGGCGACGAGTGCCACATGGCCTTCCACTTCCCGGTGATGCCCCGGATCTTCATGGCCGTGCGCCGGGAGTCCCGCTACCCGGTCTCGGAGATCCTGGCCAAGACGCCGACCATCCCCGGCAGCTGCCAGTGGGGGGTCTTCCTGCGCAACCACGACGAGCTGACCCTGGAGATGGTCACCGACGAGGAGCGCGACTACATGTACGCGGAGTACGCCAAGGACCCGCGGATGCGCGCCAACGTGGGCATCCGCCGCCGGCTCGCCCCGCTGCTGGAGAACGACCGGAACCAGATCGAGCTGTTCACCGCCCTGCTGCTCGCCCTGCCCGGCTCGCCGGTGCTCTACTACGGCGACGAGATCGGCATGGGCGACAACATCTGGCTGGGCGACCGGGACGGCGTCCGCACCCCGATGCAGTGGACGCCCGACCGCAACGCGGGTTTCTCCTCGGCAGACCCGGGCAGGCTCAGTCTGCCGCCCATCATGGACCCGGTGTACGGGTACCAGGTGACCAACGTCGAAGCCCAGCAGAGCAGTTCGAGCTCTCTGCTGCACTGGACGCGGCGCATGATCGAGATCCGCAAGCTCAACCCCGCGTTCGGCCTCGGCAGCTACACCGAACTGCCCTCCAGCAATCCCGCGGTGCTGGCCTTCGTGCGCGAGTACGAGGGCGACCTGGTCATGTGCGTGAACAACTTCTCGCGGTTCGCGCAGCCGACCGAGCTCGACCTGCGGCGCTACGGAGGGCGGTACCCGGTGGAGCTGATCGGGGGCGTGCGCTTCCCGTCCATCGGCGAGTGGCCGTACCTGCTGACCCTGGCGGGCCACGGCTTCTACTGGTTCCAGCTGCGCAACCCGCGCGCGAAGTGATCCGTCGCGCGAAGTAACGATCCAGCACGATCGGCACATCCGGGGGCGCGAGCGCCGAAGCTCGCGCCCCTGAAGCTCTCTGCACCACCGCGTACGGAGAACAGCCCAACGGCCACCCACACTAAGGCGTGACACCCGAGCCCGACTCGCGTGCCGTCGCCGTCGCGCCGCCGAAATCCGGAAGACTGACGGACCCGGCCAGACCCGTCGGGCAGTCGGCCCGCTTCCGGGGAAAGGGAGTCATGTCCGAAACCTCCCGTTCTCAAGCCCGTGTGCACCCCGAGTCGCCCGACGACGCGCCAGCGCCCGTCGGCACCCGTGGCACGGGGGCTCGGAGAACCGCCCCCGGGGTCAGCGAGCTGGTGCAGGCCGCGCTGCCGCTGATCGCGAGCTGGCTGCCCGGCCAGCGCTGGTACGCGGGCAAGGGGCGGCCGATCACCGGCCTCACGCCGGTGCTGGCCACGCCCCTGCAGGTCGGTGACCCGGCACTGCTCCACCTGCTGCTGCGGGTCGACCACTCCGGCGGGAGCGACACCTACCAGCTGCTGCTCGGCTCCCGCTCCGGCCAGCCCGCCGGGCTGCCGCCGGCCACCGTGCTCGGGCGCCTCAGCGGCGGCCCGTACGACGGCGCCGTGCTCTACGACGCGCTGCACGACCCGGAGCTGACCGGGCGCCTGCTCGAGCACCTGGCCACCGGCGACCGCTTCGGCTCGCTCTCCTTCCGCCGCACCCCCGGCCCCGGGCTGCCCAGCAACCTCCCCGGCCGCGCCTCCACCGCCGAGCAGAGCAACAGCTCGGTCATCTACGGCACCGCCTTCATCCTCAAGCTCTTCCGCCGGATCAGTCCCGGCACCAACCCGGACCTGGAGCTCTCACTGGCCCTCTCCCGGGCCGGCTCCACCCGCATCCCCCGGGTGGCCGCGTGGTTCGAGAGCCGGATGGAGCGATCGGAACCGGCCACTCTCGGCCTGCTCCAGCGCTACCTGCCGGACGCCGAGGACGGCTGGGAGCTCGCCCTGAGCCAGGTCGGCCGGCTCAAGTCGGACCCAGCCCCGGGCAACTTCGCCATCGAGGCGCACCGGCTCGGCCGGGCCACCGCCGAGGTGCACCGGGTGCTGGCCCGCTCGATGCCGGTCGACCGCCTCGACCGGGCCCAACTCTCGCTGCTCGCCGGGGCGATGGCCGACCGCCTGGACAGCGCGGTGACGGCCGTACCCGGCCTGCTGCGCTACCGCTCCGCGCTGCGGACCGCCTTCCGGGCGCTCACCGCCGACCACCTGGAGTCCGTCCCGGTCCAGCGCATCCACGGCGACCTGCACCTCGGGCAGGCGATGCGGACCCCGCACGGCTGGGTGCTGCTCGACTTCGAGGGCGAACCGGCCAAGCCGCTGGCCGAGCGGCGCCAGCCGCAGCCGGCCCTGCGGGACGTCGCCGCGATGCTGCGCTCCTTCGACTACGCCGCCGCCCACCTGCTCGCCGGGGCCCCGCACAACCCGGAGCTGGCCCACCTCGCGGCGGCCTGGGCGGCGCGCAACCGCACCGCCTACTGCGCGGGCTACAGCGCCGGGGGCGGCGCCGACCCGAACACCGCCCCCGAGCTGATGCGGGCGCTGGAGATCGACAAGGCGGTCTACGAGGTGGTCTACGAGGCCCGGCACCGGCCCAGCTGGCTACCGATCCCGCTCGCCGCCATCAACCGTCTGGCCCTCACCGTCTGACGCCCAATCGACCCTCGCAGGAGGACCTAGCCGTGACCCCGCTCGGCCCGAAGCAGCACCGCTCCACCCCCGCCGTACCCGCCACCTTCCTCGCCGCGGGCCCCCGGCCCGGTGGCCCGGCGCGGCCGGGAACCGAGCCCACGGCAGCCCCCGCGACACCGAAGGCCGTCACCCCCGCGCCCCCGCGCGCCCCCGAGCGCGGGGCGGGAGCCGTGGGCGCCGCTCTGCGCCTGCCGGAGGCGCCGCTGCCACCGGCCGAGGTGGAGCGGCTGCTGTCCGGGAACCACCATGACCCGCACGCGCTCCTCGGCGCGCACCTCACCGCCGAGGGTGTGGCGATCCGGGTGCTGCGCCCGTTCGCCGAACGGATCGTGGTGGAGACCGGGCAGGGCCCGGCCGAGCTGACCCACCTCTCCTCGGGCCTCTTCACCGGCCTGCTCCCGGGCCACCGCGAGCTGCCCGACTACCACCTCCATGTGACCTACCCCGGCGGCGAGCCGCTGCGGCAGGAGGACGGCTACCGCGCGGCCCCCACCCTCGGCGAGCTGGACCTGCACCTGATCTCCGAGGGCCGCCACGAGCAGCTCTGGCAGGCGCTCGGATCGCACGTCCGCGAGCTCGACGGCACCCTCGGCACCGCCTTCGCCGTCTGGGCCCCGAACGCCAGCGGCGTCCGCCTGGTCGGCGACTTCAACCACTGGGACGGCACCGGCCACCCGATGCGCTCGCTCGGCTCCTCCGGCGTCTGGGAGCTGTTCGTCCCCGGCCTGGCCGAGGGCACGCAGTACAAGTACGAGATCCACACCCACGACGGCCGCACCCTCCAGAAGGCCGACCCACTGGCCCGCGCCACCCAGTGCCCGCCCGAGACCGCCTCCGTCGTCCACACCTCCGCGTACGTCTGGCAGGACGCCGACTGGATGGCCCGCCGGGCGCACGTGCGCCACCACCGCGCCCCGATGTCCGTCTACGAGCTCCACCTGGCCTCCTGGCGCCCCGACCTCACCAGCTACCGCGAGATCGCCGCCGAACTCCCCTCCTACCTCGAGGAACTCGGCTTCACCCACGTCGAGTTCATGCCGGTGATGGAGCACCCCTTCGGCGGCTCCTGGGGCTACCAGGTCTCCGGCTTCTACGCCCCGACCGCCCGCCTCGGCACCCCGGACGACTTCAAGCACCTGGTCGACACCCTGCACCGGCACGGCATCGGTGTGATCGTCGACTGGGTGCCCGCGCACTTCCCCAAGGACGACTTCGCGCTGGCCCGCTTCGACGGCGAGCCGCTCTACGAGCCGGCCGACCCGCTGCGCGCCGAGCACCCGGACTGGGGCACCCTGGAGTTCGACTACGGCCGCACCGAAGTCCGCAACTTCCTGGTGGCGAACGCGGTCTACTGGTGCGAGGAGTTCCACGTCGACGGCCTGCGGGTGGACGCGGTGGCCTCGATGCTCTACCTCGACTACTCCCGCGAGGGCGGCGCCTGGACGCCCAACCAGCACGGCGGCCGGGAGAACCTGGACGCCGCCGCCTTCCTGCAGGAGATGAACGCCACCGTCTACCGCCGCTGCCCGGGCGTGGTGACCATCGCCGAGGAGTCCACCGCCTGGGACGGCGTCACCCGCCCCACCGACAGCGGCGGCCTGGGCTTCGGCCTCAAGTGGAACATGGGCTGGATGCACGACTCGCTGGTCTACATGTCCAAGGAGCCGGTGCACCGCAAGTACCACCACAACGACCTGACCTTCTCGATGGTGTACGCCTACTCCGAGAACTACGTGCTGCCCATCTCGCACGACGAAGTGGTGCACGGCAAGCAGGCGCTGGTCGCCAAGATGCCCGGCGACTGGTGGCAGCAGCGCGCCGACCACCGGGCCTACCTCGGCTTCATGTGGGCCCACCCGGGCAAGCAACTCCTCTTCATGGGGCAGGAGTTCGCACAGGGTGCCGAGTGGGACCACGAGCAGGGCCCGCAGTGGTGGGTGCTGGCCGACGACTGGCCGGCCGCCCCCGACCACCGGGGCGTGCGCGAGCTGGTCCGCGAGCTCAACACCGTCTACCGGGCCACCCCCGCCCTCTGGGAGCAGGACACCGTACCGGCCGGCTTCAGCTGGCTGGACGGCGGCGCGGCCGAGGACAACGTGATCTCCTTCGTCCGCTTCGCGGCCGACGGCAGTCCGCTGGTGGCGGTCTGCAACTTCTCCCCCGTCGTCCGCCACTGCTTCCGGGTCGGCCTGCCGCCGACCGGCCGCGGCGAGCAGCTCTGGGAGGAGGCGCTCAACACCGACGCCGCCGACTACGGCGGCAGCGGCATCGCCAACTCACACCCCGTCAAGGCCGAGCCGACCCCCTGGAACGGCCAGGCCCGCAGCGCCGAGCTGATCCTCCCGCCGCTCGCCACGATCTGGCTGCGCCCGGCCTCCTGAGCCGCCGCGAGCAAGGGACGAAGGCCCGTCACCCCGGGACTTTCGTCCCTTGCTTCTTTCGGCGCCGCCCGAGTGCGACGGCCCGTTCCCGGTGCGAATGTATGGTCGAGGTGACCAGTGAGCTGAGGACGGCGACGGGAACGGAGTACCCCAGGTGGCGCGCAGCGTGTACGTGACCGGGATCGACCGGGGGGACGGCCGCCAGGCCGTCGAACTCGGGGTCATGGAACTGCTCACCCGCCAGGTGGACCGGGTCGGGGTCTTCCGCCCGCTGGTGCACGCCGCCGCCCCCGGGGAGGCGGGCTCGGACCACGTGGTCGAGCTGCTGCGGGCCCGCTACCGCCTCGACCTCCCGGCCCAGGAGCTGTACGGGCTCACCTACGAGGAGGCCGCCGCGCTGCAGGCCGCCCAGGGGCAGGACGAGCTGGTCTCGGCCCTGGTGGACCGCTTCCGCGCGCTGGAGAAGAAGTGCCAGGCCGTGCTGGTGCTCGGCACCGACTTCGCGGACACCAACATCCCCGACGAGCTGGCCTTCAACGCCCGCCTGGCCAACGAGTTCGGCGCCTGGGTGCTGCCGGTGGTCGGCGGCCACGGCGAGGACGGCCAGGCGGTCACCGCCGAGGTGCGCAACGCCTACCACGCCTACCGCGACCTGGGCTGCTCGACGCTGGCGATGATCGCCAACCGGGTCGCCCCCTCGATGAAGCAGCAGGTGCTGCGGGGCCTGACCACCAAGCTGCCGATCCCCGCCTACGTGATCCCCGAGGAGATCGCGCTCGCCGCGCCGACCGTGGCCCAGCTGGTCGAGGCGACCGGCGCCGAGGTGCTGCTGGGCGATGCCGCGGGCCTGGCCCGGGACGTGCGGGGCTTCGTCTTCGGCGGCGCCATGCTGCCGACCTTCCTGGACGCGCTGACCGAAGGCGCACTGGTGGTGACCCCGGGCGACCGCGCCGACCTGGTGATCGGCTCGCTGGCCGCGCACGCCGCCGGCGCCCCGCCGATAGCCGGCGTGCTGCTGACCCTCGGTCAGCACCCGGGCCCGAACGTCATGGCGCTGGCCGCCCGGCTCGCCCCCGGCACCCCGGTCGCGGTGGTCCCCGAGGGCAGCTGGCCCACCGCCGCCGTCCTGACCCACCTGGAGGGCAAGCTCGGCCCGTCCAGCACCCGGAAGGCTGAGATCGCCCTCGGGCTCTTCGAACTCCACGTGGACACCGCCGAGTTGACCAGCCGGATCGAGCTGAGCCGCTCCGAGCGGGTCACCCCGATGATGTTCGAGCACGACCTCCTGGAGAAGGCCCGCTCGGCCCGCCGCCACGTCGTGCTGCCCGAGGGCGCCGAGGAGCGGGTGCTCCGCGCCACCGAGGTGCTGCTGCGCCGCAACATCTGCGACCTCACCCTGCTCGGCGAGCCCGAGGCCGTCCGCCGCAAGGCCGCCTCGCTCGGCATCACCCTCCCCGCGCACGACCCGGCCGCCGACCGCGCCCAGGTGCAGATCGTCGACCCGGCCACCAGCCCGCTGCGCCGCCAGTTCGCCGAGCTGTACGCGAAGCTGCGCGCCCACAAGGGCATGACGGTCGAGCGGGCCCTGGACGTGGTCACCGACGTCTCGTACTTCGGCACCCTGATGGTCCAGGAGGGCATCGCCGACGGCATGGTCTCCGGCGCGGTGCACTCCACCGCGGCGACCATCCGCCCGGCCTTCGAGGTGATCAAGACCTCCCCCGGTGCCTCGATCGTCTCGAGCGTCTTCTTCATGTGCCTGGCCGACAAGGTGCTGGTCTACGGCGACTGCGCCGTCAACCCGGACCCGGACGCCCAGCAGCTGGCGGACATCGCGATCCAGTCGGCCACCACGGCCGCCCGGTTCGGCGTCGAGCCCCGGGTCGCGATGCTCTCCTACTCGACCGGCACCTCCGGCTCCGGCGCGGACGTGGACAAGGTCCGCAAGGCCACCGAGATCGTCCGCGAACTTCGGCCCGACCTGCTGGTCGAGGGCCCGATCCAGTACGACGCCGCGGTGGACGCCCACGTGGCCGCCACCAAGCTGCCGGGCTCGCCGGTCGCCGGGCGGGCCACCGTGCTGATCTTCCCCGACCTCAACACCGGCAACAACACCTACAAGGCCGTGCAGCGCTCGGCCGGCGCTGTGGCGGTCGGCCCCGTGCTGCAGGGCCTGCGCAAGCCGGTCAACGACCTCTCCCGGGGCGCGCTGGTGGAGGACATCGTCAACACCGTGGCGATCACCGCCATCCAGGCCCAGACCCCCGCAACGGAAGGAGCCCAGCCGTGAGCGCGGGCACCCGAGTCCTCGTCCTCAACGCCGGCTCCTCGTCGGTCAAGTACCAGCTGATCGACATGCTGGCCGGCTCCCGGCTCGCCGCCGGCCTGGTCGAGCGGATCGGCGAGCCGAACGGGCGGCTGCTGCACACCACCCGCGCGGGGCTGAAGCGCGAGCGCCTCGAGGTCTTCCCGGACCACGGCGCCGCGCTCAAGTCGGTGGCCGAGGAGCTGACCGCCGACGGCGTCGGCCTGGACTCCCCCGAGCTGGCCGCGATCGGCCACCGGGTGGTGCACGGCGGGCAGCGCTTCACCGCGCCGACCCTGGTCACCGAGGAGGTACTGGCGGAGGTCCGCCGCCTGGTGCCCCTCGCCCCGCTGCACAACCCCGCCAACATCACCGGCATCGAGGTCGCCCGCGCACTGCGCCCGGACCTCCCCCAGGTGGCCGTCTTCGACACCGCCTTCCACGCCGCCATGCCCGAGTACGCGGCCCGGTACGCGATCGACAAGGCGGTGGCGGACGAGCACCGGGTGCGCCGCTACGGCTTCCACGGCACCTCGCACCAGTACGTCTCCCGGGCCACCGCCGAGCTGCTCGGCAAGGCCCCGGCCGAGGTCAACGTGATCGTGCTGCACCTGGGCAACGGCGGCTCGGCCTCCGCCGTGGCCGGCGGGGTGTGCGTGGACACCTCGATGGGCCTCACCCCGTTGGAGGGCCTGGTGATGGGCACCCGCTCGGGCGACGTGGACCCGGGCGTGGTGTTCCACCTGCACCGCGTCGGCGGCCTGTCGATCGACGAGATCGACAACCTGCTCAACCGCCGCAGCGGCCTGCTCGGCCTGTGCGGGGACAACGACATGCGCGAGATCATGCGCCGCGCCGACGAGGGGGACGCGGACGCGAAGCTCGCCTTCGACTCGTACGTCCACCGGCTGCGCAAGTACATCGGCGCCTACTACGCGGTCCTCGGCCGGGTGGACGCGATCGCCTTCACCGCCGGGGTGGGCGAGAACGCGGCACCGGTCCGCGCGGCCGCCACCGCCGGCCTGGAGGAGCTGGGCATCGCGGTGGACCCGGAGCTGAACTCGGTGCGCTCCGGCGAGCCCCGGGTCATCTCCCCGGAGTACTCCCGCGTGACGGTCGCGGTGGTGCCCACCGACGAGGAGCTGGAGATCGCCCGGCAGGCCTTCGCCCTGGTGCACGAGGCGGGGTGACCGGATGTCAGCCCGGCGTCCCATCCCTCGGAATCGTTCGTTGGCGATTTCTAACGTTTCGCGGCAAATGCACCTATAACACGAACGGATAGACTGACGGATATGCGCCGAGCGAAAATTGTCTGCACCTTGGGTCCGGCCACGGACTCCTACGAACAGCTGAAGGCCATCGTCGAAGCGGGCATGAACGTCGCCCGACTCAACATGAGCCACGGCTCCCACGCGGAGCACGAGGAGCGGTACCGCAAGGTCCGCCAGGTGTCCGCGGACACCGGCCGCACCATCGGTGTGCTGGCCGACCTGCAGGGCCCCAAGATCCGTCTGGCGACCTTCGCCAACGGTCCGGTGACGGTGGACAACGGCGACCACTTCACCATCACCACCGAGGACGTCCCCGGTGACCAGTACATCTGCGGCACCACCTACAAGGGCCTGCCCGGCGACGTGCAGCCCGGCGACCCGATCCTGATCAACGACGGTGTCATCGCCCTGGAGGTCGTCAGCGTCGACGGCCCCCGCGTGAAGACCGTGGTCGTCGAGGGCGGCGTGCTCTCGAACAACAAGGGGATCAACCTCCCCGGCGCGGCCGTCAACGTCCCCGCCCTGTCCGAGAAGGACAAGGAGGACCTGCGCTTCGCCCTGGAACTGGGCGTCGACATGGTCGCGCTCTCCTTCGTCCGCAACGCGGCCGACATCAACGACGTGCACAAGGTCATGGACGAGGTCGGCATCCGGGTGCCGGTCATCGCCAAGATCGAGAAGCCGCAGGCCGTCGAGGCCATGGAGGAGATCGTCCTCGCCTTCGACGCCATCATGGTCGCCCGCGGCGACCTCGCGGTGGAGTACCCGCTGGAGCGGGTGCCGCTGGTGCAGAAGCAGCTGATCACGCTCGCCCGTCGGAACGCCAAGCCGGTCATCGTCGCCACCCAGATGATGGAGTCGATGATCCACGCCTCCCGGCCGACCCGCGCCGAGGCCTCGGACGTCGCCAACGCCATCCTGGACGGCGCGGACGCGGTCATGCTCTCCGCCGAGTCCAGCGTCGGCAAGTACCCGGTCGAGACGGTCAAGACCATGAGCCGGATCGCCGAGACGGCCGAGGAGGAGCTGCTCGCCCAGGGCCTGCAGCCGCTCAACCCGGGCCGCAAGCCGCGCACCCAGGGCGGCTCGATCGCCCGCGCCGCCTGCGAGCTCGGCGACTTCCTCAACGCCAAGGGCCTGGTGGCCTTCACCAAGTCCGGCGACACCGCCCGCCGGCTCTCCCGGTACCGCTCGCCGATCCCGGTGATCGCCTTCACCCCGGACGCCTGCACCCGCAACCAGCTCTCGCTGAGCTGGGGCGTCGAGGCGTACGTGACCGAGCAGGTGCAGACCACCGACGAGATGGTCGTCCAGGTCGACAACGAGCTGATGCGCCTGAACCGCCTCGCCACGGGTGACACCGTGATCGTCACGGCCGGCTCCCCGCCCGGCATCCCGGGCAACACCAACATGGTCCAGGTCCACCACCTGGGCGCCCGCGCCGGTCTCTGACCCTGAGTCTCTGTCTCTGAGTCTCTGATCCGCGCAAACGCCTGTGGGCGCCGCCTCCCGGCACGGAGGCGGCGCCCACAGGCGCGTCTTGGGGCGGTACGACAGGTACGGCTAGTACGGCGTGTCGTCGTTGAACATCCGCATGCCCGGGATGGTCAGCGCGCCGCCGAACTGGCCCGCCTGGACGGCGGTGACCTGCTTCATCTCCAGGTCCAGCGGGATCGGCACCGCGCCGATCAGGTCGTACAGCCACTGCGGCAGGGTGTCGGGGGTCAGCGTGATCGGCCCGAGGTCGATCAGGATCGGCAGCCCGAGCACCTTGCTGAGGTGGCCGGAGAGGCTCTCCACGTACATCGTGATCGGCCCGTGGCGCATGGTCGAGGTCGAGCCCGGGCGGCTCTTCACGTGGAAGGTCATGCCGTTGCCCTCGAGAGTCGACATGTCGAGGTTCTCGATGTCGACGTTCTGCACCACGAACTTCAGCACCCGCTTGGTGGTGGTCGCCGTCCGCACGTCCACCACACCGTAGAACTGCGCGTGGTTCAGGCCCAGCGTGGTCGTGCGCAGCGTCCAGTTCTGCTCCGGCACCACGACACCCGGCTCGGCGCTGTTCGCCTTGAGCGCGCGGGAGTCCACCTGGCAGTTGGGGTTCTTGGCCGTCGGCGCGGACGACGCGTGGGTGGCCGCCTTGCCGCTCGGCGCCTTGGCGGCGGTGGATGCCGGGGCCGCGGGCTCGGAGGCGGTGGCGCTCGGGCTCGCCGTAGGCACCTCGGCCGCCCGGGGGGCCGGGTCGGCCGTCCGCTGCGCGGGGGTGCTCGGGGCGCTGCTCGGGGTGCCGGGCACCGGGGCCGGCGGAGCGGGCGGGGCGGGCGGAGCCGGCGCCTTGGTGGTCGGCGCGGTCGGCGTCGGCGTGGTCGGGTGGCCTAGCTTCAGGACGTCGAGGATGTCGCCCCAGAGGTCGTCCGCCTTCACGGCGGCGCGCGCGGCGCTCGCACTAGGGCTCGGGCTCGGCGCGGCCTGCCGCACGGCCGTGTCGGCCGCCTGAGCGGCCGTCACCGCGCGCGGCGCGGGCGGCTGGTGGGAGACCACCGGAGCGGCGGTCGGCGAGCTGCTCACGGGCGCGCTGGGCGTGGCCGGGCCCGGGGTGGGCGTACCCGGGAGGGGTGTCGGCGCCTGGGTCGGGGTGCCCGGGGTGTGCGTGTCCGGGATCGGCGTGATCTCGCTCTTGGGTACGGGGATCTCTTCGAGCACCGTGTCCGGCGAGGTCGCGCAGGTCTGGCTCTTCGGCGTGTCCGCCGCCATCGCCAGGGTCGGGATGGTGCCCATCAGCAGCGCGGTCGGCATCGCGGCTATCGCGATCGCCTTGCCGCGCAGCCGGTTGCGGGTGCTCACCCGCGGCACGGCGTGCCGGGGGCCCGGCACCTTGCCCTCCCCGGCTGTCACTGCCCCTCCTCGGCCATCGGTGCCGCGGTCTCGGCCGCCGCCGTCTCAGCCACCGGCTCGGCATCCGGCTGCGCCTTCAGCGGCGCCCAGGCACACAGCAGGCCGCCACCGAGCAGCCCGAAGATCAGGCCGAAGCCGAAACCGCCGAGGTTGGAGACCGGCACCGAGACCAGCGAGAGCACGGTGACCGCGATTCCGCAGAAGACCCTCACCAGCGGCTGGAACCACGCGGTGATCCCGAGCGAGATCAGGAGCACACCGATGATCAGGGAGCCCGCCCCCGCGGTGGTCGCCATGGTCATCGTCAGCTGGCCGATGTGCAGCTTGGCATACGGGAAGTACATGATCGGGAAGCCCGCGAACAGGGCCAGCAGACCACCCCAGAACGGACGGGTGCGGCGCCAGGACCGGAACCGGCCCATCGGCTTGGCCGGGGCGTCGGCCTGGTCGGGCCACTCGTTGGCGGTTGCGCTGGACACGTTGCTGCTCCTCGATGATGGGTACGAGGGGGATTTCCGATGGTGCGGGCCGGGAGCAGCGGACTGCACTGCCCCCGACCCTGGTGCCCTGGTGGCCGTCGGCCGGGCCGACGGCCTCAGCGGCTCAGTAGCACTCGTTGCCGGGCTCGTTGCCGTCCTTCTGGGCAACCGACAGGTGCAGGCCCGGCAGCTTGAAGGTACCGGCCGAGGTCGACCAGGCGGTCTGCTTCACGTTGGTCAGGTGGGCGTGCGGGGCGTACTGGCCGAAGCCGCCGACCTGGCCCTTCGAGAAGCCGCCAACGGTGGAGGCGTCCTGGCCGATGTTGATGCCGCCGAGCGCCTGCGGCTTGCCGGCGGCGTCCGGGTTGTCGAAGGTCGCGTCGGCGCTGAGGTTCTCCAGGCCGATCAGCATGTTGGTGGCCGTGGCCGGGGTGCCGTCGCCGCCCGCCTTCAGCTTGAGGGTCCACGTCCCCAGGTGCAGCGCGCTGAGGTCGGTGGTGACCGACTGGCACAGGTTGGTGAGCGTGGCCGTGTCGAAGGCCGAGACGGCGATCGGGTGCTTCGCACCGAGACCGTTGTCGACGCCGCCGTACTGGGCGAAGTTGGTGCCGTCGAGGTCGGCGACGGTGACCTTGAAGTCCTGGCCAGAGACGCTGAACGAGGCAGCCAGCGCGCTGCTCGCCAGGCCGACGCCGATCGCGGCGGTGGCGGCGATGCTGGGCACCATCACCAGGGCGAAGCGCTTCCAGCTGGTCTTGCCGTAAGTCTGGGACATGCGTGTCCTCCTTCTAGGACGTACATCTCCAGCCACGCCCCGCACGGGAGTTGGCCTGGGATGGGAGAGAGCTACGTCCTCGGTAGCGGAGAGCGCTTGGGGCATCGGCGAGCGCGGCAGCGGCCGCGGTTGCGGCACTCCCGTTCCCGGCACCGGCTGCCTCCACGGCAGCGGGCACGACCGACGACACCGGCGATCACCCCCGAGCGACAACCAAAACGACCGCGCGGGCTGCGCGACCGCTTCTGAGACACAGGAACCGCGGTGTGGGATCTGCGGATACCCCCCTGCGCCTCGCCGCCTCCGGCCGGAGCCTTCGGCTGCCCGGTGGGGACCCCCTCGCGGAAACGAGGGGACCAGGCGTCGCCGATCGTGCTTGAATCCCGGGCGAAGCACAAGGGGTTCATTACTGACGGGTAATCCAACAACGGATAACGTCGATCATGGAATCGAAGGCCGCCCTACTCAGCGTGACCTCATGGAGGATTCGTGACGACGCAATCCCTTGGAAACAAGGGCGAAACACCCCTCGGCGGCCACCTTCCGTGACCGCCGAGGAGCCTTGTCAAGATTTGGTAAACCTCGGTGCCTACGCCCGCTTTGTCGCCAAATCTCCAGCGACACCGCAGGTCATCGGCCGTGCCAAACGGGGCCTACGAACCGCCCCGCCGGGCCCTTCCTAGAACAGCACCCGGGCCAGTGCGCCACGGGCCGCGGTGACCCGCGGATCCTCCGGGCCGATCACCTCGAAGAGCTCCAGGAGGCGCACCCGCGCGGCGTCCCGGTCCTCCCCCGCCGTCCGGCCGACGGTGTCGACCAGGCGCCCGAAGGCGTCCTCGACGTGCCCGCCCACCAAGTCCAGGTCGGCCGCGTCCAGCTGCGCCGCGACGTCCTTCGGGTCGGCGGCGGCCGCCGTGCGGACGGCCTGCGGATCGAAGGACTCGACCCGGTGCAGCAGCTGCGCCTGGGCCAGGCCCAGCTTGGCCTCGGCGTTGCCCGGCTGCTCGACCAGCACGTTCTGGTAGGCCTGCACCGCGCCGCCCAGGTCACCCCGGTCCAGCGCCTCGTGAGCGGCCGACAGGGCCGGGTCCTCCGGCTCGGCGGGGGCGTACTCGCCCACCGGGGCTCCCTCGCCGGTGCCGCCGACGATCCCGAACCGCTGCTCGGCCACGGCGATCAGCTGGTCCAGGATCTTGCGGACGTTGTCCTCGCGCTCGGCGCCCTGGAAGAGCGGCACCAGCTGGCCCGCGACCACGGCCATCACGGCCGGGATGCCCTGGATGCCGAACTGCTGGGCGATCAGCTGGTTGGCGTCCACGTCGATCTTGGCGAGCACGATCCGGCCGGCGTACTCCTCGGCCAGCTTCTCCAGCACCGGGCTGAGCTGCTTGCACGGGCCGCACCACTCGGCCCAGAAGTCCACCACGACCGGCACCTCGGCCGAGCGCTGCACGACCTCGGCCTCGAAGGTGTCCTCGGTGACATCGATGACGAGCGGGTACGGGACCCCGGCCGGGGCGATGCCGTCCGCCTCCGCGGCGGCGGCCTGCCGGGCCCGCTCGGCCCGGGCCTGCTCGGCCTTCTGAGCGGCCTCCCCGGCCGCCTTGACTGCGGCGAGGTCGACCGCACCGCGCAGGGCGGAGCTGTTGAGACGCGAATTCCGTGGCTGCATGGCACTATCCTCCCCCGTCCGCGCGGCTGGCGGGCGCCAACCACTGGGAAAGGTCGTACCCGGGCTCGAAAGCCGCGCGCTTCTTCCCCTGCACTTCCCCCACGAGCGCCGTCCGGGGGTCTCTCCCACCCACCGACGGCCCACTCTGTCAGCCGAGCTCCGGCGCGGGTCCCCACCCGCGCCTCGCGGGGGCCCGATCCCTTGGGCACGCACCGCGTGGTTGTCGCTCTTTCGCTACGAGTCGTAGCGTATCTGCACCAGGACCCCCTGCCGCAAGCCCGCCCCGGCCCCTGAAGACGTGAGCTGCCCCACTTTCGGGCTCGCTCCGGCTGCCGCGAAGGACGACATGTCGCTACCGTTGCCACCCTCGGGGAAGTTACCGGCAAGTAAACCGCCCGAACCTGAACTTCCCGTGTCTGAACCGTATGAATCGCTAGGAGGCTCGGTGGCCCCCACCACCCGGCAGCCGGCCGCCCCAGCCGTCCCCCCGCGAGGCAAGGGCAGGCCGCGCAGCGCCACCGCTGACCGCGCCATCCTGGACGCGACCCGGGACGCCCTCGCCGAGCTCGGCTGGGGCGGGCTGACCATGGGCCACGTCGCCACCCGCGCCGGGGTCGCCAAGACCACCCTCTACCGCCGCTGGCCCTCCAAGAACGATCTGGTCATCGAGGCCGTCGCCAGCCTCTTCGACGCCCTGGAGATGACCGACCGGGGCAGCCTGCAGGCCGACATCGAGGCCGTGGTCGCCCAGTTCGCCGCCCTGCTGGCCCGCCCCGAGACCCAGGCCGCCCTGCTCGCCCTCTTCGCCGAGGGCACCCGCGACCCCGAGCTGCGCCGCCGCATCCGCGAACGCATCGTCGAACCCCAGAAGCACCTGGTCCGCCAGGGCCGGGCCCTCGCCCAGCAGCGCGGCGAACTCGGCCCCGACCTCGACGACGACTCCGCCTGCGAGGAGGTCGACATCATCTTCGACACCATCGCCGGCACCGTCGAACACCGCATGCTGGTCAGCGGCGAACCCGTCACCACCGACTGGATCCACCGCTTCACCACCCTCCTCCTCAGCCCCCTGGCCGGCTGACCGGCTCGTCCTCCCAGTCCAGCGGGGTGACCTCCCCCGCCGCCCAGTCGCGGCGCAGCACGCCGTAGCCGATCGAGTCGTGCCGGCTGCCGTCGGCAGCCGGCCAGGCGAGGCGGTGGTGGGCCTCCTTGAGATAGCCGTTGCGCCGGAACGCCCGCCGCATCGCGGTGTTGTCCTGCCGGGTGTGGCCCTCGATCCGCTCCACCCCCGGGAACTCGGTGAACAGGTACGCCGTCAGCCACCCGACCGCCCGCGTCCCGATCCCCCGCCCCCGGTGCCCGGCCGCCAGCCGCAGGTCGAACAGCGGCGTCTCGTCCCCGAGGTCACTGAGCCGGACCAGCCCGGCCGTCTCCCCGTCCACCACGATCCAGAACGTCCGGCTCTCCGCACTCTCGAACAGCCCGTCCGCCAGCCATCCACTCACCTGCTCCGCCGTCACCGCGCTCCGCCCGTGGAACGGCCACTCCTCCCCCGCCAGGAACGCCACCAGCCGCTCGGCCTCACCCTCGGTGTACCGCAGGAACTCGATCGCCATGCCCGCACCCTAGGCACGGCCCGCCCCACTCCCGAAGCGGTTTACGGCTCTCAGACCTGGTAGCGGCCCGGGGCGAAGGCGTCCAGGTTGGCGGCGACCCAGTCGGAGGTGGCCTGGAGGCCTTCGGTCAGGGAGACAGTGGGCTGCCAGCCGGTGAGGGTGCGGGCCTTGGTGTTGTCGGAGAGAAGGCGTTCGACCTCGCTGCCGCCGGGGCGCAGGCGGGTGGGGTCCTGGACGACGCGGGCGGTGGAGCCGGCGGCGGTGATCAGGGAGGTGGCGAGGTCGCCGATGGAGATCTCGGTGCCGGTGCCGAGGTTGAGCACCTCGCCGTACGCCTTCGGGGCGAGGGCCGCCGCCAGGAAGCCCTCGGCGGTGTCGGTGACGTAGGTGAAGTCCCGGGTCGGGGTGAGCGAGCCGAGCCGGATCTCCTCGGCGCCGGAGTGCAGCTGGGAGAGGATCGTCGGGATGACGGCTCGGGCCGACTGCCGCGGCCCGTAGGTGTTGAAGGGGCGGACGACGGTCACCGGCAGCTCGAAGGCGTGCCAGTACGAGAGCGCCGTCATGTCGGCGCCGATCTTCGAGGCCGAGTACGGCGACTGCGGCTGGAGCGGGTGCCCCTCGCTGATCGGGGCGGTGATCGCGGTGCCGTACACCTCGCTGGTGGAGGTGTGCACCAGCGTGGCGCCGGCCCGCAGGCAGGCCGCCGCGACGTTCTGGGTGCCGACCACGTTGGTCTGCACGTACGCCTCGGGGGCGAGGTAGGAGTACGGGATGCCGATCAGTGCGGCGAGGTGGAAGACCACGTCGCAGCCCGCCACGGCGTCCTGCACCCGCCCCGGGTCGCGGACGTCGCCCGCGAGCATCTCGACCTCGCCGGAGGCCAGGTGCTTGGCGAGGTGGCCGCGCTCCGCGTACGGCTTGTAGTGGACGAGGGCGCGCACCCGGGCCCCGCGCTCGACCAGCAGGTCGACCAGCGTCGAGCCGATGAAGCCCTCCGCGCCGGTGACCAGGACCTGTGTGCCGTTCAGAGACGTGTTCATGCGGCCCTCCTGAGGGCGTGGTGGGTGGGAAGGGCGACCCGCAGCACCTTGGCCGCGAGCAGGTCGGCCGCCCGGGCGTGGGTGCCCGGGTCGGCCGCGCGGCTCATCAGGTCGAGCCGGCGGGGGTCGGCGAGCAGCGGCTCGACGAGTGAGGCCAACCGCGGAGCGGTGCACTCGCCGTCGGGCAGCAGCAGCCCGGCGCCCGCGTCGGAGAGCACCCGGGCGTTGTGGGTCTGGTGGTCGTGCGGCGCGTGCGGGTAGGGCACCAGGACGGACGGCACGCCGATGCTGGCCAGCTCGGCGACGGTGGCCGAGCCGGCCCGGCAGACCACCAGGTCGGCGGCGGCGTACACCAGGTCCATCCGGTCCAGGTAGGCCACCGCGCGGGCCACCGGCGAGTGGCCGAGCCGCTCCCGCACCTCGGGCAGGGCGGCCGGGCCGGTCTTGATCAGCAGCCGGACGTCCGGCCGGTGCCGCCAGCGCTCGGCCAGGCCGAGCGCCGCCTCGGTGAGCCGGGCCGCGCCCAGGCTGCCGCCGTTGAAGACCACCAGGTGCTCGTACGGGCCGACGCCGAGCCGGGCCCGGGCCTCGCCCCGCAGCGCCGCCCGGTCGAGCCCGGCCACGGCGCCGACCATCGGCATGCCGACGGTCTCGGCCTGTGCGCCTGAAGGGAGGTGCGCCCGGGTGCGGTCGAAGGCCAGCGCCACGTGCGGGGTGAGGCGGGCGGCGAAGCGGTTGGCCCGGCCGGGCACGGCGTTGGACTCGTGCACCACGCTCGGCAGCCCGGCCATCCGGGCGCCGACGATCACCGGCGCACTGGGGTAGCCGCCCATGCCCACCGCGACCTGGGCACCCTGCTCCCGCAGGATCTCCCTGCACCGCGCGCCCGACCGCAGCAGCGCTGCCGGCAGCAGGTAGCGGCGCAGGCCGAGCGAGGAGTCGAAGGGGATCATCTCGACGGTGTGCAGCCGGTGGCCGGCCTCCGGGATGAGCCTGGTCTCCAGGCCGCGCTCGGTGCCGACGAAGGAGATCACGGCCGACGGGTCGGCCCGGCGCAGCGCCTCGGCGAGGGCCAGGCCCGGGTAGATGTGGCCGCCGGTGCCGCCGGCGCCGATCACCACGGACAAGCGGTTCTCTGTCATGCCGAGGAGCTTCGTCAGGCGAGGTAAGAGAGTTCTAATAACCCGGTTTGAGAAGGTTGTCCGCATGACCTCAGAGGTGAAGGTGCTGGTGGTGGACGACGACCCCGAGGTGCGGGCCGCCGTCGAGGACGGCCTGGCCGTGGCGGGGTACGAGACCAGGGGCGCGGCCGACGGGCTGGCGGGGCTCGCGGAGCTGACGGCCTGGCAGCCGGACGCCGTGGTGCTCGACGTGATGATGCCCGCCCTCGACGGCCTGGCCTTCTGCCGCCGGGTCCGCGCCCTCGGGGACGGGGTGCCGATCCTGGTGCTCACCGCCCGCGACTCGGTCAGCGACCGGGTGGACGGGCTGGACGCGGGCGCCGACGACTACCTGGTCAAGCCGTTCGCCCTGGACGAGCTGACCGCCCGGCTGCGCGCCCTGCTGCGCCGCGCGGCCCCGCCCGAGACGGACGTGCTGCGCTACGGCGACCTCACCGTCGACCCGGCCGGCCGGACGGGCCACCGGGGCGGCCGGGCGCTGGACTTCTCCCGCACCGAGTTCGCCCTGCTCGAACTGCTCCTGCTCAACCCCGAGCAGGCCCTCCCGCGCGAGCTCATCATGGAGCGGGTCTGGGGCGCCGACTTCGGCCCCGACTCCAACTCCCTTGCCGTGTACGTCGGTTACCTGCGCCGCAAGCTGGAGGCGGGCGGCGAACCGCGGCTGGTGCACACCGTGCACGGGGTCGGCTACCGGCTGGGCGCCGCATGAGAGCCCACGCCGCCTGGCGGCGGCGCCGGCCGCTGCGCACCCGGCTCGCCCTGGTCACCTCGGCGGCCGTCGCACTGGTCACCCTGGGCATCTGCGCGGCCGGATTCACCATCATCCGCTACGAGTTGGTGCACCAGCTGGATCTCACCCTGACTCAGCACGCCACCCTGGTCCAGCAGCAGCACCGGGGCGAGCCACCCCAGGTGGTCTACGGCGAGTGCGGGTACCTGGCGGCGCCGGCCTGCACCCAGATCGTGCCGGCCGATCCGGCCGCCGACCCGCGCACCCCGTACCTGCTGCCGGTCACCCCGGCCACCCGGGAGGTCGCGGCGGGACGCCGGGCCGGCTACTACAGCGAGATCTCGGTGAGCGGGCACCCGGCCCGGATGCTCACCACGCCGTTCGGCGCCGGGCAGGCGGTGCAGGTCGCGCTGCGCTCCGACACCGTGCAGCAAGGGGTGCGCCAGGCGGGCGAGTTGATGGGGGCGGTGGCGGGTGTCGGCATCCTGGCGGCCGGCCTGCTCGGCTACGCCGCAGCCCGCACCGGCCTGGCACCGGTGGCCCGGCTGACCGCCACCGCCGAGCGGATCGCCGCGACGCGGGACGCGGGCGTCCGGATCGGCCTGCCGCCGGGGCGGGGCGAGGACGAACTGACCCGGCTGGCCGGGGCGTTCAACGTGATGCTCGATGCCCTGGAGGCCTCCGTCACGGCCCAGAAGCGGCTGGTGGCGGACGCCTCGCACGAGTTGCGCACGCCGCTCACGGCGCTGCGCACCAATGCCGAACTGCTGGCCCGGGCCGACCGGTTGACCTCTGAACAGCGAGCCCGGGCGACCGCAGGGCTGCAGCGGCAGCTGCGCGAGGTCTCCGGCCTGGTCAACGACCTGATCGAACTGGCTCGGGACGAGGAGCCGCAGCAGCTGGTCGAGTCGGTCCGGCTGGCGTCGCTGGTCGAGCACTGTGTCGACACCGCCCGCAGCCACTGGCCTCAAGTCACCTTCAGCTACCAGGCGTTGGACGACCCGACGGTGTCCGGAGTACCCGCCCGCCTCTCCCGCCTGGTGGGCAACCTGCTCGACAACGCCGCCAAGTTCAGCCCGCCCGGCGGCCCGGTCGAGATCACCCTGACCGCCACTACCCTGACCGTCCGCGACCACGGCCCCGGCATCGCCCCCGAAGACCTCCCGTACGTCTTCGACCGCTTCTACCGCTCCACCGCCGCCCGCCGCCTCCCCGGCTCCGGCCTCGGCCTTGCCATGGCCCGCCAGATCGCCAAGGCCCACAACATGACGCTGACGGCCGGACCTGCCCCGACCGGGGGCACCGAGTTCCGCCTTGTGCACTCTCCTTGAGTTGCAACACCCAGGGGCGCGGGGAACTGCGCGAGTCGGTAGGCACCGACCTGCCACCTACCGCTGCGCGCAGTTCCCCGCGCCCCTGACGTTTGCAACTGACTCTCTGCTAGAAAGCGGGGATCTCCCGGTAGATCCCCCACTCGTCCCGCAGGGTGTTGCAGATCTCGCCCAGCGTCGCCTCGGCGCGGACCGCCTCGAGCATCGGCGGGATCATGTTCTCGCCCGAGCGAGCGGCAGCGAGCATGGCGTCCAGCCCGGCCCGGACGGCCGCCTCGTCCCGCCCGGCCTTGCGGGCCTTCAGGACGCGGACCTGCTCCTTCTCCACCTCGTGCGAGACCCGCAGGATCTCCAGCTCCGGAGTGACCGACCGCGGGTGGCAGTTGACGCCGACGACCCGCTTCTCGCCCTTCTCCAGGGACTGCTGGTACTGGAAGGCCGCCTCCGCGATCTCCCCGGTGAACCAGCCCTCCTCGATGCCCCGCAGGATGCCCGCGGTCATCGGCCCGATCGGGTGGTCCTCGGTGCCCTTGGCCAGGATCTTCGCGAAGATCTCCTCGGCCTGCGCCTCGATCCGGTCGGTGAGCGCCTCGACGTACCAGGAGCCGCCCAGCGGGTCGGCGACGTTGGCGACGCCGGTCTCCTCCATGAGCACCTGCTGCGTCCGCAGCGCGATCTCCGCGGCCTGCTCGGAGGGCAGCGCCAGCGTCTCGTCGAGCGCGTTGGTGTGCAGCGAGTTGGTACCGCCGAGGACGGCGGACAGCGCCTCGACGGCGGTGCGCACCACGTTGTTGTACGGCTGCTGCGCGGTGAGGGAGACACCGGCCGTCTGGGTGTGGAAGCGCAGCCACTGCGCCTTGTCGGTCTTGGCGCCGAAGCGCTCCTTCATCCAGCGGGCCCAGATCCGGCGCGCGGCGCGGAACTTGGCGATCTCCTCGAAGAAGTCCAGGTGCGCGTCGAAGAAGAAGGACAGGCCCGGCGCGAAGACGTCCACGTCGAGGCCGCGCGAGAGGCCCAGCTCGACGTAGGCGAAGCCGTCCGCCAGCGTGTAGGCGAGCTCCTGCGCGGCCGTGGCCCCGGCCTCGCGGATGTGGTAGCCGGAGACGGAGAGCGGCTTGTAGGCGGGGATGCCCGTGGCGCAGTACGCCATCAGGTCGCCGATCAGGCGCAGGTGCGGCTCGGGGGCGAAGAGCCACTCCTTCTGCGCGATGTACTCCTTGAAGATGTCCGTCTGCAGGGTGCCGTTGAGCACCGCCGGGTCGACGCCCTGGCGCTCGGCCGCGACGAGGTACATGCAGAAGATCGGCACGGCCGGGCCGCTGATCGTCATCGAGGTGGTGACGTCGCCGAGCGGGATGGAGTCGAACAGGACCTCCATGTCGGCCGCCGAGTCGATCGCCACACCGCAGTGGCCGACCTCGCCGAGCGACTTGGGCTCGTCGGAGTCGTAGCCCATCAGGGTCGGCATGTCGAAGGCGACCGAGAGGCCGCCGCCGCCGGCCTCCAGGATCATCTTGTAGCGCTCGTTGGTCTGCTGGGCGTTGCCGAAGCCGGCGAACTGCCGGATGGTCCACGTCCGGCCGCGGTAGCCGGTCGGGTGCAGGCCACGGGTGTACGGGTACTCGCCCGGCCAGCCGATCCGCTCGAAGCCCTCGACCGGCTGCCCGGCGGGCGGGCCGTAGACGGGGGCGACGTCGTCGCCGCTCAGGGTGGTGAAGTCCGCGTCACGCTTGCGGGCCTTGTCGTACCGCTGCTGCCAGCGCTGACGACCGGCCTCGATCTCCTCGGCGTCCATCGACTCCGAACTCCACTCCGTACGGCCGGCCCGGATCGCGGGACGACACAGCTACTAGGACGTCCTACCAAACTACTCGGACGTCCTAGTAAATGTCGATGGCGACCTGCGGCCCGACGGAGACCCGGGGTGACGGCGTCAGACGCCGACGGCCTCGGGGGCCTCGATCAGCGGGGCGACCTCGGCGGCGACCTTGCGCTCGACGAAGAAGGCGGCCGTCGGGATGGTCCCGGCGAGCAGCACCCAGGCCAGCTTGCCCATCGGCCACTTGGCCTTGGTGCCCAGGTCGAAGGCGAACACCAGGTAGACCACGTACAGCCAGCCGTGCGCGATGCCGACCGCCGTGGTGAAACCCGCGGCGCCCGAGATGTCGAGCACGTACTTGGCGATCACACCCAGGGTGAGCAGGATCAGGAGGACACCCGTGACATACGCCATCGCCCGGTAGCGGGTCAGCACACTCTGCTTCATGCCATTGAGGGTAACCGCCCGCTTCGGGCGGTTCTGTCCGCCCCCTACCCCTGCTCCGCGGCCTCCGTGAAGTCCCCGGCGTCGACCCGCAGCGGGCGCAGCAGGTCGAAGACCTCCCGGCACTGGTCGGGGCCGTAGCCCTCCAGGCCGAACTCGATCGCCATCAGTTCCTTGGTGGCCGCCTCGACCACCTCGCGCCCCCGGTCGGTGATCGCCGCGAGCACGCCCCGGCCGTCCAGCGGGTTCGGGCGGCGGGCGACCAGGCCGGCCTGCACCAGGCGGTCGACGGTGTTGGTGACGCTGGTCGGGTGCACCATCAGCCGCTCGCCGATCTTGGAGAGCGAGAGCTGGCCGGTCCGGCTGAAGGTGAGCAGCACCAGCGCCTCGTACCGGGCGAAGGTGAGCCCGTACGGCTTGACCACGGCGTCCACCCGGGAGAGCAGGATCTGGTGGGCCCGCATCACGGAGGTGATCGCGCCCATCGAGGGCACACCGCCCCACCGCTTGGTCCACAGTTCGTCGGCGCGGGCGATCGGGTCGAAGTCGAGAGCTAGGGGCTTTGCCACGCCCCCACCGTACTCGCGCGGCCGCTGCGGAGTACCAGGTGTCCACGATGCTGGACAAGCGGGGGAGATTGGCGGAGTCCCGCCACCGCCCGGAGGCGGTCAGCCCGGCATCCCTTCGATACGCAATGTTCCGGCAATGTACAACCCGCTGACCGACCGCACTCGTATTCGACGGCTATTCAGCCACGGTTCGGGTCAAAACTCTCAAGCGCCTGTCCGGTTCGCCCGGGTTCGACCACATTCACTGATGACATTTCAGGCGAGCGACAACGTCAGCTCCTTGGCGGGCCTTTGCCAATTCTTGCCCGAGACCTGTCATTACACCGGTGCGATTGTCATGCTTCTGGCCAGCCCCGTTCGACAGACCGGCCACCCCACCCGGCCGGCTGTCGCGTGACCGCACGGAGCAGCCCGTCAGCGTCCGTTCCGCCCCAGCAGGTGCCAACTCCGGCGCCCCGGAACGCGATGCGACCGCGCACACGCGGTTGTACCGGAAGGAATCCGTCCATGAAGCGCAAGCTGACTGTCGGAGCCGTTCTCTCTGCCTCTGCCGTTCTCGCCGCCGCCATCCAGGTCACCGCCGGTGCGGCCCAGGCCAGCCCGAGCCCCGCCCTGGGCAACGCCGCCGGCCAGCAGCACGCCGCCCTGATCGCCCAGGCGGGCGCCCAGGCCAGCGCCGCGGCCAAGGCCCTCGGCCTCGGCGCCCAGGAGCAGCTCGTCCCCAAGGACGCGATCGTCGACGCGGACGGCACCCGTCACCTGCGCTACGAGCGCCTGCTCGGCGGCCTCCCGGTGCTGGGCGGTGACCTCGTGGTGCACGAGGCCGCCAACGGCAGCATCAAGTCGGTGGACCGCGCCACCAAGCAGAGCCTCGCGCTGTCGAGCCTCACCCCGAAGCTGACGGCGGCCCAGGCCGCCGCGCAGGCGAACGGCTCGGTCAAGGCCCAGGTCGGCAAGGCCGACTCGGAGTCGGCCGCGCTGACCTCCGTCGACCGGACCGGCGAGGCCGGCCTCGTCGTCTGGGCGTCCGAGGGCGCCCCGCGCCTGGCCTACCGCACCACCATCGAGGGCATGCGGGCGGACGGCACCCCGAGCCGCCAGGTGCTCGTCACCGACGCGACCACCGGCGCCGTGCTCTCCACCCACGAGGAGATCCAGACCGCCAACGCGACCGGCACCGGCAAGGGCGTGTTCGTCGGCACCGTGCCGCTGACCACCAACTACACCGGCTCCACGTACCAGCTGAAGGACGCCACCCGCGGCGGCCAGTACACCACCACCCTGAAGGGCCGGACCTCCGGCACGGGCACCCTCTACACCGACGCCGACAACGTCTGGGGCACCGGCACGGTCTCCAGCGACCAGTCCGCCGCCGTGGACGCCCAGTACGGCGCCGCCGTGACCTGGGACTTCTACAAGAACACCTTCGGCCGCAGCGGCATCAAGAACAACGGGGTCGGCGCCTACAGCCGCGTCCACTACGGCAAGAACTACGTCAACGCCTTCTGGGACGACTCCTGCTTCTGCATGACCTACGGCGACGGCACCAGCAACACCCACCCGCTGACCGAGCTGGACGTCTCGGGCCACGAGATGAGCCACGGCGTCACGGCCAACACCGCGAACCTGAACTACTCGGGCGAGTCCGGCGGCCTCAACGAGGCCACCTCGGACATCCTCGGCACCGGCGTGGAGTTCTACGCCAACCTGGCCGCCGACAAGGGTGACTACCTGATCGGCGAGCTGATCAACATCAACGGTGACGGCACGCCGCTCCGCTACATGGACAAGCCCTCCAAGGACGGCGGCTCGGCGGACTGCTGGTACAGCGGCGTCGGCAACCTGGACGTGCACTACTCGTCCGGTGTCGCCAACCACTTCTTCTACCTGCTGTCCGAGGGCAGCGGCGCCAAGACCGTCAACGGCGTCAGCTACAACTCGCCGACCTGCAACGGCTCCACCGTCGCCGGGATCGGCCGGGACAAGGCCCTCCAGGTCTGGTACCGGGCCCTGACCACCTACATGACCTCCACCACCGACTACCACGCGGCCCGCACCGCCACGCTGAACGCGGCGGCCGGCCTCTACGGTGCGAGCAGCACCGAGTACGCCCAGGTCGCCGCGGCCTGGAGCGCCGTCAGCGTCGGCTGACCCCGCCCAACGCCGAAGGCCGGGCCCTCCCCGCGCGGGGAGGGCCCGGCCTTCGGCGTGCGTACGGTCAGGCGGCGGGCTGCGCCTGGTACTCGCCGCGCTCCTCGCGGGCCAGCATCCGCTCGGCGAAGAACCCGCCGGTGGGGAGGGCCGCGAGCACGAAGAGCAGGATGCCGCGCTTGCGGTCCCAGCGCTGCTGCTGCCAGGCCAGGGCCAGGAAGACCACGTAGAAGACGAACAGCACCCCGTGGATGTACCCCATCGGCTTGACCGCGTCGAAGCTGGTGGTGCGCTTGAGCACCGAGCAAGTCAGCAGCAGGAGGAACGACAGGCCCTCGGGCCCGGACACCAGGCGCAGGCGGTGGACGGCGCTGCTGTTCTTCACGGTGGCTACCTCATAAGAGACGTCTCGACGGGCTTGTGAACGGTCTCACAAGCCGACGTCCATTATCACCGATCGAACACCCGCACCCCGGCCGGGGTCCCCCGCCACTATCCTGCTCACCGCCACACCCGCAGAACGACCCCCGGGGGAAGACTCATGGCCATCGACTGGAACCGCCGGACCTGCTCCCGGCGCGGGCACACCACCTACGCGCCCACCGAGCCCGCCCTGAACGCCCGGCTGCGCGCCGACACCGCCCTCGGCGAGGCCTGGCGCTGCCTGCGCTGCGGCGACTTCGCCCTCGGCGAGCCGCACGGCTCCGGCCCGGCCGAGAACGCGCCGCTGGTGCCCCGCGGCAAGGCGCTGCGCGACATCTTCGTCCTGCGCTTCCTCGCGCTCGAGCGGCTGGTGCGCGGGGTGCTGATCGTGCTGATCGCCTGGGCGGTCTGGAAGTTCTCCAACAGCCAGGACGCGGTGCGGGACTTCTTCGACACCAACCTGACCACCTTCAAGCCGGTGGCCGACCACTTCCACTACGACCTCGAGCACGCGCCGATCGTCGACACCATCCGCAAGACCTTCGACTACAAGCACAACACCCTGCTGATCGTCGCGGTCGCCCTGCTCGCCTACGCGCTGATCGAGATCGTCGAGGCGTACGGCCTCTGGCTCGGCCGCCGCTGGGCCGAGTACCTCACCGTGGTCGCCACCGCCGCCTTCCTCCCGCTGGAGGGGTACGAGCTCTCCGAGCACGTCAGCGCGGTGAAGATCTGCACCCTGCTGCTCAACATCGCGGCCGTGGTCTGGATCCTGCTCTCCAAGCGCCTGTTCGGCCTGCGCGGCGGCGTGGTCGCCTTCGAGGCCGAGCGCCACTCCGCCTCCCTGCTCGAGGTCGAGCAGTCCGCCCGGGTCACCGTGGCCTGATTTGTCCCAACTCGGTACCGGTTACCCGTCCGGCTCTCCCGCCGGGCCGCCACCGGCCGATACATTCGGCCGGTGGCACAGTTTCGACTCCAGGGCTCCCGGGTCCTCGCCGTTGACCTGGCGGGGGACGCGGTCAAGGCCCGTAACGGCAGCATGGTCGCGTACACCGGCCAGATGAGTTTCAAGAAGCTCACCGGCGGCGGTGACGGGCTGCGCGGCATGGTGGCCCGGCGCCTCACCGGTGAGCAGATGACGGTCATGGAGGTGAAGGGGCAGGGCACCTGCTTCTTCGCCGAGAAGGCCACCGAGGTCAACCTCGTGCGGCTGAACGGCGAGACCCTCTTCGTGGAGTCGGACAACCTGCTCTGCACCGAGGCGAGCCTGCACACCGGCACCTCCTTCACCGGCCTGAACGGCATGGCCTCCGGCAACGGCCTGTTCACCACCAAGGTGGAGGGCCACGGCTGGGCCGCCCTGATCTCCAACGGCCCGGCCATCGTGCTCCGGGTCTCCCAGGGCACCCCGCTGCGGGTCGACCCGGGTGCGTACGTCGCGCACACCGGCAACCTCAACCGGGCGCTCAAGTCCGGCGCCGGCTGGACCACCCTGATCGGCGAGGGCGGCGGCGAGGCGATGCAGGTCGAGTTCACCGGCGAGGGGCTGGTCTACGTGCAGCCGTCCGAGAAGGTCACCTTCGGGGGTGAGGTCTGATGCCCTTCGAGCGGATCAACGGAAAGATGGTCCGGGCCCACCTGGTGCCCGGCCAGCGGGTGTTCAGCCAGCGCGGCGCGATGCTCGCGTACACCGGCGAGGTCAGCTTCACGCCGAACGTGATGGGCGGCCAGGGCGGCGTGATGTCCATGATCGGGCGCCGGGTGGCGAACGAGGACACCCCGCTGATGACGGTCGAGGGCCGGGGCAGCGTGATGTTCGGCCACGGCGGCCACCACGTGCACCTGATCGAACTGAACGGCGAGACCCTCTACGTCGAGGCCGACCGGCTGCTGGCCTTCGAGGGCTCGCTGCAGCAGTCCACCATGTTCATGGGCTCCCAGGGCGGGGTGATGGGCATCGTCCGCGGCCAGGTGAGCGGCCAGGGCCTGTTCACCACCCAGCTGAGCGGCAAGGGCTCGGTCGCGGTGATGGCCCACGGCGGCGTGATCGAACTGCCGATCACCCCGCAGCAGCCCATCCACGTCGACCCGCAGGCGTACGTGGCGCACCGCGGCGACGTCCGCAACAAGCTGTCCAGCGCGCTCGGTTGGCGCGACATGATCGGGCGCGGCTCCGGCGAGGCGTTCCAGCTGGAGCTGTCCGGCCAGGGTGTGGTGTACGTGCAGGCGAGCGAGGAGAAGCTCTGATGTCCTACCCGCCGCAGAACCCCTACGGCCAGCAGCCGCAGTACGGGCAGCAGCCCCCGCAGCCTCATGGGGGGCAGCCGTACGGCCAGGGGTACTCCCAGCAGCAGGTCCAGCAGTCGTACCAGCAGACCCAGACGGCGATGCCCATCCCGCCGCAGCCGCAGCAGGCGCCGCCGAGCGGCCCGCCGGTCTTCGACGCGTACACCCTGCCGGTGAACGACAACGTCAACCCGTACGCCTTCTCGGTGGACCTCAACGGCGCGTACTACCTGCAGAAGGGCAAGATGATCGCCTACTACGGCGACATCCGCTTCTCCGGGATCGGCCGCGGCGCGCTGGACGTCGCGCTCCAGCGCAACTTCAACTCCCCGCTGCACGCCACCGACTGGGTGGTGGCCGAGGGCCGGGGCAAGCTGCTGCTCGCCGACCGCGCCTTCGACCTGAACTCCTACGACCTGGAGGACGGCAACCTGACGGTGCGCTCGGGCAACCTGCTGGCCTTCGAGCCGACCCTGGCGCTCAAGCAGTCGATCATCCCGGGCTTCCTGACCCTGATCGGCACCGGCAAGTTCGTCGCCGCCTCCAACGGACCGGTGGTCTTCGTCGACCCACCCGTCCGGGTCGACCCGCAGGCGCTGGTCGGCTGGGCCGACTGCCCGGCGCCCTGCCACCACTACGACCACGGGTACCTGCACGGCGTGCTCGGCGGCCTGCGGCACCTGACCGGGCTGGGCGGCGCCTCCGGCGAGGAGCACCAGTTCGAGTTCATCGGGGCCGGCCAGGTGCTGCTGCAGTCCTCCGAGCAGCTGATGGCCGAGCGCTCGGTGGGGCAGGTCGGCGAGCAGGACCACCCCGGCGTCATGTCGCCGCAGGCGGCCTCGGGGGGCCAGCAGCTGCCCAATGTCAACGTGCCGGGTCTCGGTAACCTTGGTGACCTGGGGCGTCGCTTCGGACTCTGAGCTCCGCCGCCTTGCTGACAAGTCTTATTGTACAACATTGAACTATATCGGTATGCTGTCCTCATGGACACGATGGACACGCACCCCACCCCCGAAGCGGCCGTCTCCTCCTCCCCCAGCGCGGCAGAGGAGGAGACCCCTTGGCTCACGGCCAAGGAGCAGCAGTTCTGGCGTGCCCATCTGGAGGTGAGCAAGCTCCTCGACTACCAGCTCGGCCGTGAGCTGCAGCCGCACAACCTCGCGAGCAACGACTACGAGATCCTCGTCGTGCTCTCCGAGGCGCCGGAGCGGCGGATGCGGATGACCGACCTGGCCACCGCCACCCTCCAGTCCAAGAGCCGCCTCTCCCACCAAATCACCCGGATGGAGACGGCCGGCCTGGTCCTGCGCCAGGAGTGTCCCGGCGACCGCCGCGGCCTCTTCGCCCACCTCACCGAACAGGGCTGGGCCACCATGCAGAAGGTCGCCCCCGACCACGTCCGCAGCGTCCGGGCCCACTTCATCGACCGCTTCACCCCGGCCCAGATCGACGCGATGTACGCCGCCCTGGCCCCCGTCGCCGAACACCTCCGCAACCTCCGCGGCCGCGCTTAGCCCGCGCTCAGCCCACCGGCTCGAGCCGCAGTCGCTCCACCCGGCCGGGCCACGGCGGGCGGGGCGCCTCGCCCTCGGTGAACCAGAGCAGTACGTCGGCGTCCTCCCGGACCGGGAGCGCGGGGAAGGTGTTGGCCGCGCGCTCGGTGCGGTGCAGAGCCACCCCCGTGGGCTCCGCACCGCCCGAACCGCCGTCAAGGTGACAGATCGTCACCGTGACGAGCTCCGTTCCGGCCGGCGGCCGGTAGCCGGGGCCGCGCAGCAGCAGCACGTCGTCCGAGTCCAGCATCGTCGCGTTCGCCGCCTCCCGGTGCTGCTGCCAGACCGGGCCGTAGTAGAACGCCTCGAGCGCCCGCTTGCGCGCCCCCATGCTCGGGAACGACCGCACCCAGACGAACCGGTCCGGATCGTCCACCTCCCGGAACCGCCCGCCGAGCGTGATGCCGACCGCCTCCTGCGCCGCCACGAACTCCCGCTCGAACAGCTCGATCAGCGTGTCCCGCGCCCCCGGGCGCAGCGTGTACCGCCGCAGCTCGACGATCAACGGGTGAACTCCATCACCCAGTTGAGCTCCCAGTCCGCGGTGCCCGCCGGGGCGAACCGCTGCTCCCAGCGGGCCGCGTCAAGGCCGAGCCGGTACCAGGTGTACTGCACCTGGATCGGGCGGCCCAGGTAGGTGTCGTCCCCGAAGAAGTCACCCCGGTCGCCGTTGAAGCCACCCACCACCGGCGGTTCGAGCCGGCCGCTGCGGCTGTCGGCCCAGTACAGCGACCACTGCTTGCTGTCCTGGTCGAACAGCCGAAGGGTCGCCCCCTCTCGCCCCAGCGTCGGAAAGCTGATCTCGTCGAAGTTGCCCGCTCCCCCGAAGAGCGGCCGGGCGACGGAAGTCCCCGGGAACTCCTGCCAGTCGTCGCTCCCGGTGAGCGGAGCGGTGAGCTTGCGGTTGGCGACCTGCCAGGTGCCGAGGAAGAAGTCGAAGTCGTTCATGGGAGGGACGCTACGGCCGCTCCACTGACACCTGCTGTCAGTGGATACTTCCGGTGTGCGCGCCAGCCGACTGATCTCGCTCCTCCTGCTGCTCCAGAACCGGGGCCGGCTCACGGCCGCCCAGCTGGCCGAGGAGCTGGAGGTCTCCGTCCGCACGGTCTACCGCGACGTGGAGGCGCTGAGCGCGGCGGGCATCCCGCTGTACGGCGAGGCCGGGCACGCCGGCGGCTACCAGCTCCTGGACGGCTTCCGCACCCGGCTGACCGGCCTCACCCCCGCCGAGGCCCAAGCCGCCCTGCTCGCCGCCCTCCCGGGCCCGGCCGCCCAACTGGGCCTCGGCGAGGCCCGGGCCACCGCCCAGCTCAAGCTGCGCGCCGCCCTCCCCGCCCCGGCCGGCTGGGTCGAGGACCGCTTCCACCTCGACGCCCCCGGGTGGTACGGCCGCACCGACGAGACCCCGCACCTCACGGCGGTCGCGGCGGCCGTCCGGGAGCGGCACGCCCTCCAGGTCGACTACTCCAGCTGGGACCGTACGGTGCAGCGGCGCCTCGAGCCGTACGGCCTGGTCCTCAAGGCCGGCCGCTGGTACCTCGTCGCCTCCCCCGGCGGCGGCGCCGCACGCACCTACCGGGTCGACCAGATCCTCGAACTCGCCACTCTGCCCGACCGGTTCACTCCCCCGGCCGACTTCCACCTGGCCACCCACTGGCAGGCCCAGGTCGCCGACTTCCACGCCCGCCGCCACACCGCCGAGGCCACGGTCCGCCTCTCCCCCCACGGCCTCACCCGCATCCACGAACACCTCGGCTCCGCCGAACACCACTCCGTCCGCCGGACCGCCACCCTCGACCCCGACGGCTGGACCACCGCCCGCCTCCCGATCGAATCCCTGGCCCACGCCCACGACCAGTTCCTCAGACTGGGCACCGACCTGGAGGTGCTGGCCCCACCGGAGCTCCGGGAGATGGTCGCCGAGACCGTCCGCACGCTGAATACCCGCTACCACCCGGGCTGATCACCTGCCACGATGTCGCCCATGAGCAAGTTCCGGGCGGGCGAGACAGGGCTGATCATCAACGTGCCGGAGAGCGAACCGGCCGTGGGCGGTTGGCGCGACCAGTACGACTCCTCGGCGGCGATCGGGATCCCGGCACACATGACCGTGCTCTACCCGTTCCTGCCCCACGACCGCATCGACGACCAGGTCCTCGGCGAACTCGCCGCACTCTTCAGCGCCCAGCCCGCCTTCGACGTCGACTTCCACGACCTCGGCCGCTTCCCCGACGTGCTCTACCTCGCCCCGACCCAGGCGGACCGCCTGCGCGCCCTCACCACGGCCGTGGCCGACCGCTGGCCGGAAGCCCCGCCGTTCCGGGGCCGGTTCGCCGACATCGTCCCGCACCTGACCGTGGCCTACGGCCAGGAGCCGGGCCTGTTCGACAAGATCGAAGCGGACATCGCGAGCCATCTGCCGGTCACCGCCCGCGTCGGCTCCGTCCACCTGCTGGCCTACGACGGCACCACCTGGCACGACCGCGCCGAGTTCCCCCTGCGGCACTGACGCCACTGTCCAGCCCGGCTATCTAGATCGATCCCCTAGATAGGTTGCATTCCTATCTAGCTGGTGGTGGAATACAGGCATGGCCACAGACCGCAGATCCAGCTGGCTCAAGGGCGTCCTTGACCTCCTCGTCCTCGCCTGCCTCACCGACGGTGAGAGCTACGGCTACGAGATCGCCAAGGCGCTCGCAGGGGCCGGGCTCGGCGAGATCAAGGGCGGAACGCTCTACCCGGTGCTCAACAGGTTGGAGGAAGGCGGCCTGGCCGTCGGGGAGTTCAGGCCCGCCGAGCGCGGGCCGGGCCGCCGCTACTACCGGCTCACCGACGCCGGCCGTGCGGCCCTCGCCGAACAGGGCCGGTCATGGCTGGAGTTCCACACCGCCGTCACGAGCATGCTGGGCACCGCACAACCAGGGGGAGCATCATGAACCACGACACCGACCGCACCACTGAGCACGCCACCGGCTACTTCGCCGACCTCGCCGAGCGCCTGCGCGCCGGCGGCCTGCCGCAGGAGCAGGTGGCAGCGACCGTCGCCGACCTCTCCGGCTACCTGGCGGAGAGCGGATCGCCGGACGCCGTAGAGGAGTTCGGCACACCGGCGGAGTTCGCGGCCCGGCTCCTCGAAGGGCGCGCCCCCGAGCAGCCCGAGGCGGGGGCGCAGACCTGGAAGTGGGCCGCCGACATCTACGCCGACCGCCGCTTCCTCAACCACTACGGCGACCAGGGCTGGGAGGTCGAGGGCCTGGACCGCCTCGGCCGCTTCGTCTGCCACCGCCGGCCGGACACGGCGATGCGGTGGGAGTACCGGCGGGACGGCGCCGGCAATGCGAAGGAGCGCGAGGCGGTGACGGCCGGGCTGGCGCTCGAAGGCTGGGAGCCGTGCGGCCACTGGATGTACTTCCTGTACTTCAAGCGTCCGAAGGCGGCAACCGCAGGCCCTGCGGCCGGCCTTGACGGGCTGGAAGCGACGCCGGACCGGCAGCTCTTCCTCAGCCGCAGCTACCGGGGCAAGCTCTGGCAGTTCCTGGCCGCCGCGGTCGTCTCGGGGACGGCGAGCTTCCTCGCGCTCCACTACGGCGGCTCGGGCCTGCTCGCCCCGGTCCTGGCCGGTGCGGTCATCGCGGCCCCGGTCGGCGTGCTCGTGGCCTGCCGGCGCCTCAAGCAGGAGGCCATGGCCGGCGCCGAGGACGGTCCGGCCTGAGCCGGTACTCGCGGGCCCAGCCGTCCCACACCGGCGACGGGCGAGCGGTCGACCCCGCGGAGGACGCCTACCTCTGGGACGGCTCCGAGCCCGGCTGGGTCCTCTGCCGGGGAAGGAACGTCAACCCTCCGACGATCTTCAATCGGATCACCCGCAGGATGCTCCTGATGGAGGACACCGACGAGTGGCGGGCACTGACGGAGATCATGCTGTCCCACGGCGTGCCACTCCTCGACCGGCTTCCCCCAGCGGAGTGACCTGCCCGGGGCCGGCCCTTCAAATCGGCACCGGGCGCCGATCGGAGTACGACACGATCGGCGCCCGTCCTAGGTTCCTGCCCCTACGCGGTGATGCCCGCGACCAGCTCGTCCGCCGCGCCGTACGGGTCCAGCTGCCCCGCCGCGACGCGCTCGGCCAGGGCGTCCAGGTGGGAGTCCCCCCGCAGGTCGCCGATCCGCGCCCGGAGGGCGGCGAGTGCGATGGCCTCGATCTCGGAGGCCGCCCGGGCGGTGCGGCGGCGCTGCAGCTCGCCGCTCTCGGCCAGCCAGGCCTGGTGCTTCTCCAGGGCGTCGACGACCTCGTCGATGCCCTCCTCGCGCGCCGCGACGGTCTTGACGATCGGCGGCCGCCAGTCGCCGGGCTGCCGGGCCTCGCCGAGGCCGAGCATGTGGTTGAGCTCGCGGGCGGTGGCGTCGGCGCCGTCCCGGTCGGCCTTGTTGACCACGAAGACGTCGCCGATCTCCAGGATGCCCGCCTTGGCGGCCTGGATGCCGTCCCCCATGCCGGGGGCGAGCAGCACCATCGTGGTGTCGGCCTGGGCCGCGATCTCGACCTCGGACTGGCCGACGCCGACCGTCTCGACCAGGATCACGTCGCAACCGGCGGCGTCCAGCACCCGCAGCGCCTGCGGGGCGGCCCAGGAGAGCCCGCCCAGGTGGCCGCGGGTGGCCATCGAGCGGATGAAGACCTCGGGGTCGGTCGCGTGGTCCTGCATCCGCACCCGGTCACCGAGCAGCGCCCCGCCGGAGAACGGCGAGGAGGGGTCCACGGCCAGCACGGCCACCCGCTTGCCGAGCCGCCGGTAGGCGGAGACCAGCGCGGAGGTGGAAGTCGACTTACCGACTCCCGGCGAGCCGGTCAGACCGACGATCCAGGCCCGCCCGGTGTACGGCGCCAGCTCGGCCATCACCTCGCGCAGCTGCGGCGAGGCGTTCTCGACCAGCGAGATCAGCCGGGCCACGGCCCGCGGCCGGCCCTCCCGGGCCTGCTCGACCAGGGTACGAACGTCGATCATCAGCGTGCTCCTCGGTGCGGGAACGTCTGGGCCGCGCCCCGCTTGTGGCGAGTACGCGGCCCAGAGGTTATGTCAGATGATCAGGCGCGGGGAACCCGCACGATCAGGGCGTCACCCTGGCCGCCGCCGCCGCACAGGGCGGCCGCGCCGACGCCGCCGCCGCGGCGCTGGAGCTCCAGCGCCAGGTGCAGGACGACGCGGGCGCCGGACATGCCGATCGGGTGGCCGAGGGCGATCGCGCCGCCGTTGACGTTGACGATGTCGGAGCTGACGCCCAGGTCCTTCATGGACTGGTGGGCGACGGCCGCGAAGGCCTCGTTGATCTCGATCAGGTCGAGGTCGGCGACCTCCAGGCCCTCCTTCACGAGAGCGTGCTTGATGGCGTTGGACGGCTGCGACTGCAGCGAGTTGTCCGGGCCGGCCACGTTGCCGTGGGCGCCGATCTCGGCGATCCAGGTCAGGCCCAGCTCCTCGGCCTTGGCCTTGCTCATCACGACCACGGCGGCGGCGCCGTCCGAGATCTGCGAGGAGGTGCCGGCGGTGATGGTGCCGTCACGGGTGAACGCCGGGCGCAGCTTGGCCAGGCCCTCGACGGTGGTCTCGGCGCGGATGCCCTCGTCCTGCGAGAACAGCACCGGCTCGCCCTTGCGCTGCGGGATCTCCACCGGCACGATCTCGGCCTCGAAGACGCCGTTCTTCTGGGCGGCGGCGGCGCGCTGGTGCGAGGCGGCGGCGATCGCGTCCTGCACGTCCCGCTCGATGCCCAGGCGGGTGTTGTGCTTCTCGGTGGACTCACCCATCGGGATGTTCTCGTACGCGTCGGTCAGGCCGTCGTAGGCCATCGCGTCGAGCATCTCGATCGCGCCGTACTTGAAGCCCTCGCGGGACTTCGGCAGCAGGTGCGGGGCGTTGGTCATCGACTCCTGGCCACCGGCCACCACGATGTCGAACTCACCGGCGCGGATCAGCTGGTCCGCGAGCGCGATGGCGTCCAGGCCCGAGAGACAGACCTTGTTGATGGTCAGGGCCGGCACGTTCATCGGGATGCCGGCCTTGACGGCGGCCTGGCGGGCGGGGATCTGCCCGGCGCCGGCCTGCAGCACCTGGCCCATGATCACGTACTGGACCTGGTCCCCCGTGATCCCGGCCCGCTCCACGGCGGCCTTGATCGCGAAACCGCCGAGCTCGGCACCGGAGAAGCCCTTGAGCGAGCCGAGGAGGCGGCCCATGGGAGTGCGAGCACCAGCGACGATCACTGAAGTAGTCATTTGAGACGAGCCCCTTCGCGCGTCAAGGCCACAGGAGAGTTGTGGAGTGCGGCTCAATGTACTGACCTGTTACCCAGCAGTCACCGGAGCAAGGCTGTGATCAGCAGCACTGGCACTGACCAGTCAACACCGTGTCAGCAAGCCGGGGTGAATTGTGAGCAGGCCGACACTCCCCGCGGTGGCGCCGGCCACGCCCGATGCGCTGCACTGTTGCCACATCCATGACTGCCTCGGAGGCCCCCGTGCTGACCCGCATCGACCACATCGGCATCGCCTGCTTCGACCTCGACAAGACGGTGAAGTTCTACTGCGACACCTACGGCTTCGAGGTCTTCCACAGCGAGGTCAACGAGGAGCAGGGCGTCCGCGAGGCGATGCTCAAGATCAACGACACCGGTGACGGCGGCGCCTCCTACCTCCAGCTGCTCGAGCCCACCCGCGAGGACTCCACCGTCGCCAAGTGGCTCGCCAAGAACGGCGAGGGCGTGCACCACATCGCCTTCGGCACCGCGGACGTGGACGGCGACGCCGCCGCGATCAAGGACAAGGGCGTCCGCGTGCTCTACCAGGAGCCCCGGATCGGCTCGATGGGCTCCCGGATCACCTTCCTGCACCCCAAGGACTGCGGCGGCGTCCTGACCGAGCTGGTCACCTCCGCGGCCACCCGGCACTGACCCGTGCGTCCCCGCCCTACCGCTCAGTAGCGCGAAGTTCACCCCGCGCCCGTTCCCACCGGGGCGACGCACACTACAATGCGCAGGAGCCGAGGGCGGGGAACACCCGTCCAGGGGAGTCCACTCAACGGGCACGGCTGAACGGTCGCGGTACGGATCTGTCACCATTCTCCACGAGGCAAGAGTTCGCCCAGGAGTCCACCCGGACGGAGGAGCGCGGCAACGCCGCTCACCACCACCGAGGACTCCGACCGTGGCACCCGCTGCGGATGCAAGGACCAGCCGGTCCGGCCCAGAGCAGTACGGGGTGCCGGGGCGGCCCGGTCGAGGACGCGACCAGGAGATGGATGGGACCGCGGAGTGCGGGGCAACGACCGCTACGAGGGTGACGACCACCTCTCCCAGTTCGAGGCCGAGCTCGATCGGACTCGCAAGGAGCGGGACAAGTCGGTCGAGCATGCCGAAGACCTCGCCTACCAGGTCGAGGTGCTCCGGGCCAAGCTGCACGAGGCCCGTCGGATGCTCGCGCAGCCGCGTGCCTTCGACTCCGTCTCCGGCCAGGCCGAGCAGCTGCTGCGCAACGCCGAGATGCAGGCCGAGGCGCTGCGCGCCGACGCCGAGCGCCAGCTGCGCGACTCCCAGGCGGCCACCCAGCGCCTGCTCGCCGAGGCCGCCGAGCGCACCTCCCGGCTCGAGGCGGAGTTCGCCGCCCGCCGCCGCCAGCTGGAGGACGAGCTCGCCGAGCTGCGCCGCAGCGCCGAGCGGCACGTCAACGACAACGTCTCCTGGGCCGAGCAGACCCGCGCGGGCACCGAGCAGGAGGCCCAGCGCCTGCTCCAGGACTCCCGGATCGAGGCCGAACGGCTGATCGCCGCCGCCCGGGCCGAGGCCGAAGCCCTCGCCGACCAGGCCCGCGCCCGGACCGCCGCCGATGTGGACGCCGCCCGCGGCGAGGCCCAGGCCGCCGCCGAGGCCGCCCTCAAGCGCGCCCAGGACGACGCCGAGCGGCTGCTGCGCGCCGCCAGCGAGCAGGCGCAGGCGACCGTCGGCCAGGCCGAGGAGCTGCGCGGCTCCGCCGCCAACCAGGCCCAGCAGCAGCTCGCGGGCGCCCAGGCCGCCGCCGAGCAGCAGCTGGCCGCCGCCCAGGCCGAGATCGACCGGCTCAAGCAGCAGGTCGTGGCCGACCAGGAGCGCGCAGCCGAGGCGCTGGCCCTCGCCCAGGCCGAGATAGACCGGCTGCGGGCCGAGGCGCTCGCCGAGGCCGAGCGGGCCCGCCAGGAGGCCGCCGAGCTGCGCGCCACCACCGAACGCCAGATCGGCGAGCTGCGCGCCCAGGCCGAGGCCGCCGCCGAGCAGCTGCAGGCCGACGCGGAGGCCGCCGTCGAGCGGCTGGTCGCCGACGGCGCCGCGGCCAGCGACCAGCGCTCGCAGACCGCCCGGGCCGAGATCGCCAAGATGGTCGCCGCCGCGACCAAGGAGACCGACCGGATCAAGGCCGAGGCCGCCACCGCCAAGGCCGAGGCGGACGCCGCCCGGGCCGCCGCCGCCGAGGAGAGCGAGCGCCTGCGCGGCGCCGCCGAGTCCGTGGCGGGCCAGCTGCGCGCCGAGGCCGAGGCGGCCATCGCCGAGCTGCGGGCCGAGACCGACCGCGAGCTCGCCGAGCTGCGCGCCCAGGCCGAGGCCGCCGCGGAGGCGCTGCGGGCCGAGGCCCAGGAGCAGGGCCGCGCCGAGGCCGCCAAGGACGCGACCGTCCACCTGGCCAAGGCCGCCAGGCAGGCCGAGGAGGTGCTGGCCCGCGCCGACCAGGACGCCGGCACCGCCGTCTCCACCGCCACCGCCGAGGCCGAGCGGATCCTGGGCCAGGCCGCCACCGAGGCTGAGCGGCTGCGCGAGCAGGCCCAGGCGGCCGTCGAGCAGGCGCAGAACGCCGCGCTGGACGACGCCGCCGGCATCCGCGCCCAGGTCGAGCGGATGCAGGACGAGGCCGCCCAGCTGCGCGCCGAGGCCGAGGAGCTGCGCGCCCAGGCCGCCGCCGAGGCGGAGAAGCTGCGCAGCGAGGCCCGCCGCCAGGCCGTGGTCCAGATCGAGGAGTCGGCCAAGCAGGCCGAGGAACTGCTCACCCGGGCCAAGACCGACGCCGACGAGCTGCGCGCGGGCACCGCCGCCGACATCGAGCGACTGCGCCGGCACGCCAAGGACCAGGCCGTCGAGGTGCAGGGCCGGGCCGAGCAGACCCTCACCCGGGCCCGGGCCGAGGCGGAGAAGCTGACCGCCGCCGCCGAGCGGCAGAGCCAGGAGGCGCTGGCCGCCGCCCGGGCCGCCGCCGCCGAGAACCGCACCGCCGCCGAGCGCGAGACGGCCGAGCTGCGCCGCCTGGCCGCCGAGCACGACCAGCAGACCCGGGCCGCGGCCCAGGCCGCCGCCGACGAGCTGCTCGACCAGGCCGGCGTCGAGGTCCAGACCCTGCACAGCGAGGCCGAGACGGCCGCCGAGGCCGCCCGCACCGAGGCCCGCGAGTGGGCCGAGGCGCACCGCGCCGAGGCCGAGGCCTGGGCGCTGCGCGAGCGCGGCGAGGCCGAGACGGCCGCCACCGCGCTGCGCGCGGAGAGCCGCCGGGCCCATGAGGAGGCCGCCGCCGGCCTCAAGCGCGAGCGCACCGAGACCGCCGAGCAGCTGGCCGCCGCCCAGCAGGCCTGGGCCGACGCCGAGGCCGCCACCACCGCGCTGCGCACGGAGGCCGCCGAAGCCGCCCGCGCCGCCCGCGCCGAGGCCGCGGAGAGCGCCGACCTGCTGGTCGCCGAGGCCGAGCAGGCCCTCGCCGACGCCCGTACGGCCGCCGAGACCCAGCTCGCCGAGGCCGAGGCCGAGGCCACCGCGCTGCGCGCCGAGGGCGCCCAGGCCCTGGCCGAGGCCGAGGAGCAGGCCGCCGCCGCCGACGCCCGGGCGGCCGAGCAGCGCGAGCGCACCGAGACCGAGACCGCCGAACTGCGGGCCACCGCCGAGGCCGAGACCACCGCCCTGCGCGAGGCCGTCGAAGCCGAACTCGCCGGGCTGCGCGAGCAGACCGACGCGTACGACACCGAGACCCGCACCGCCGCCGACGCCTACGCCGCCGAGCAGCGCGGCGCCGTGGACGCCGAGACGGCCGGGCTGCGCGAGCGCGCCGAGGCTGAGACCGCCGAGCTGCGGGCCACCACCGAGGCCGAGACCACTGCACTGCGCGAGGCCGTCGAGGCCGAACTGGCCGCCGCCCGGGAGGCCGCCACCGCCGAGGCCGCCGCCCTGATCGGCGCGGCCGAGGACGAAGCCGCCGGGACCAGGCAGTCCGTGGCCGGGCTGCACGAGGCCGCCTCCCAGCAGATCGCCGAGCTGCGGGCCACCGCCGAGGCCGAGACCACCGCCCTGCGCGAGGCCGTCGAGGCCGAACTCGCCGAGCTGCGCGAGCAGACCGACGCGTACGACACCGAGACCCGCGCCGCCGCCGACGCCTACAGCGCCGAGACCCGCGCCCTGGCCGACCGCGAGAGCGCCGCCCAGCGCACCGAGGCCCAGACCTACGCCGCCGAGCTGCGCGCGGCCGTGGACGCCGAGACGGGCGAGCTGCGGGCCACCGCCGAGGCGGAGACCACCGCCCTGCGCGAGGCCACCGACGCGGACACCCGGGCCCAGCGCGAGGCCGTCGAGGCCGAGCTGGCGCAGCAGCGGGCCGAGGCCCAGGCGTACGACGCCGAGCTGCGGGCCACCGCCGAGGCGGAGCTGACGGCGGCCCAGGAGGCGGCCGAGCAGACCCGCGCCGAGGCCGAGGCCCAGGCCCGCCAGGCGGTCGCCGAGGCGGAGGAGCGCGGCGCCACCGCCCTCGCCGAGGCGGAGGAGTTCGCCGCCGCGCTGCGCACCGAGGCCGAGGAGTACGCCCTCGCCACCCGCACGCTGGCCGAGGAGTACGAGGCCGACACCCGGGGCCGGGCGGACACCTACGACGCCGAGACCCGCGAGACGGCCGAGCAGTTCGACAAGGCCACCCGCGAGCAGGCCAAGTCCGTCCTGGAGAAGGCCTTCGCCGACGCCGAGGCGCTCGGCGAGGACGCCCAGACCACCGCGCTGGCCACCACCGCCGCCGCCGAGGAGCAGGCCGACGCGATGGTCTCGGCCGCCCGCAAGGAGGCCGAGCGGCTGGTCGCGGCGGGCGAGGCGGCCGGCCAGGCCGAGGTCGAGCGGGCGCGCGCCGACGCCGACGCGCTGCTCTCCGAGGCCCGCCGGGACGCCACCGCCGTGCGCGAACGGGCAGAGGAGCTGCGCGAGCGGACCGACGCCGAGATCGAGGCGCTGCACGAGCGGGCCCGCAAGGAGAACGCCCAGGCCATGAAGTCGGCCGGCGAGCGGGTCGACGCGCTGGTGACGGCGGCTCAGGAGCAGCTGACCGAGGCCGAGGAGCAGGCCCGCAAGGCCGTCACCGAGGCCGAGGAGAAGGCGGACGGGCTCGTCTCGGCCGCCACCGAGAAGGCCGCCGAGCTCAGCTCGGAGGCCTCCGCCGAGGCCAGCAAGGTCCGCATCTCCGCCGTCCGCAAGGCCGAGGGCCTGCTGAAGGGCGCCGAGCAGAAGCTCGCCGACTCCACGGCCAAGGCCGAGCAGTTGGCGGCCGAGGCCGAGGCCGCCCTCAAGAAGGCCCAGGACGAGGCCGAGGAGCAGATCGAGCAGGCCGCCGAGGAGGCCGCCAAGCGGCTGGCCAAGGCGGACGAAGGAGCGCGCGAGCAGCTGCGGCTGGCCGAGGAGGAGGCCGAGCGCCTGCTCGCCGAGGCCCGGGCCGAGGCGCAGCGCGTGACCGACGAGGGCCGTCGGGAGTTGGACGAGTTGGTACGTCGGCGCAAGGACATCAACACGGAGATCTCCCGGGTGCAGGACGTACTGTCCGCCCTGGAGGCCTTCGAGGCGCCGTCACCGGCCGCGCAGGCCAACGGGGGAAACAGCAAGGCGAGCGGCTCCGGCCGTGACGGAGCACCGAAGAAGGCAGGCGCCGGGGCCGGCTCGCCACGATCGGGTGGCGGTCGCTCCGGAGGCGCACCACCCGATTGAGCGGACATTGTCCGTGAAGCAACCACAATTCGTGGTTGACACTCCGGTAACGTGTCAGGATTCCCTCAACCACCCCAAGCGGTTCGACGACAGGAAGCCCAGAACCCCATGAGCGACAGTCACTCCATTCACGGCTTCGACCTGGTGCGCCGTGGGTACGAGCGCGCCCAGGTCGACGAGCGGATCACCAAGCTGGTGGCCGACCGTGACAGCGCGTTGGCCCGGATCGGTGCACTCGAGAAGCGCATCGAGGAGCTGCACCTCGAGACGCAGAGCGCCCAGGCCCAGGTCACCGAGTCGGAGCCCTCGTACGCCGGCCTCGGTGCCCGCGTGGAGAAGATCCTCCGGCTGGCCGAGGAGGAGGCGAAGGACCTGCGCGAGGAGGCCCACCGCGCTGCCGAGCAGCACCGCGAGCTGGCCGAGGCCGCCGCGCAGCAGGTCCGCACCGAGGCGGAGAACTACGCCAAGGACCGCAAGGCGAAGGCCGAGGACGAGGGCCGCCGGATCGTCGACAAGGCCAACAGCGACAGCGCCCAGCTGCGCGCCGAGGCCAACAAGGACGCGCAGAACAAGCGCGAGGAGGCGGACGCCCTCTTCGAGGAGACCCGCACCAAGGCCGCCCAGGCCGCCCTCGAGTTCGAGACCAACCTGGCCAAGCGCCGCGAGCAGTCCGAGCGCGACCTGGCGGCCCGTCAGGCCAAGGCCGAGAAGCGCCTCGCCGAGATCGAGCACCGCGCCGAGCAGCTCCGCCTCGAGGCCGAGAAGCTCCGCACCGACGCCGAGCGCCGCGCCCGCCAGACCGTCGAGACGGCCCAGCGCCAGTCCGAGGACATCGTGGCCGACGCCAACGCCAAGGCCGACCGGATCCGCAGCGAATCCGAGCGCGAGCTCGCGGCCCTGACGAACCGTCGCGACTCGATCAACGCCCAGCTCACCAACGTCCGCGAGATGCTCGCCACCCTCACCGGTGCGGCCGTCGCCGCGGCCTCCCTGCCGAACGACGACACCCTGGGTGTCCCCGCTCAGCAGACCCGCTGACCCTTCGGGTCTCAGGGGCAGTTGCACTACCCAGGGGCGCGAGGAACCGCGCGGCCAACCACCCACCTTCGTAGGACGGTTGCGCCGGGCGGCTCCTCGCGCCCCATCTGGTTACCCACTCTTCAGTCCGAAGCCGCCCGCGCGTCGGCCTCCACGGCCGAAGCTGTGTGCCCATGCGACTCTCTCGTCTGACGGCCCTCGCCGCCGCTGCCGCTCTCGCCGCCGTCGCGGCCCCCGCCTCCGCCGCCGACACCCGCACCGGCACCGGCACCGGCACCGGCACCTGGACGTACGCCGACCCGGCGCCCATCGGCAACGGCCTGGCCCTCGGCGGCTTCAGCGACCTCTTCCCGGCCGACGACTCCGGCAAGGTCTTCTGGACGATCACCGACCGTGGCCCCAACGCGGACGCCCCCGCGGACAACGACAAGATCTTCCTGAAGCCCGACTACACCCCGCAGATCCTCAAGATCCGCCTCGCGAAGAACAACCGCATCGAGGTGCTGAAGCGCATCCCGCTCCGCACCCCCAAGGGCCGGACCGACCCGGTCACCCACACCCGGAACATCACCGGCCTTCCCCCGGCCGCCCTGACCGGCGAGCGCCCGGTGGACGCCGACAACAAGGTGCTGCCGAACGACCCGTACGGCGTCGACAGCGAGGGCCTGGTCCGCGCGCACGACGGCTCGTTCTGGGTGAGCAGCGAGTACGGATCGTCCGTCCTGCACTTCTCCTCGCGCGGTGTCCTGGAGACGGTGCTGGTCCCGGCCGGCTCGGCCTTCACCGCCCCGGGCGCCCGGGTGCTGCCGATCCTCCCGGCGATCGAGAGCAAGCAGAAGAACAACAAGGGCCTGGAGGGCCTGACCATTTCGGCCGACGGCCGCACCCTCTACGCCGCCCAGCAGACCCAGCTGGCCAACCCGGACGCCAAGACCGCCAAGAAGTCCCGCCTGCAGCGGATCTTCCGGATCGACATCTCCGGCCGCACCCCGGCCGTGACCGGCGAGTTCGCCAACATCCGGGAGGCCGACTCGGCCACCGACGGCGGCTGGAGCACCTCCACCATCAGCTGGCTCGGCCCCGACCAGCTGGTCGTCGAGGAGCGGGACGCCGTGCGGCCCACCGCCCACACCCAGTTCTTCGCGGTCGACCTGCGTCAGGCCACGAACCTGCTTGCCACCAAGTGGGACGACCCGGCCACCACCCCGGCCCTGGAGCTCAACCCCACCGCCGTCACCCCGGGCGCCAAGCGCCTGGTCTTCGACGCGGCCGCCGCCGGCCTCCAGAACGGCAAGGTCGAGGGCCTCGCCGTCCGGCACCTCGGCCACGGCCTGGCCCAGTTCACCCTGGTCAACGACAACGACTTCGGCGTGGACGGCTTCAAGGACGGCAAGATCGTCCCCAACGACGCCGTCACCCGCATCGACCAGTACACGGTGCAGCTGAACGGCTAGCAGCAGCTACCTCAGGGGCGCGAGGAACTGCGCTGCCAACCATGCACTCCCGTAGAGCGGTTGCGCAGCGCAGACCCCGCGCCCCCTGCGGTTTCCGTACGCTGCCCTAAAGCCTCCGCAGCAGCCCCCGAACCACCGCGTTGAAGCTCTCCGGCGCCTCCAGCGAAGCCAGGTGCCCCACACTCGGAATCACCGTCAGCTCCGCGTCCACCAGCGCCTCCGCCATCAGCTGCGAATCCAGCAGCGGCGTCACCCCGTCCGCCTCCCCCACCACCACGGCGGCCGGGACGTCCAGCCCCGCCAGCACGTCCAGCGAATCCCCCCGCGCCCCCATCGCCCGCTGCGCCCAGGCGACCGCCGCCGGGCTCGCCGCCGCGATCTGCGCCCGTACGTAGGCCGTCAGCTCCGGCATGGTGGCCGGGCCGAGCAGCTGCTCGGCCAGCTTCGCCTCGTCGGTCAGCACGCTGGCGGTGCCGCGGTCCAGCACCGCGCGGGCGATCCGCTCCCGGGCCTCCTTGACCTCCGCCGGGTCCTCGGTGGCCTTGGTGTCGGCCAGCAGCAGGCCGGCCACCCGCCCGGGGTGGAGCCGGGCGAAGGCCATCGCCGCGTACCCGCCCATCGACAGCCCGCCGATCACCGCGCGCTCCAGGCCGAGCTGGTCGAGCAGCCGGGCCAGGTCGTCCGCCGCCAGGTCCAGCGAGGGTTCCTCCGACCCCAGCGGCGTCGCCCCGAACCCGCGCTGGTCCGGCGTGATCACCCGGGCGTCCTGCCCGTCCGGCCCGGGCAGGAGCTCCAGTTGCGACTCCCACATCCGGGCGGAGAGCGGGAACGCGTGCAGCAGGACGAGCGGGATGCCGGAGCCGCGCTCACGGAAGGCGGGCACAGGGGGGAAGGTCATGCTCCAACCGTAGAGCGGCACGCCCGCGAGCCGCAGCCAGCGCGCACCTTTATGTCTGTTTTGTCATAATCTGACAGAGCGTAAGGAGTGCGCATGATCGAGCTGCACGAACTGACGAAGCGCTACGGCGAGACCCTCGCCGTGGACAACCTGAGCTTCCAGGTGCCGCAGGGCGTGGTGACGGGCTTCCTCGGGCCCAACGGCGCGGGCAAGTCCACCACCATGCGGATGATCCTCGACCTCGACCGCCCCACCAGCGGGCGGGTCACCGTCGACGGCAAGCGCTACGGGCAGCTCAGCGAGCCGCTCAAGTACATCGGCGCCCTGCTGGAGGCCAAGGCCGTCCACCCGGGGCGGACGGCCTACGACCACCTGCTCTGGCTGGCCCAGAGCAACCGCATCCCCCGCCGCCGGGTGGACGAGGTGCTGTCGCTGGTCGGCCTCACCTCGGTGGCCCGCAAGCGCTCCCGGGGGTTCTCGCTCGGCATGGGCCAACGCCTCGGCATCGCCTCGGCGCTGCTCGGTGACCCGGAGATCCTGATGTTCGACGAGCCGGTCAACGGGCTCGACCCCGAGGGCATCCTGTGGATCCGCAACCTGATGAAGGGGCTGGCCGCCGAGGGCCGCACCGTCTTCGTCTCATCCCACCTGATGAGCGAGATGGCCCTCACCGCCGACCACCTGGTGGTGATCGGCAAGGGCAGGCTGCTGGCCAACCTCTCGATGGCCGAGTTCATCAAGCAGAACTCCCGCTCCGCCGTCCGGATCCGCACCCCGCACGTCGAGCAGCTGCTCACCGCCCTGGCCACCGCCGGGCTGCGGGCCACCGCGACCCCGGACGGCGCCTACGAGATCGAGGACGGCGATCTCGTCCACCTCGGCGACCTGGCGGCCGGGCACGGCATCACCCTGCACGAGCTGAGCCCGCAGCAGGCCTCCCTGGAGGAGGCCTTCATGCAGATGACGGCGGACTCGGTCGAGTACCACGCCGGGAACGGCGAAGGGCGCGACGCAGCAGGCGCCTGGGGCGCCACCTGGCAGCCGAAGAGCTCCGAGCAGAAGGGCGACTGACCGATGGCCTCCTTCCCCGCCGTCCTGCAGTCCGAGTGGACCAAGGTGCGCAGCGTCCGCTCGACCGTCTGGACCCTGGCGATCACCTTCGTCGTCACCCTGGGCGTCGGCGCCCTGCTCTCGCTGCTGACCAACAACAACTTCGACAGCTTCCGGGGCAACAGCGAATCGCCCTTCGACGCGACCGGCACCTCCTTCTCCGGGATCCTGCTCGGCGAGCTGGCGATCATCGTCTTCGGCGTGCTCGCGGTCGGCAACGAGTACAGCTCGGGCATGATCCGGGTCTCGCTGGCCGCCGTCCCCCAGCGCGTCACCCTGCTCGCCGGCAAGGCCGTGGTGCTCGGCGCCCTGGCGCTCCTCGTCTCACTGGTCACCGCCTTCACCACCTTCTTCGTCGGCCAGTCCCTGCTCGGCACCCACTCCACCACCCTGAGCGAGCCGCACGTGCTGCGGGCGGTCTTCGGCGCCGCGCTCTACCTGACGATGCTCTGCCTCTTCTCGGCGGGCGTCACCGCGATGCTGCACAACCAGACCCTGGCGCTCGGCGTGCTGGTGCCGTTCTTCTTCCTGCTCTCCCCGATCCTCTCCGCCGTCCCCAAGGTCAAGACCCTCGCGCACTACTTCCCCGACTACGCGGGCTCGCGGATGCTGCTGGTCTACGAGCAGCACGGCCAGCCCTACGGCCCCTGGCCCGGCTTCCTGATCTGCCTCGCCTGGACCTGCGCCGCACTGGCCGGCGGCGCCCTGGTGCTGCGCAAGCGGGACGCCTGACACCGGCATCCTTCATGATCGTCACATGGACCGACCGCGTGTACTCCTGATCGACGCCGCCCCCGGCGACCTGCTCGACCTCGAACTCGAGCGGCTGCTCGGCGCCGGCCTCGCCGTCACGCTCAACCTGCGGCGGGTCGGCGACCGGGCAGCCGTCGAGCGTGTCTGGGGCGGCCGGATCGCGCTGACCGACTTCGACGGTTTCGACCCGGCCGCCCTGCTCGCCGCCTGTCTCGACGGCGGTGGCCACGAGGCCGTCAAGTCGCGCTCCAGCGCACCACTCGGCGAATTCCTGTTCGCCCCGGCCACCGACCGGTCGCTGCCGCACCCGCTCCGGGCGGTCGGCCGCGCGGGAGCCGGCATCGACCACATCGACGCCGCCGCGGCCGCCCGGTACCGGATCGCGATCGCCCACACCCCGGGCTCCAACGCGGAGGCGGTCGCCGAGTTCGCCCTGGCCCAGCTGCTCACCCTGGCCCGGGGGCTGCTGCCCCACCACACCGCCGCCCACCAGGGCCGTTGGGTCAGCCTGCCGCAGCGTCAGCTCGCCGAGCTCACCCTCGGCATCGTCGGCCTCGGCCGGATCGGCCGCGGTCTCGCCGCCCGGGCCACCGCCCTCGGCCTGCCCGTCCTGGCCCTGACTCGCACCCCGTTCGACCTCCCCGGCGTCCGCCGGGCGGCCTCCCTGCCGGCCCTGCTCGCCGAGGCCGACGCCGTCTCGCTCCACCTGCCGCTCACCCCGCAGACCCGCGGCCTGATCGGCGCCACCGAACTCGCCGCGATGCGGCCCGGCTCCTTCCTGCTCAACACCGCCCGCGGCGGCCTGGTGGACGAATCAGCCCTGGCCGCAGCCCTGCGCGACCCCGCCCACCCCTTGGCCGCCGCCGCCATCGACACCTTCGAGCACGAGCACGCCGCCTTCAGCACCCCGCTCGCCGGCCTCCCCAACGCCCTTCTGACCCCCCACATCGCCGGCACCACCCGCACGGCGCAGCTCGCCGCAGCCCTCTCGGTGGCCGACCAACTGGCCGCGCTGCTCAGTACTTAGGAGCCCCACGCCCCCGCTGGATGTTCGACCCCCGCCGCTCCCGCGCGCCCCAGCAGGCCCGGTGCCAGTGCCGCCGGTCGTCCACCCCGGCCCCGTACGCCGGCCAGGCCACCACGTGCCCCACCCCCGGCGGAATCTCCTGGTCGCACCCGGGGCACCGGTAGAACCGCCCCGCCTGCCCCGCGACGGTCTGCACGACCCAGTCCTCGCCCCGGTACTCCTCCGTCCGCCGCAGCGCGCCCCCGAGGGGGGCTGCGGCGGCAGCCGGTTCCTCCGGTCGCTGACGACGGCTCTGCTTGTTGTGGCGGGGCGACACGTCAGGTCCCTCTCGGCGTACGGGCAGTGGCGGCCCCTTCAGGGTAAGCCGCCGGAGCAGCCCGCCGGGGCCCCTACCATGGGGAGTGGTGGTGGTCGCCGCTTTCTGCCGAGATCCACCCGAAGTCCGGCGAATTTCGGTGATCCGCGTGCCATTGGCACATGACATCGGTTACTCACGAGGGACAGGCGGGGCTCAGAGAGCCTGCGTCACCCGAGGAGGCCACCCGATGACCAAGACCAGCGCACGGCCCAGCACCCGGCTGCAGGTCCCCACCGACCGCAGCCTGCGTCCCGAGCCCGCTGGCGGCGCCGCCTCGGGCGCCGATGCGATCGAGGTCGGCGCCTTCCTGCTCTCCGCCCAGTTCCCGGGCCAGACCCACGGCGAGGCCCTCGACCGCACCGTGCAGGCCGCCGACGCCGCCGAGCGGGCCGGCCTGTCCGACGTCTGGCTGGCCGAGCACCACTTCGTCCCGTACGGCGTCTGCCCGAACGCGGCCACCCTGGCCGCCCTGCTGCTCGGCCGCACCCGCCGGATCGGCGTCGGCACGGCGGTCAGCGTGCTGCCCACCACCCACCCGGTGACCCTCGGCGAGCAGGCCGCCCTGCTGCACCTCACCTCCGGCGGCCGCTTCACCCTGGGCGTCGGCCGGGGCGGCCCGTGGATCGACCTCGCCGTCTTCGGCGGCGGCGCGGCGGCGTACGAGGAGGGCTTCCCCGAGCGGCTCGACCTGCTGCTGCGCTGGCTGCGCGACTCCCGGGTGGGCGGGCAGGGGCCGCAGTTCGACTTCCCCGAGGTGGCCGTGGTGCCGCGGGCCTGCGAACCGGCCCGGCGGACCGACCTGGCCGGCTGGCTCGGTCTCGACGGGGAGCCGGCACTGCGCTTCCCCCGCCAGCGGCGCGACGAAGCGCCGCTGCCCGAGCGCGGCGGCCCGCCCGTGGTGATGGCCTGCACCTCCCCCGGCGGGGTCCGCACGGCGGCCGAGCGCGGCATCCCGATGCTGCTCGGCATGCACTCGGGCGACGAGGACAAGCAGCAGATGCTGGCGGCCTACCGCACCGCCTGGCGGGCCTGCGGGCGCGGCGAGGAGCAGCTGGCCCGCACCGAGCGGCTGCACGTGGCCGCCGGGGTGGCCCAGGTGGACGACCGGGGCGCGGCGGCCCGGGCCACCCTGCTGCGCTCGATGCCCGGCTGGTTCGAGTACGGGCTCGGCGCGCACCGCACGGTGGACGACCGGGAGCGCCGGATGCGCGACCCGCACGAGTACACCCGCCTGCTCTGCGACCTGCACTCCGTGGGCACCCCGCGGCAGTGCGCCGACCGGCTGCTCGCCACCGCCGAGCGGACGGGCATCCGCCGCTTCGCGCTGCTCGCCGAGGGCTCGGGCGACCACGCCGCCACCATGGAGAACATCAGCCGGCTCGGCGGCGAGGTGCTGCCGCAGCTCGGTTGACGGCCGGTCATGGCAGGGGGCGCGTGGTGTGACCCACGCGCCCCCTGCCAGGCTCGACCGGTCAGCAGTCCCGGAGTTCCTCCGACTGGTTGAGCAGCTGGGCCCGCACCGAGGTGAAGCGGCGGTAGTGCTCCGCCGTCTTCTCTCCCGGCGTGAAGACCGCCACCCGGTGGCAGTTCTGGAACGCCAGCTGGACGCCGAAGTGCCGCTGCAGGGCCCCCCGGATCGCGTCGCTGGCCATCGCGCGCAGCAGCTGGCCGCGGGCCTGCTCGCTGGGCGGCGGTACCTGGTTGTCGGCGAAGTCGGTGCCGTCGACCTTCAGCTGGGCGACGAGGGAGCTGACCAGCTCCCAGGCGTACGGCAGGGAAGTGCGGACGCAGTCGACGAACTCCCCTTCGTCGACCTCTCCTCTCTCGGCCTTCTCCAGCAGGGCCGGTGAGACGTCGAGCGACATGGGTTCTCCTCTGTCATCACGGGTGGTGCACGAAGGACCTGGGCGCCGTGGGTGGGCGGCGACAAGGTGAGGATGCGGGGGTGCTGCCTCTCGGCAGACGACAGGTACGTGACGTGGCGCGGCACACCGCGGCCACGGCGGTGGTCACGGGTGGAGCGACGACCGCTCACCACAGAGTGACAGGCGAACCTCAGCCTGACTGGCGAATGCCCGTGTTCCCCCCGGAATCGCGGGCACGACAGCCAGATTGGCCGGATCTCGTCGGATCGTTCATCCCATATCTCCGTCCCCGTTGCGCGGCGCCCCTACCCCCGTCGAGCGGCTGTGGCAGCCGCCCGGAAGAGACACCGGACTCCATGGTTCGCCGCCTCCCCCGGTTCTTCACCCGGCTGTCGCGGAATCGCATCAACTGGCCCCGGTGGGCTAGCGTGGTCGACCATGCGTCTCGTAGTAGCCCGTTGCTCCGTCGACTATGCCGGTCGGCTCTCCGCCCACCTCCCCTCCGCCACCCGGCTCATCCTGGTGAAGGCGGACGGCAGCGTCAGCATCCACGCCGACGACCGTGCCTACAAGCCGCTCAACTGGATGTCCCCGCCGTGCTCCCTCAAGGAGGCGGACGGCACCTGGACGGTCACCAACAAGGCCGGCGAGAAGCTGATCATCACACTGGAGGAGGTGCTGCACGACTCCTCCCACGAGCTCGGGGTCGACCCCGGTCTGGTCAAGGACGGCGTCGAGGCACACCTGCAGGAGCTGCTCGCCGACCGGATGGAGGTGCTCGGCGCCGGCTGGCAGCTGGTCCGCCGCGAGTACCCGACCGCGATCGGCCCGGTCGACATCCTCTGCCGTGACGCCGACGGCGCCACCGTCGCCGTCGAGATCAAGCGCCGCGGCGAGATCGACGGCGTCGAGCAGCTCACCCGCTACCTCGAACTCCTCAACCGCGACCCCCTGCTGGCCCCGGTCAAGGGCATCTTCGCCGCCCAGGAGATCAAGCCGCAGGCCCGCGTGCTCGCCACCGACCGCGGCATCGGCTGCGTCGTCCTCGACTACGACGAGCTCCGCGGCATCGACGACGACAAGCTGAAGCTGTTCTGAGAGCTCAGCGCCCCAGGGGCGCGGGGAACGGCGCGAGGCCGGAAGAAGCCGACCTGCCGGCTGCCGCAGAGATCCAGTTGCACTGTCAGGGGTGCGGGGAACTGCGCGCAGCGGTAGGCGACAGGCCGCACACGGCTGGTCGCGCGGTTCCCCGCGCCCCTGGGGGGCGCGACCCTCAAGCCGTCGGGGACCCGCTCGGGCTCCCCGACGGTGAGGTGCTGTCGGTCGGGCTCGGGTCCGCCGTCGGGGTCCCGGTGGTCGGGGGCGGCGTGGACGGCTTCGGCGTCGTCCGGGTCGGCTTCGGGGTCGGGACCGGCACCGGGGGCTGGACCGGGGGCTGAGTGGTCCCGGGATCCGTGCTGGACTCGCTGGGCTTCGGGCGGTGCGACGCCGTCGCACCGCCGTCGCCCGGGTCCTGGGTCGGCGACTCGCTCGCCGAGTCACTCGCGCTCGGCGCCGGGGCGGCCGAGGACGCGGACGCGGACGGGGTGAGCCCCGGGTAGCCGCCCGGGACGGGCTCCGCGGAGTCCCCCGGCCGGACCGGCACCGCACCGCCCTGCGCCGGCCCCGCCAGGCTCAGCCCCACGGCCGTGCCCAGGACACCGAGCGCGACCACCGCCGCCGCCCCTGCCAGCACCGTCTTGCGGTTCAGCACGGCTCCCCGGCCGTACCGCCAAGAGCCCTGCGCCATCGCCCTGATGACGGGCCGTCGGCCCCCGGCGGGCGCCGGGGCCGCGGCCGGCTCCCGCTCCTGGGCCAGCGCCAGCATCCGCCGCAGCGCCGCCACCGCCCGGGTCTCCCCGGTGCCGCTGCGCAGCGCGAGCGCCGCCGTCAGATCGGCCACCGCCCGCTCGGGCTGGCGCAGGCAGAGCGCGAGCACCCCGGCCTCGTGCCGGAACCACGCCTCGTCCGCCTCCGAGCCCAGCTCCCGCGCGGCCTCCAGGCCCAGCTGCAGAGCATGCTCCCAGGCCCCCCAGCGCATCGCCAGCGCCAGCGCCGGCCCGGCCGCCCGGGCCAGCCGCAGCACGGCCTCCCAGCGCCCGGCGGCCCGGTCCGCCCGCAGTACGCCGACCACCACCTCGGCCTCGGCCGCCACCTGCCCGACCCCGACCGAGGCGTGCCCGACCCACCAGGCGAAGTGCTGGGCCGCGCCCGCCGCGCTCTCCTCCGGCGCCCAGTGCGGGGCCAGCTCCTCGGTGACCCCGGCCACCAGCCGCAGGTGCCCGCCGGCCGGCACGGCCAGCCCGCAGTCGGCCAGCTCCTGCAGCGCGCTCTGCCCCTGGTCGACCTCGATCAGCGCGGGCAGGTGCGGCGCGGTCGGGCACTGGCCGCCGAGCGCCAGCGCCAGCCGCAGCACCGCCTGCGCGGGCTCGCTCAGCCCCTCGGCCAGGCGGGCGGCGGGCGCGGCGGTCTCGGCGACCGAGGGCAGCGGCAGGGTGCGGCGCAGCTCGGCCTCGAGGACCGCCGGATCGTCCGGCACCTCGACCGGCTTCACCAGGCCGAAGACGCTGGTCCGCTCCTCCTGCGCGGCGACCAGCGAGTCCACCGCCACGTCCCGCTGGCGCAGCAGGGCCGCCGCCTGCACGAAGCGCAGCGGCAGGCCCTCCGACTCGAACCACAGGTCCACCGCCCAGGCCTTCTCGGCGGCGTCCAGCGGACGGCGGGCCAGCTTGGCGGTGAGCGCGAGGCAGGCCGGGCGGGCCAGGCCGCCGACGGCGTGGTCGGTGAGGCGGGAGCCGGGCGGCAGCGCGGCGCTGCCGGGGGCGGCGGCCACGGCGAAGACGCAGCCGGGGGCGGTGGCGAGCAGCTCCTCCAGCTCCGGGCCGGCGGGCTCGACGTCGTCGATCACCACCACGGCGGCCAGGCCGGCCAGCAGTCGGGGCAGTTCCTCCCGGCCCGGGCGCAGGCCCGGGGCCCGGTGGGTGGCCGCGAAGAGTTCCTGGAGCAGGTCGCCGGCCGTCCGGCGGTGGCCGTCGAGGCGCACCACGCCGTCCCGGGTGAGCTCGCCCGCCGCACCGGCCACGGCCGCCAGCAGCGTGCTGCGGCCCGACCCGGCCTTGCCGGTCAGCCGGACGCAGCGGCCCTCGGCGAGCAGCCCGAGCACCTGGGCGAGATCGGCCTCCCGGTCCAGCGGCACGTCCTCCCGCGCCACCCGCCCGGCCTCGGCCCGGCGCGGCGCCGGCCGCCACTCGTCGGGGCAGGGCCGCACCTCGGACCCCTCCGGGGCCCCTACCGCCAGCAGCAGCTCCCCGACCACCAACTCCCCGCCACGCGGCCGCACACTCTCCTGCACCACGCCACCCACTCCGCCCACGCGAGCCCGGTCACCTTGACCGCGTACTCTCGCACACGCTCGGAGAGGGAGTTCCAGGGGGTCACGTGTCCGGGCACGGGGAGGCTGCACCACCAGGGGCGCGGGGAACTGCGCGACATCGGAAGAAGCCGGCCTGCCCGGTACCGCGGGGATCCAGCCGCACTATCCGGCGACGAGCGGCAGCGTGGCCCCGTACGGATCCGGCACCGCGCCTTCGACCGCCAGGATCCGGTGCAGCCGCGTCGCCACCAGCAGCCGCTGCAACTGCGCCGGCACGGCCCGCAGGACCAGCCGCCGCCCGAGCCGCCCGGCCCGCCGGTGCGTCCCCATGATGACGCCCAGACCCGTCGCGTCCCAGGACTCCAGCTCGGAGAGATCGAGCACCAGATCCCCCTGCCCGCCGTCCACCGCCCGGTGGAGCCGGGTCCGCGCGTCGGCAGCCGTGCGCACGTCCAGCCTGCCCGCGATGGCCAGACCGCCGTGATCGCCGGTGATGCGCATGCGCTCCTCCTCCGCTTTCCGGTCAGGGGCCTGGTCGGACGCCTCCCCCTACGTCTGACGGTGGATCAGTGGTGCAGGTTTCTGGTCCCCGGCAGATCTGAAGCAACTTCACTCGTCCGAGGGAATATACGCAGTCGATCCCTGCACCTACGCTCGATTACCGCCCAAATCACCCGGCTGCGGGCGGGTTCGTGAGCAAGCTCACCAGCCCGCCCGCAGCCGGGCACACCCCTACTTGCCGTAGGGGTAGAAACCCTGCCCGCTCTTGCGGCCGAGGTCGCCCGCGGTGACCATCCGGGCCATGATCTCCGGGGCGGCGAACTTCTCGTCCTGGGTCTCGTCGTAGATGTTCCGCGCCGCGTGCAGCAGGATGTCGACGCCGGTGAGGTCGGCGGTCTGCAGCGGCCCCATCGCGTGGCCGAAGCCCAGGCGGCAGGCGGTGTCGATGTCCTCGGCGGTGGCCACACCGGTCTCGTACAGCTTGGCGGCCTCGACCACCAGGGCGGTGATCAGGCGGGTGGTGACGAAGCCCGCCACGTCGCGGTTGACGACGATGACCTCCTTGCCGACGCCCTCGGCGTAGGCGCGGACCCGGGCCAGCGTCTCGTCGCTGGTCTTGTAGCCGCGGACCAGCTCGACGAGCTTCATCATCGGCACCGGCGAGAAGAAGTGGACGCCGACGACCGACTCCGGCCGCCCGGTGACGGCGGCGATCTTGGTGATCGGGATGGCGGAGGTGTTGGAGCCCAGCACCGCGCCGTCCTTGGCCAGCTTGTCGAGCTCGCGGAAGACGGCCTCCTTGACCTCGAACTTCTCGAAGACGGCCTCGATCACGATGTCGGCCTCGGAGACGGCGTCCAGGTCGGTGGTGGTGGTGATCCGGCCCAGGGCGGCCTCGGCGTCCTCGGCCGTCAGCTTGCCCTTGGAGACGAACTTCTCGTAGCTGGCCCGGATGCCGGCCATGCCGCGCTGCAGCGCCTCCTCGGTGACGTCCCGCAGCACGACCGGGTGGCCGGCCTGCGCGGAGACCTGCGCGATGCCCGCGCCCATCAGCCCGGCGCCGATCACGGCGATCTGCTGGGTGGTTGAGTTGCTCATGGCCTTGTCGTCTCCCGTAACCGTCCTGAAGGCGGCTCAGGGCAGGGGTCACCCCCCGGAGCCGCGCCGCTCACGGGCCGGACTCTAACGCCCGGAAGGGCTCCGTGGTGTGATTGGCGGGTGTGATCTGTACTGCCCAGTCACCGGAGGAGTACTGTGCGCCCGCTCGCCCTGCTGCTCGGCTCCTTCGCCGTGGTCGGCGTGCTGGTCCTGCTGCTGCGCTGGACCTACGGCACCGGCACCTCGCTGGTCGCCCGCCGACCCCGCACCGGCGCCCCCTCCGAGTACGGTCTGCTCGTCCCCGTCGCCGCCCCGGAGGACCTCGCCGAGGGCCGCCGCCTCGCCGCCCGCCTGGCCGGAGCCGGCATCCGCCACACCCTCGCCCCTACCGCCGAGGGCCTGCGCCTGATGGTCTGGCCCGCCGACGAACGCGCTGCCCGCAGCTTGCTCGGAGAATGACCTGCACCACCTGGGGGCGCGGAGAACCGCGCTGCCGGCCATGCACGGCCCGCAGCCTCCCGCTTCGCGCACGCGGTTGATGAACAGAGCCTCGCGCCCCTGACCGGGCGACCGCACCCCGGCTACTTGGCCACCAGTCCCAGGTCCTGGGCCAGGATCGCGGCCTGGACCCGGCCCTTGAGTTCCAGCTTCGCCAGGATCCGGCTGACGTGGGTCTTGGTGGTCGCCTCGGCCATCTCCAGCCGTTCGGCGATCTGCCCGTTGGAGAGCCCGGCGCCCAGGCAGCCGAGCACCTCCCGCTCCCGCGGCGTCAGCGCGTCCACCGCCGCCCGGGCCTTCGGGCGGTCGGGCTGCTCGGGGCGGGTGAAGGTGCTGATCAGGCGCCGGGTCACCGAGGGCGCCAGCATGCCGTCGCCCCGGGCCACCGTGCGGATGCCCTCGATCAGGGCGTCCGCCTCCAGGTCCTTGAGCAGGAAGCCAGCCGCCCCGGCCCGCAGCGCGCCGTAGACGTACTCGTCGTGGTCGAAGGTGGTGAGCACCAGTACCTGCGCCGTCCCCGCGTCGACGATCCGTCTGGTCGCCGACACCCCGTCCAGCCGCGGCATCTGCACGTCCATCAGCACCACGTCCGGCCGCAGTTCCGCGGCCAGCCGCACGGCCTGCTCGCCGTCCGCCGCCTCGCCGACCACCTCCAGGCCGGCCTCGGAGCGCAGGATCATCACCAGCGCCGCCCGGACCGCCGCCTGGTCCTCGGCCACCAGCACCCGGACCGCCGTCACCTGAACTCCCCCACGACCCGCTCCCCCGTAGTCCTCGCCGCGCCCACCGGCGCCGGCCCCGTGTCCTTCAGTTCGCGCGGCAGTTCGGCCCGCACCCGCCACCAGTTGCCGTCCGCCCCCGCCTCGAAGGTGCCGCCGAGCAGCTCGGCCCGCTCCCCCATCCCGACCAGACCGGTCCGGGCGCTGGGCAGCTTCGCCCGGCCTCCCGCGTGGTGGAGGCTGTCCACGGCGATCGCCACGCTGTCCTGACCGTACGTCAGCCGCAGCCGCACCACGCCGGGCGCGGCGTGCTTGAGCGCGTTGGTCAGCGACTCCTGCACGATCCGGTACGCGGCCAGCTCGAGCGGCGCGGAGAGCTCGCCGCGCTCGCCCTCGACCTCGGCCTCGAAGGCCAGCCCGGTGGCAGCTCCGGCGGCCGTCAGCTGGGCCAGCAGGGTGTCCAGCGCGTCCAGGCGCGGCGCCACGTACGAGCTCTCGTCCCGGGCCCGCAGCAGGCCGATCATCCGGCGCATCTCGGCCAGGCCCTGCACGCTGTTCTCCCGGATCACCGCCATCGTGGCGAGCAGCGGGTCGGCCTCGTCCCGCTGCTGCCGCTTGGCGAGGGACTGCGCGCCGGTGGCGTGGATGGCGATCGCGGAGAGGTGGTTGGCCACCACGTCGTGCAGCTCCCGGGCCATCCGGGCCCGCTCCTCGACCACCGCCTCCCGGCGGTCCAGCTCGGCCAGCAGGGCGGTCTGCTCGGCCCGCAGCCGCTCGGTGTCGGCCCGCTCGCGGGTGGCCCGCAGCAGGTCGGCCGTCCAGACCGGCACCAGGAAGAGCAGCGCCGAGAAGGCCGCCACCATCAAGGCCTGCCCGACGGTGCCGTACATCAGCATGAGGGTGGAGAGCACCAGCGTGGTGCCGCCGCCGGTCAGGTGCAGGATGGTCGACATCCGGCGCGAGCCGTACAGCACCCCGGCGTACAGCAGGTCGGTGTACATCACCATCGCCGCCAGGTTGGTGCCGATGAAGATGGTGGCCACGAAGAACAGCCCGCCCAGGCAGACCGTCCAGACCGGGCGGGTGCGCCGCATCAGTTCGAGCGCCGCCATCCCGGTCACCGGCAGCATCACCAGCCAGCCCGAGAAGCCCTGCCGGGTGTAGGCCCCGAAGACCGTCAGCAGCAGCCCGCCGAGGAAGCCGGCCAGGGCGATCAGCCGGTCCTCCTCGCGGGCCCAGTACCTGAGGAACGGCACCGGTCAGCGGTTCTCGCCGGGCACCCAGAGCACGTCGCCGCGCTCCTTGTTGGCCACCCGGGCCAGGATGAAGAGCAGGTCCGAGAGCCGGTTGAGGTACTTGGCGGTCAGCGGGTTGACGGTGTCACCGTGCGTGTCGATCGCGGCCCAGGTGGCCCGCTCGGCGCGCCGGACCACCGTGCAGGCCAGGTGCAGGTACGCGGCGCCGGGGGTGCCGCCGGGCAGGATGAAGCTGCGCAGCTTCTCGACCTGCTCCAGGTAGGTGTCGCAGTCACCCTCGAGCCGGTCGATGTACTGCTGCTCGACCCGCAGCGGCGGGTACTTCGGGTCCTCGACCACGGGGGTGGCGAGGTCCGCGCCGACGTCGAAGAGGTCGTTCTGGATGCGGGTCAGCACCACCGAGATGTCCTCGGGCAGCGCGCCGACGGCGATCGCCACCCCGATCGCGGCGTTCGCCTCGTTGGTGTCCGCGTAGGCGAGCAGCCGCGGGTCGGTCTTGGTCGTCCGGCTCATGTCGCCGAGCGCGGTGGTGCCGTCGTCGCCGGTCCGGGTGTAGATACGCGTCAGGTTGACCATGGGCCGAGCCTAGGGCCTGTCCGGCGGAGCACACCAGGCGGTCAGTCGAGCTGGACCACACCCACCAGGTTGCCGCCGCAGTCCTTGAACCAGGCCCCGGGGTGCCCGTCCATGACGGCGATCCCGTCCTCGGTCTTCAGGCCGGGCTGGTCGTACTCCTCGAAGACCACCCCGCGCTCGCGCAGCGCCGCGACCTCCGCGGCCACGTTGGCCACTCCGAACGCCACCTGGGTGTGACCGCCCCGCTCGGTGATCCCGGTCGGGAAGAGCGAGAACCGGCTCCCCTCACCGGCCTCGTAGATCAGCCCGCCGGCGAACTCCTCGACGGGTTCGAGGCCCAGCTTCGCGCGGTACCACTCCTTGGCCACCGCGAGATCGGACACGGGCAGCGCGGCGACGACTCTGGCTTCCAGCAGCATGGCACTGGCCTCCTCGACGGAGAGAGCCCCCTACCAACCACTATGCGACGTTAACTCGCTGTCCGGGCGGTGCGGCCTCGAGCCAGGCCAGGAAGCCGGTGAGCGCGTCGTCGCTCATCGCGAGCTCCAGGGGCGCGCCGTTGTGGAGGCAGCGCAGCACGACCGAGCCGGAGAGCAGGGCGAGCTCCTCCTGGCCCTCCGGGTAGCGGCGGCCGAGCACCTCGATCTCCCGGCGCGGCAGGACCCGCCGGGGACGGGGGGCGTACGAGAACACCCGGAACCACTCGATCGAGTCACCGCTGTAGCGGCCGATACCAAAAACCCACCCCTTGCCGTCGGTCACCGGGACCGGGGCTGAGGTGGGTCTGCCGTTCTCGTCGAGATCTGGCTCCGTGGAGGCGTCGGCCGGCATTTTGAGGCGGAAGCTGCAGTCGAACGTGCCTCCGACGCGCTGGATCACCCGGCGGCGTACCGCGAAGGCGACCAGGCCGATCACGCCGAGCGCCACGACCGCCGCACACACCACAAGGGCGAGGACCATGCTCACCGACCTCCTCGCTGACCCGCGTTCCCCGTGTCGGTCGTATCGAACGACCGGTGCTGTCCTACCAACTGATACGACAGTCCCGGGGTCACGCTCTCGCGCCCCGGGACCGTCGGTATGTCTACGCTCAGGCGGCCTTGCGGCGCCCGGCCGCGACGAGGCGAACCTCGGCACGGCGCTCCGCGTGCGCGTCGAGCTCGCTCTTGGCGACCTCGAGAGCACGCTCCGCGCGGGCGACGTCGATCTCGTCCGCCAGCTCGGCGATCTCCGCGAGCAGAGAAAGCTTGTTGTTGGCGAAGGAGATGAAGCCACCGTGCACGGCGGCGATGACGGTACCGCCATCGGTGGTGCGGATGGTGACCGGGCCGGACTCAAGCACGCTCAGCACCGGAGTGTGACCGGGCATGATGCCGGTGTCACCGGAGGCCGTACGGGCGACAACGATGGTGGCCGCACCGGACCACACCTTGCGGTCGGCTGCGACCAGCTCGACGTGCAGCTCAGCCAACGTGGGCTCCTAGGCTCTTGCAACCACCGGATCAACCGGCAGTTGCGGTAAGAATAACGGGCCCGCCCCCCTGAGAAGAAACCAGGGACACGGAGATGACCGGGATCACAGCCGATTGCGCCGTGAGGGGTGGCCCCCGGGACGGGGTCCACCCCTCACGATCAGTCAGCCATCAGCCGGTCTGAATTACTTCTTGGCCAGCTCGGCGGCGTTCTTCTCGAGGTCCTCGATGCCACCGCACATGAAGAAGGCCTGCTCCGGGACGGAGTCGTACTTGCCGTCCGCGATCGCGTTGAAGGCCTCGATGGTCTCCGACAGCGGCACGGTCGAGCCGTCGACGCCGGTGAACTGCTTCGCCACGTAGGTGTTCTGCGAGAGGAAGCGCTCGATACGGCGGGCACGGTGAACCGTGATCTTGTCGTCCTCGGACAGCTCGTCGATACCGAGGATCGCGATGATGTCCTGGAGGTCCTTGTACTTCTGCAGGATCCCCTTGATACGGACGGCCGTGTCGTAGTGGTCCTGCGCGATGTAGCGCGGGTCCAGGATGCGGGACGTGGAGTCCAGCGGGTCGACGGCCGGGTAGATGCCCTTCTCCGAGATCGGACGGGAGAGAACCGTCGTCGCGTCGAGGTGGGCGAAGGTGGTGGCCGGGGCCGGGTCGGTCAGGTCGTCCGCGGGGACGTAGATCGCCTGCATCGAGGTGATCGAGTGACCGCGGGTCGAGGTGATGCGCTCCTGCAGGAGGCCCATCTCGTCGGCCAGGTTCGGCTGGTAACCCACCGCGGAGGGCATACGGCCGAGCAGGGTCGACACCTCGGAACCGGCCTGGGTGAACCGGAAGATGTTGTCGATGAAGAGCAGAACGTCCTGCTGCTCGACGTCACGGAAGTACTCCGCCATCGTCAGAGCGGACAGGGCGACGCGCAGACGGGTGCCCGGCGGCTCGTCCATCTGGCCGAAGACCAGGGCGGTCTTGTCCAGAACGCCCGAGTCGACCATCTCGTGGATGAGGTCGTTACCCTCACGGGTGCGCTCACCGACACCGGCGAAGACCGACACACCACCGAAGTTCTCGGCGACGCGGTAGATCATCTCCTGGATGAGGACGGTCTTACCGACACCGGCACCACCGAACAGACCGATCTTGCCACCCTGGACGTACGGGGTGAGCAGGTCGATGACCTTGATACCGGTCTCGAACATCTCGGTCTTGGACTCGAGGTCCTTGAACTCGGGGGCCTTGCGGTGGATCGGCCACTTGACCTCGACCTGGGCCTCGAACTCGGCCTTGTCGACGTTCAGCACCTCACCGAGGGCGTTGAAGACCTTGCCCTTGGTGATCTGGCCGACCGGCACGGAGATGGCGGCACCGGTGTCGGTGACGGCCGCGCCACGGACCAGGCCGTCGGTCGGCTGCATCGAGATGCCGCGCACGACGCCGTCGGCGAGGTGCTGGGCGACCTCGAGGGTCAGCGTCCGCAGGCCGGAGCCGTCGGGGTTCTCGGCCTCGACGTGCAGGGCGTTGAACATGTTGGGAATCGCGTCGACGGGGAACTCCACGTCGACGACCGGGCCGATGACCCGCGCGACGCGGCCCGTCGCCGTGGTCGGCTCAACAGTGGTGGTCATTCTCATTCGCTCCCGCGGCTAGCGTCGGCGAGGGCGTTGGCACCGCCGACGATCTCGCTGATTTCCTGGGTGATCTCGGCCTGACGGGCCGAGTTGGCAAGCCGCGTGAGCGACTTGATGAGCTCTCCCGCATTGTCGGTCGCGCTCTTCATCGCGCGCCGGCGAGCGGCGTGCTCCGAGGCGGCAGACTGCAGCATCGCGTTGTAGATCCGGCTCTCGACGTACCGCGGCAGCAGTGCGTCCAGGACGCCCTCCGCCGACGGCTCGAAGTCGTACAGCGGGAAGATCTGGTTCTTGGCCGCCGCGCCGTCGCTGGTCTGGACCTCGTCCAGCTTCAGCGGCAGCAGCCGCGCCTCGACCGGCGACTGGGTCAGCATCGACACGAACTCGGTCGACACCAGGTGCAGCTCGTCGACGCGCTCGGACACGAACGCGTCGATCAGCTCGCCCGCCACCGTCTTGGCGTCACCGTAGGTCGGCTTGTCCGAGAATCCCGTCCACGAGCCCGCGACCGCGAGGTTGCGGAACCCGTAGTACGAGACGCCCTTACGACCGGCGATGTACGTCACCACGGTCTTGCCCTCGGCCTGCAGCCGCGCGGTGAGCACGGACGCCTGCTTGATGGCATTGCTGGAGTAGCCGCCGGCCAGGCCGCGGTCCGCCGTGATCAGCAGGACCGCCGCCGTCTTGGCCTGCGGGTTCTCCGTGGTGAGCGGGTGCTTGGCGTTGGACCGGGTGGCCACCGCCGTCACCGCACGGGTGAGCTCGTCGGCGTACGGAGTGGAGGCGGCCACCGCGCGCTGCGCCTTGATGATGCGCGACGCGGAGATCATCTCCATCGCCTTGGTGATCTTCTTCGTCGCGGTGACAGAGCGGATCCGGCGCTTGTAGACCCGAAGCTGTGCTCCCATGGGTCGTTACGTCCTTTCCCTCGCTACCGGACTCAGGCCTGCTCGGAGAGCAGCTTGCCGTCGGCCGTGGTGAAGCCGAGCTTGAAGGACTTGATCGCCTCGGTGAGAGCGTCGATCGTGCCGTCCTCGAGCTTGGAGGTCTCGACGATCGCGGCGAGCAGGTTCTTGTGCTCGACCCGCAGGTGGTCGAGGAACTCACGCTCGAAGCGACGGATGTCGGCGACCGGGACGTCGTCCAGCTTGCCGGTGGTGCCGGCCCAGATCGAGACGACCTGCTCCTCGACCGGGAACGGCTGGTACTGGCCCTGCTTCAGCAGCTCGACCATGCGCGCACCGCGCTCCAGCTGGGCCTTGGAGGCCGCGTCCAGGTCGGAACCGAAGGCGGCGAAGGCCTCCAGCTCGCGGTACTGGGCGAGGTCCAGACGCAGACGGCCGGCGACCGACTTCATCGCCTTGATCTGGGCCGAGCCACCGACGCGGGAGACCGAGATACCGACGTTCACGGCCGGGCGGATGCCGGCGTTGAACAGGTCGGACTCCAGGAAGCACTGGCCGTCGGTGATGGAGATGACGTTGGTCGGGATGTACGCCGAGACGTCGTTGGCCTTGGTCTCGATGATCGGCAGACCGGTCATCGAGCCGGCGCCCAGCTCGTCGGAGAGCTTGGCGCAGCGCTCGAGCAGACGCGAGTGCAGGTAGAAGACGTCACCCGGGTAGGCCTCGCGGCCCGGCGGGCGGCGCAGCAGCAGGGAGACGGAGCGGTAGGCCTCGGCCTGCTTCGACAGGTCGTCGAAGATGATGAGGACGTGCTTGCCGTCGTACATCCACTCCTGGCCGATGGCCGAGCCGGTGTACGGGGCGAGGTACTTGAAGCCGGCCGGGTCGGAGGCGGGAGCAGCCACGATGGTGGTGTACTCCAGCGCGCCGGCCTCCTCCAGGGCGCCGCGGACGGACGCGATGGTGGAGCCCTTCTGGCCCACGGCGACGTAGATGCAGCGGACCTGCTTCTTCGGGTCGCCCGAGCGCCAGTTGTCGCGCTGGTTGATGATCGTGTCGATCGCCACGGCGGTCTTGCCGGTCTGGCGGTCACCGATGATCAGCTGACGCTGGCCACGGCCGATCGGGGTCATCGCGTCGATGGCCTTGATGCCGGTCTGCATCGGCTCGTGGACCGACTTGCGGACCATGACGCCGGGGGCCTGCAGCTCAAGGGCGCGGCGACCGGTGGAGGCGATCTCGCCCAGACCGTCGATCGGGTTGCCCAGCGGGTCCACGACACGGCCGAGGTAGCCCTCGCCGACCGGGACGGAGAGGACCTCGCCGGTGCGGTGCACCGTCTGGCCCTCCTCGATGCCGCTGAACTCACCGAGGACGACGACACCGATCTCGCGGGTGTCGAGGTTCAGCGCGAGGCCGAGGGTACCGTCCTCGAACTTCAGCAGCTCGTTGGCCATGACCGAGGGCAGGCCCTCGACCTTGGCAATACCGTCCATGGCCTCGGTGACCGTGCCGACCTCTTCAACAGAAGCGGCGTCCGGCTGGTACGACTGGACAAAGTCGGCCAGCGCGTCCCGGATCTCCTCCGGACGGATCGTAAGCTCCGCCATCAGGCTTCCCTGCTCTCCTAGTTTGCGATCCTCGGCCCGCCATTGAGGGCCGCAAGTATTCGACTCTCGGCCGGGTCGTTGCCGAACCGGCCGTACGATTTGCCGGCTCCGTGTGGAGCCGGTTCCCGACCGAGGGTCGGATGTTGCTCAGTGTCTGGTCGACGCCTGGTCAGCCTTCGAGGGCCTGACGAGCGCCCTCGAGGCGGCTGGACACGGTGCCGTCGATGATCTCGTCACCGATCTGCACCCGGACACCGCCACGGACCTCGGGGTCGATGTCGATGTTCAGGTGGACCTGGCGGCCGTAGAGCCGGGTCAGAGCGGCGCTCAGGCGCTCCTTCTGGCTGTCGAGAAGCGGCACGGCGGTGGTGACCTCGGCCACCACGCGGTCGCGCCGGGCGGCGGCGAGCTTGGAGTAGGCGTCGAGGCCCTGCTCCAGGCTACGGCCACGCGGATGGACGACCAGGGTGGTGATCAGGCGGACGGAAGCCGCCTCGGCGCGACCGCCGAGCAGCTTCTTGACCAGCTCGGCCTTGGCCTCCGCAGTGGCCTTCGGCTCGGTCAGCGCGCTGCGCAGCTCGTACGAGCCGGCGACGATCCGACCGAAGCGGAAGACCTCGTCCTCGACGTTGTCCAGCTTCCCGGCCTTGTCGGCGGCGACGATCTCGGCGTACGCCGAGAGCTCCTCCACCGCGTCGACCAGGTCGCGGGCGCCCGACCAGCGGGAGCGGACCAGGCCGGAGACCAGGTCGACCGTCTCGCCGGAGACCTGTCCGCCGAGCAGCGAGGCGATCAGCTGAGCCTTGTCCTGACCGGACCGCGAGGGGTCGGTCAGGGTGCGGCGCAGCGACACCTCGCGGTTCAGCAGGGCGGTGACGGCGGCGAGCTCCTCGGCGAGCTTGACCGTGTCCACCGAGGTGTTGTCGGTCAGGCTCTCCAGGTTCTCGCGACCGGCGGCCAGAGCCTCGCGGCTGGCGCCGATCACTTGGACGCGCCCTGGGCCACGGAAGCCTTGGCCTCCAGGTCAGCCAGGAAGCGGTCGATCACGCCGCTCTGCCGGGCGGAGTCCTCCAGGGACTCACCAACGATGCGGGAGGCCAGCTGCGAAGCCAGCGAGCCCACATCCTGGCGCAGGGCGGCAGTCGCCTGCTTCTTGTCGGCCTCGATCTGAGCGTGACCGGCGGCGATGATGGCCTCGCGCTGACGCTGGCCCTCCTCGCGCATCTCGCCGATCAGGGCAGCGCCCTGCTCACGAGCGTGCTCGGTGATCCGAGCGGCCTCGTGACGCGCCTCGGCGAGCTCGGCACGGTACTGCTCGAGCAGGGCCTGAGCCTCGGCCTGAGCGGTCTCCGCACGCTCCATGCCGCCTTCGATCGCGTCCCGGCGGTCCGCCAGCACCTTTTCGATGCTGGGCAGGAGCTTCTTGCCGAGGATGCCGAAGACGATGAAGAAGCAGAGCAGGCCGATGCACACCTCGGGCCATGCGGGGAGAAGAGGGTTCATCTTCTCCTCAGCCGCAAGGGCGAAATGGGGGTTCATATCTGAACCTTTCGTCGAAAAGGGCTACCGGTGTGCGCCGGACTTACTGGCCGTAGACAAACGGCATGACGATGCCGATGAGCGCGAGCGCCTCGGTCAGCGCGAAGCCGATGAACATGTTGGAGCGGATCAGGCCGGCAGCCTCGGGCTGACGGGCCATCGCCTGCACACCGTTGCCGAAGATCAGACCGACACCGATGCCGGGGCCGATCGCAGCAAGGCCGTAGCCGATGGACGCGACGGAACCGGTGACCTCAGCGAGAGCGGACATCTCAGCTAATCCTTTACGGGGTGGAGAACCGGTGGGTGTTGGCCACCGGAGACTGAAGGGGTGCAGCGGTGAGGCTGCAGGGGCTCAGTGCGCCTCTTCGAGGGCACCGGCGATGTAGCTGCTGGCGAGCATCACGAAGATGTACGCCTGCAGGAACTGCACCAGCAGCTCGAACGCGGTCAGACCGGCGGCCACCACGAAGGAGACCGAACCGTAGGCGGCGCCGATGCTCGGGCTGAGCAGGTACCAGGAGGCGACCGAGAAGACCACGATCAGCAGGTGGCCGGCGAACATGTTCGCGAAGGCTCGGACCGCGAGCGTGAACGGACGCACGAAGATGTTCGAGAAGAACTCGATCGGCACCAGGATGAACATGACCCAGCCGGGGATGCCCGACGGCCAGCAGAGGTTCTTCAGACCGCCGACGAAGCCGTGCTTCTTGAAGGTCAGCGTCATGTACGTGATCCACACGATCGCCGCGAGTCCGGCCGGGAATGCGATCTTCGACATCACCGGGAACTGGGCGAACGGGATGATGGACATGATGTTCATGATCCACACGAAGAAGAACATCGAGACCAGCATCGGGACGTACTTCTCGCCCTTCTTGCCGATCGTCTCGAGCACGATGCTCCGCTTGACGAAGTCGTACCCGATCTCGCCGACCAGCTGGAGCTTGCCCGGGAGCAGCTTCGGCTTGGCGAAGGCGGCCCAGAAGAAGCCGACGACGAGAAGCGCGCAGATGATCGACAGCAGCATCGGCTTGTTGAAGTCGACACCGCCGACCGTGAAGATCGGCTTGAAGTCGAACTCGTTCAGGCCGGGGGCGGGGAAGCCGCAGCCGGAGTTCAGGTGGCACCCGGCCTCGGCAAGCTGCGTAGTTACGTCAGCACCCACCACAGACTCCTTCGTCATGACGCATGGTTACGGCAACCTCGGTGTGTCGGCGCGGCCTGGGGCCACGGAACGGCACTGGGACTTGTTGGGATTCTCGCTGACCCGGCGCGGCCTGACAGAAGGCTGCGGGATCTTCGAAGACTTCACGAACTCGGGGGGCGATCCGTCCGGCTGGCGGAGGGACCAGGCCTCTTCCCGTACTTCGTTGTTGCGACGGACGATAGCAGCCCGTCAGTGCGGCATAAACACCGACCCCCTCGGGCGGGGGACAGCAGCCAGGCGTCACGGTTGACGACCGGACTTCCGCTTCTGTTCAGGCTCCGGACCGGGCTGGACGTAGTAGATCTTCGCCTTCAGACCGGCGCGGACCTGGAAGCCTGTCCAGATCAGGGCGCAGCCGAGGACCGTGAAGCCGAAGGTCTTGGTGTCGAACAGGCTGGTGTGTTTGAAGACCGCCAGCACGATGCCGATCAGCAGGATCTGCGTCGTGTAGACGAGCAGCGCCGCGGGCATCATCATCTGCTGGTTGTTCCTGGTCAGCCGGTCGAGAGCGACCTGGCCGGACGCGAAGAAGGCGAGCACCACCAGGAGCGCGGCTGCCGCACCGATCGAGCCCTTGGCTCCCACCACTGCACCAGAAACGGCAATGGCGGCGACTCCGGCGGCCGCAGTGGGGATTGCGGCGCCGCGGAGGGGGATCCGGGCGTCGTGGGACGGCATGTCGGCAACTCCGGCGGCATGTCGGCGTACAGGGGGGCGGCGGCACTCGGAGGCGCCGGGGACGTAAGTCCGCTACCTGTTAGGTCTTTCGGCGCATTCTCGGTACTCGTGAACGGTATCACAAACTATTTGATTAGAGCTTTACCATGATGGTGTGGTACCTGTCACACCGGGGGGCGAACCGTGCCGCCCCCTCGGCGTGTCGGATTGACGGCCCGTCAGCTCCCGTGCTCCGCACGGTGGCTGCCCACCGCGTGGGCCCCGGTGCCGAGCCGTCCGAGCAGTTCCTTGTCCTCCGCGGAGAGCTCCGCCATGGCCGGCGCCTGCTCCTGCACGGGCTCGGCCGGCTTGCGGTAGCGCGGCGGCACGAAGGCCTGCACCGCGCGCGGCGCGTGCGGGCGGAAGCGCGGCATCAGCAGCACCACGATGCCGACCAGGCAGAGCCCGACGAAGGCCAGCACCACGGCCCGGGCGGTGTTGGTGATCGAGACGGCCACGGTGCCGAAGGCGATCAGCGCCGCCCAGAAGTACATGATCAGCACGGCCCGGCTGTGCGAGTGGCCGACCTCGAGCAGGCGGTGGTGCAGGTGCTGCTTGTCGGCGGCGAACGGCGACTTGCCGGCCCAGGTGCGGCGCACCACGGCGAGCAGCAGGTCGGCCAGCGGCAGCGCGATGACGGTCAGCGGCAGCAGCAGCGGGATGTAGATCGGCACCAGCACGTGGATCGCGGCGGTCTGCGAGCCGCCGGTCTGCGCGGTGATCAGGTCCGGGTCGACGCGGCCGGTGATCGAGATCGCCGAGACGGCGAGCATCAGGCCGAGCATCATCGAGCCGGAGTCGCCCATGAAGATCCGGGCCGGGTGCAGGTTGTGCGGCAGGAAGCCCAGGCACATGCCGATCAGCAGCGCGCTGAAGAGCACGGCGGGGGCGGCGTCGGCGATGCCGTAGCCGTACCAGAGCCGGTACGAGTAGAGGAAGAACGCCATCGCGGCGATGCAGACCATGCCGGCCGCCAGGCCGTCCAGGCCGTCGATGAAGTTCACGGCGTTCACCATGACGACGACCAGTGTTACCGAAATGATCATCCCCTGGGTCGGGGTGACGGTCACCGTCTCGAAGCCGGGCACCGGGATCGAGATGACCGTGACGCCCTGCCAGACCATCACACCGGCGGCGATCATCTGCCCGCCGAGCTTCACCAGGGCGTCCACGCCCCACTTGTCGTCCAGCACGCCGAGCACCCACATGATGCCCGCGCCGGACAGCAGCGCCTTGACGTCCGCGCTCTGCACGAACATCCGTCCGAGATGGTCCAGTTGCGAGGCGACCAGCAGCCCGGCGCAGAGCCCGCCGAACATCGCGATCCCGCCGAGGCGCGGCGTCGGCTCGCGGTGCACGTCACGCGCCCGCACCGGCGGCATCGCGCCGGCCGCGATCGCGAACTTCCGCACCGGCCCGGTCAGCAGGTACGTCACCGCCGCCGTCGTGAACAGCACCAGCAGGTATTCACGCACGGCCGGCCTCCTTCGCGACGGTCCGACGGCTGAGTACGGAGGGTACTCCCGTGATTGCCCGGGATTCGAGGTGCGTCGCCACGGAGCACACCTTATTCAGTTGGACGCCGGGCGCGCGCACGTGGTTCGCCACCAGGGGCGCAGGGAACTGCGCGAATCCGGAAGAACCGGACAGTAAGGTCCCGCCGCCTCAGCCAGTTGCCAGTGCCCGGGCGACCTCCTGCACCCGCCCTCGCACCTCCGCCCCGCCCAGCGCAGCGACCAGCAGCTCCCCCAGCTCCGCGAAGCCCTCCGCCGTCATCCCCTGCGCCGCCACCGCCCCAGTGCCCAGCCGGATGCCGGAGGCCTCCGCGGCCGGCGCCGGGTCGTACGGAATCGCACACTTGCCCAGCATCAGCCCGGCCGCCGCGCAGCGCCGCTCCGCCTCCACCCCGCTCACGCCGAGCGGTCCGAGGTCGGCGGTGACCAGGTGGGTGTCCGTCCCACCGGTGAGCGGCCGGGCCCCGGCCGCCGCCAGCGCGGCCGACAGGGAGCGCGCACCGTCCACCGCACGCCGCACGTACGCGCCGAACTCCGGCGTAGCGGCCTCCGCGAGCGCGACGGCCTTGCCCGCCACTTCGTTCATCGCCGCCCCGCCCTGCGAGAACGGGAACACCGCCCGGTCGATCCGGTCCGCCAACTCCCCGGTGGTCAGCAGCAGCCCGCCCCGCGGCCCGCGCAGCAGCTTGTGGGTGGCCGCCACCGTGACGTCCGCGTACGGCACCGGGGAGGCCGTGGCCCCGGCCGCCACCAGACCGGTGATCTGGGCGGCGGAGGCGATCAGATAGGCGTCCACCTCGTCGGCGATCTCCCGGAAGCCCGCCCAGTCCAGCTCGCGCGGGTAGGAGATGCCGCCCGCGATGATCGCCTTCGGCCGGTGCGCCTTCGCCAGCTCCCGCACCTGGTCCAGGTCGACCAGCCCGCTCTGCTCCCCCACCCCGTAGCCGACGAAGTCGAACCAGCGCCCGGAGAAGTTGGCCCGCGAGCCGCAGCTGAGGTGACCGCCGTGCTCCAGTGACATCGCGAGCACCACGTCACCTGGTCGCAGCAGCGCCGCGTAGGCCGCCAGCATGGCCGAAGTCCCCGACCGGGGCTGCACATTGGCGTGCTCGGCGCCGAAGAGGCCGCGGGCCCGCTCCACCGCCAGCAGCTCGGCGGCGTCCGCCAGCGCGCACCCGGTGTGGTGCCGGCGCCCCGGGTACCCCTCGGCGTACTTGTCCACCAGCGGCCCCGCCAGGGCCGCCAGCACGGCCGGGCTGGTCAGGTTCTCCCCCGCCAGCAGCTGCAGGCTCCCGGCCCGCCGCCCGGCCTCCGCGGCCAACAGGTCGGCCACCTGCGGATCAGCACTCATCAGGGCCGGCGGAGCCTCCCACCCGACGGCAGATTCGGCGACGACCATGGCGGCACTCCCGGGCAGCGACGGGGCAGGATCCCCTCCAGCGTAGGTCCGTGCCCAGCCTCCGGCCCGTCAGCTGGGCCGAGAGGGCAGCCATCAGGGGCGCGGGGAACTGCGCGCCCGGCCACCCACCCCGCAGAGCCCTACCCGGGACAGCTTCCCGCTCCCCCGGTGGTCAGCGCCCCACCCCGGTCAGGGCCGTCACCACGGGGTCGAGCGCGTCGAATATCTCCTCGCCGCAGTTGCGGAACATCCCGATCGGCGCCCCGTACGGATCGTCCACCTCGTCCAGCTCCGGCGAGGAGGCGAGCAGCCACCCCCGCAGGGCGGCGGCGGCCCGGACCAGCGCCCGCGCCCGCTCGGTCACCTGCACACCGCCCCGGACGTCCGGCAGCGTCGAGGGATCGATCCGCCGCACCAGCCGGGTGAACTCCTTCAGCGTGAAGGTCCGCAGCCCCGCCGCGTGCCCCATCGAGATGACCTGCGCCCGGTGGTCCAGGGTGGCCGTGAGCACCAGATCGGCACCCACCACGTGCTCGTCGAGCAGCTCCCGCCCGACGAAGCCCCCGCTGTCCACGCCGTACTCGCCGAGCACGGTCGCGGCGTGCGCCTCCATCGGCGCGCCCTCATGGCCCCAGGTGCCGGCGCTCTCCACCAGGATCCGCCCGGCCGCGGCCGCGTCGAGGCGGCCCCGCAGCTCATGCCTGGTCAGCCGCTCGGCGATCGGCGAGCGGCAGACGTTGCCGGTGCAGACGAAGAGGATCCGGAAGGTGTCCACCGGCCGGGGCGAGACGGCGATGTACCCGGGTATGCCGGGGAGCGGGCCGGAGCCCACCCCGTGCAGCGAGGCCGCAGTCAACTGCCGGCCTCCAGGTCCGGGACGACCTCCCTCAGCTGCTCGACGCTGACCGCGCCGGCCCGCAGCAGGACCGGGACCTTGCCGGTGACGTCGACGATGGAGGAGGCCTGCGAGAAGTTGGCGACGCCCCCGTCCAGGTAGATCGAGACCGCCTCGCCCAGCTGCTCGAAGGCGTCGTCGCAGGTGGCCGGCGAAGGACCGCCGGTCTTGTTGGCGCTCGAGACGGCCAGCGGGCCGGTGGTGTTCAGCAGCTCCAGCGCGACCGGGTGCAGCGGCATCCGGACGGCGACGGTGCCCCTGGTCTCGCCCAGGTCCCAGCGCAGCGAGGGCTGGTGCTTGGCGACCAGGGTCAGCCCGCCGGGCCAGAAGGCGTCGACCAGCTCCCAGGCCTGCTCGGAGAAGTCGGTGACCAGCCCGTGCAGCGTGGTCGGCGAGCCGACCAGCACCGGCGAGGGCATGTTCCGGCCCCGGCCCTTGGCGGCCAGCAGCCCGGCCACCGCCTCCGCGTTGAAGGCGTCCGCGCCGATGCCGTACAGCGTGTCGGTGGGGATCACCACCTGCTCGCCCCGGCGGATCGCCGAGGCGGCCTCGCGCAGCCCGGTCGCGCGCTCTCCGGCGTCTGCACAGTCGTATCGGCGGCTCATCGGTACGGTCCCCTTCCGAGATGGCACATGAAGATCACAGCAGTGGTCACAACGACGCCTTGCGCGCAGTGGTGAACCTGGGCCGGTTGTTCAGGTCGCGGTGGTCGGCCGCGTCCGTCCAGCCGCCCTCCTCGTTGAAGATCCACGGCACCTGGCCGCCCTGGGTGTCGGCGTGCTCGATGACCACCGCGCCGCCGGGCCGCAGCAGCCGCGCCGCCACCCGCTCGATGCCGCGGATGGTGTCGAGCCCGTCCTCACCGGAGAACAGCGACATCTGCGGGTCGTGGTCCCGCGCCTCGGGCGCGACGTACTCCCACTCGGTGAGCGGGATGTACGGCGGGTTGGAGATCACCAGATCGAAGCGGCCGTCCCAGGAGCGGTCGTCCGCGAAGGCCCGGGTGGCGTCCCCCGCGTGCAGGGTGATCCGGGCCCGGTCCGAGCTGTTGGCGATGTTGCGCCGGGTGTAGCGCATCGCGCCCTCGTCCAGCTCGAAGGCGTGCACGGTGGAGCGGGGCAGCTCCTGGGCGAGCGCCAGCGCGATCGCGCCGGAGCCGGTGCACAGGTCGACGACGAGCGGCTCGGCCACGTCCATGTCCCGGACGGCGTCTATGGCCCACTCGACGACGGACTCGGTCTCCGGCCGGGGCACGAACACCCCGGGGCCGACCTCCAGCTCCAGGTACCGGAAGAACGCCCGCCCGGTGATGTGCTGAAGCGGCTCGCGCGCCTCACGGCGCGAGATCGCCTCCCAGTACCGGGCGTCGAAGTCGGCGTCCTTCACGGTGTGCAACTGGCTGCGCTTGACGTTGTGGATGTGTGCGGCGAGCTCCTCCGCGTCGAAGCGCGGCGACGGCACGCCGGCCGCGGCCAACCGCTGGGTGGCCTGGGCCACCTCGGCGAGCAGCAGGTTCATCCGACAATCCCCTTGTCGCTCGGGTCAGTTCTCCTGCGCCGCGGCCAGCTTGGCCGCGGCGTCGGCGTCCACACAGGACTGGATCAGCGCGTTCAGCTCGCCGTCCAGCACCTGGTCAAGGTTGTACGACTTGAAGCCCGTCCGGTGATCCGAGATCCGGTTCTCCGGGAAGTTGTACGTGCGGATCCGCTCCGAGCGGTCGACCGTACGGACCTGGCTGCGCCGGGCGTCCGACGCCTCCTGCTCGGCGGCCTCCTGCGCGGCGGCGAGCAGCCGCGAACGCAGGATACGCATGGCCTGCTCCTTGTTCTGCAGCTGGCTCTTCTCGTTCTGGCAGGACGCCACGATACCGGTCGGCAGGTGGGTGATCCGGACGGCCGAGTCGGTGGTGTTGACGGACTGCCCGCCGGGGCCGGAGGAGCGGTAGACGTCGATCCGCAGGTCATTGGCGAGGATCTCGACCTCGACCTCCTCCGCCTCGGGCGTGACCAGCACACCGGCGGCCGAGGTATGGATGCGGCCCTGCGACTCGGTGGCGGGCACGCGCTGCACACGGTGCACGCCGCCCTCGTACTTCAGACGCGCCCAGACGCCCTGGCCGGGCTCCGGGTTCCCCTTGGTCTTCACGGCCACCGAGACGTCCTTGTAGCCGCCGAGGTCCGACTCGTTGGCGTCGATGATCTCGGTCTTCCAGCCCACCCGCTCGGCGTAGCGCAGGTACATCCGCAGCAGGTCGCCGGCGAACAGCGCGGACTCCTCGCCGCCCTCGCCCGCCTTGACCTCGAGGATGACGTCCTTGTCGTCGTTGGGGTCACGCGGCACGAGCAGCAGGCGCAGCTCCTCGGTCAGCTCGTCCCGGCGGGCCTCGGAGGCCTTCACCTCGGCGATGAAGTCCGGGTCCTCCGCCGCGAGCTCCTTGGCCGTCTCGATGTCCTCGACGGCCTGCTTCCAGAGGCGGTAGGTGGCGGTGATCGGGGTCAGCTCGGCGTAGCGCTTGGCGAGCTTGCGCGCGTTGTTCTGGTCCGCGTGCACCGACGGGTCGGCCAGCCTCTCCTCGAGGGCGGCGTGCTCGACGAGGAGCTCTGCGACTGCCTCGAACATGACTGGGCCTACTTCCGGTGAGATCTCGACGGGGACGTGCGAAAAGGGCGGGACGCGAACGGCGCCGGCCCGGACGCCCCCGCAGCAGAGTGCGGGGACGCCAGAGACCGGCGCCGTACGGGCGTTAGGCCTGCTTGCCGCTGTGGGCCTTGCCGAAGCGGGCCTCGAAGCGGGCGACGCGGCCACCGGTGTCGAGGATCTTCTGCTTGCCGGTGTAGAACGGGTGGCACTGCGAGCAGACCTCGGCGCGGATGACGCCACTGGTCTCGGTCGAGCGGGTGGTGAACTCGGCGCCGCAGGTGCAGGTCACGTTGGTGACCACGTACTGGGGGTGAACGTCGGGCTTCAAGGGGATCTCCTAGTGATTCGGGAGGGCACCGGGTCGGCAGCCGGAGGCTGCACGTGAACCGGGACCGACGGACCAGTCTGCCAGGACTGGCCGCTTCTTCCCAAACCGGGTGGCGGCCCCAGGTATTCCTGGGGCCGCCGGTGGGTATCAGCGGGGGCTAGCGGGCGGCCTTGGCGCCGGGCGAGGGGACGGAGTCGGCCGGGTTGGCGGGCTGACTGCTGACGATCGCCTGCGGCACCGCCTGGTCGCTGCCCAGGGCCGCCCAGACCTGTGCGGCGTCCGGCTTCTTCTCCACCACGCGGTTCGGGTCGCTCGGCGCGGTGACCACCGGGAGGGTGACCATCGTCATGTCGTCCGGGCCGATCCCCTTGAGGGTGTTGGCCAGGCCCATCAGCGAGGTGACCGAGCCGATGTCGGAGTCCGTGGTCATGCTCTTGGTGAGCTTGTCGGCGACGGAGAAGAGCTTGGCCGGGTTGGAGACCAGCCCGATGCCCTTGACCTGCGCCATCATCGACTTGACCATTTGCTTCTGCAGCTCGATCCGGCCCAGGTCGCTGCCGTCGCCGACGCCGTGGCGGGTGCGGACGAAGGCGAGCGCCTGGTCGCCGCCCAGGTGGTGCTGCCCGGCGCTGAGGTCGAGTCCGCTGTCCTTGTCGTGGATGTTCACCGTGGTGGTGACGTCCACCCCGCCGATCGAGTCGATCAGCCCGGCGAAGCCGGCGAAGTCGATCTGGACGAAGTGGTCCATCCGCAGCCCGGTGAGCGCCTCGGTGGTCTTCACCGCGCAGGCCGGGCCGCCGACCTCGAAGGCGCTGTTGAACATCGCGCTACGGGCGGCGGGCACCGCGACGCCCTTGCTGTCGGTGCAGGCCGGCCGGGCCACCAGGGTGTCGCGGGGGATGCTCACCACGGTCGCGTGGTCGTGCGCCTGGTTGACGTGCACCACCATCGCGGTGTCCGAGCGGGCGGTGCCGCCGGTGTCGCCACCGGCCAGGCTGCCGTTGCTGCCGTCCCGGGAGTCGGAGCCGAGCACCAGCACGTTGAACGCGCCCCCGGTCGAGGCCGGCGGCCGGGCGGTGCCCAGCTGCGCGTTGATGTCGACGCTCTTGATGTTCCCGTTGAGCTTCCAGTACGCGTAGCCGCCGGCTCCGGCGCCGACCACCAGCAGACCGGCCAGGGTGAACGCGGCCGCGCGCAGCACCTTGCTGCGGCGGGTGCGCTCCTTCCGGTGGCCCCGGGCCCGGCGACCGGGCGGGGTCTCGTCGGGGCTGCTCAGGTTGTCGGTCATGTCCTCGTCGTCCCTAGCGGTCTGCGACGTGCCTCACGCCTGCTCGTAGTGGTCGGTATGACCGTCATTTCGAGGATAAGCGAACCAGATACCCATAAGTCCGGTTCTTAACACCGCCTTGTAACAGCATGAGACCCCGGGCCGCGTCATGCGGCCCGGGGTCTCACCGGAAACTGTTACCGACGACCTGTCAGTCGCCCGAACCCGGGGTGCTCTTCGCGATCTGCATCAGGAACTCGGCGTTGCTCTTGGTCTGCTTGAGCTTGTCGAGCAGGAGCTCCATCGCCTGCTGCGCGTCGAGCGCGTGCAGCACCCGGCGGAGCTTCCAGGTGATGGCCAACTCCTCGCTGCCGAGCAGGATCTCGTCCTTACGGGTCGAGGAGGCGTCCACGTCGACGGCCGGGAAGATGCGCTTGTCCGAGAGCTTGCGGTCCAGGCGCAGCTCCATGTTGCCGGTGCCCTTGAACTCCTCGAAGACGACCTCGTCGGCGCGGGAGCCGGTCTCCACCAGGGCGGTGGCGAGGATGGTCAGCGAGCCGCCGTTCTCGATGTTGCGCGCGGCGCCGAAGAACTTCTTCGGCGGGTAGAGCGCGGTCGAGTCGACACCACCGGACAGGATGCGGCCGGAGGCGGGCGCGGCCAGGTTGTAGGCGCGGCCCAGACGGGTGATCGAGTCGAGCAGGATCACCACGTCATGGCCCAGCTCCACCAGGCGCTTGGCGCGCTCGATGGCCAGCTCGGCGACGACGGTGTGGTCCTCGGCCGGGCGGTCGAAGGTCGAGGAGATGACCTCGCCCTTCACCGACCGCTGCATGTCGGTGACCTCTTCCGGACGCTCGTCGACCAGGACGACCATCAGGTGGCACTCGGGGTTGTTGTGGGTGATCGCGTTGGCGATCGCCTGCATGATCATCGTCTTGCCGGTCTTCGGCGGGGCGACGATCAGACCGCGCTGACCCTTACCGATCGGCGACACCAGGTCGATGATGCGGGTGGTCAGGATGCCCGGGTCCGTCTCCAGCCGCAGGCGCTCCTGCGGGTAGAGGGGGGTGAGCTTGCCGAACTCGGGACGGCCGCGGCCGCTCTCCGGGTCCATGCCGTTGACGGAGTCCAGTCTGACCATCGCGTTGAACTTCTCGCGACGCTCGCCGTCCTTCGGCTGGCGGACGGCGCCGGTGATGGCGTCACCCTTGCGCAGGCCGTTCTTGCGGACCTGGGCCAGCGAGACGTAGACGTCGTTGGAGCCGGGCAGGTAGCCCGAGGTCCGGACGAAGGCGTAGTTGTCGAGGATGTCCAGGATGCCCGCGACGGGAATCAGGACGTCGTCGTCGTTGACCTGCACCTCGGCGGGGCCGCCGTCGAAGCGCTCGCCCCGGGTGCCACGGCCCCGGCGGTCGCGGTAGCGGCCACGGCGGCCACGGCGGCCGTCGCCGTACTCGTCGTCCTCGAAGCCGCCCTGCTGCACCTGCTGCGCGGGCTGGCGGCTCTGCTGCTGGCCGGCGTCCTGCGCGGGGGCCTGCTGGCCGCCCTGCTGCTGACGGTCGGCGCGGTCACGGCGGTTGCGGCGGTCGCGACGCGACTCGCGCGCCTCGCCGTCCTGGCCACCGGCCTGCGGCTGGCCCTCGGCGGTGTCGACGCTCTGCTCGCGGCGGTCCCGGCGGTCACGGCGGTCGCGACGGGTCTCGGTGCGGGCGTCGCCCTCGAAGGTGCGGGTCGAGGCCTGCGCCTCGGCCTTGGCCGGGGCGGCCTCCGCCTTCGGCTCGGCCTTCGGCTCGGCGACCGCGGTGGCGGCGGCCTCGGCGGTCGGGCTGCCGCCCGCCGAGGTGGCGCGGCGGCGGGCGCGCCCGGCCTGGGCCGGGGCGGCCTCGGCCGCGGCCTGCACCGGGATCTCGATCTGCGCCTGCGGCTCGGCGGCCACGGCGGCGCGCGAGCGGCGGGCGGGCCGCTCGGTCTCGGCGGCCGGAGCAGCCTCGGCGGCGGCCGGGGCAGCGGCCTTGGCGGCCCGCTTGGCGGGGGCGGCCTTCGGCTCGGCGGCGGCGCCGGCGAGCAGCGGGTCCCCGCCGCTCTTCTCCTTGATGGCGTCGATCAGCTGGCTCTTGCGCAGCCGTCCGGTACCGCTGATACCGAGGGTCGAGGCGAGCTTCTGCAGCTCGGCCAGGACGAGGCCGTCCAGGCCCGCGGCAGCGGTGCGGCGGCGACGCGCCGGAGCCGCGGGAGCGGCGGCTGCGTCCGACGCTTCGGCGTCCGGGCGCGCGCCCATCAGATCGGTGGTGTCGCTCACTAAGGGTCCTTCCCTGGAGCGGACGTCGGCCCTGTCTGGCTCGGCGACCGGTTGTGCTGTCCTGACCAACGCTCGTCTGCGTCGGTCCGAGGCGGTGGCCCCCCGGATGGCGTAACCACTCGGAGGGAAGCTGCTGGGATGTGCGGTGCACTGCGAGGCACGTGCGAACCCGGGCCCCCGTCGCGTGTCGGTACGTGCTCCGACCGGGCGGGCCTCAGGTAGGAGGCCGAGGGTGGGAGTCAGGTGCCGTCACGGCTTCGGGATGCGGCCGCAATCGCGCAGGCAGGCTGCGTACGCGCTGTGGAGGGCTCCCGGAGAATCGTCGCCCCGTACTTCCGCATACCTCGCTGGGCGGGCTGGCCGCTCGGAGAGGATGCCGGGATCGGGACGCGCGGCACCGAGCCCCGGAGGGCATCTGGTGCAGCAATGAGGTTAACACTACCGACCCCCTGACACATTCCCCAGCCCTGTTCCTGTCAATCATCTGTTCCCCGGGTGCGCTGCCCGGCTGAGTTCCCCCCTGCCGAGCAGCTCACACCTGGTGTTACGCGTCGAGCGGAAGCACCGCCGCACCCGTGCGGTCCAGCGGCAGTCGGTGCGCGGCGAAGTTCGGCCCCGCGAAGTGGAGGAGCTTCTCGGCGTTCTCCTCGTCCGAGAGCGCCAGCACCGTCGGCCCCGCGCCGGAGATGACGGCGGGCACGCCCTCGGCGCGCAGGGCGGCCACCAGGGCCGCGCTGTCGGGCATCGCGGTGGCGCGGTAGTCCTGGTGCAGCCGGTCCTCGGTGGCCGGAAGCAGCAGGTCAGGGCGCTTGGTGAGCGCCTCGACCAGCAGCGCCGAGCGGCCCGCGTTGGCCGCGGCGTCGGCCAGCGGCACGGTCTTGGGCAGCAGGCCGCGGGCGGCCTCGGTCAGCACTTCGTCGGCCGGGATGAAGACCACCGGGACGACCCGCTCCGAGGGCTCCAGCGTGACGGCCCGGGCGGTGTCCTCCTCCGTCCAGGCGATGGTGAAACCGCCGCGCAGACACGCCGCGACGTTGTCAGGATGGCCCTCCAGCTCGTTGGCGAGGACCAGCAGCGCGTCGTCGTCGAGGGCGGAGGCGCCCCCGATGGTCACCGCGCGGGCGGCGACGATGCCGGCGCAGATCGCGGCCGAGGACGAGCCGAGGCCGCGCCCGTGCGGTATCCGGTTGGCACAGACCACTTCGAGGCCGCGCGGCTGCCCGCCGAGCCGGTCGAAGGCGGCTCGCATCGAGCGGACCAGCAGGTGGCGCTCGTCACGCGGGAGGCTGTCGGCGCCCTGACCTGCGATGTCCACCGAGAGTCCGGAGTCGGCGACGCGGACCACCACGTCGTCGTAGAGGCCGAGGGCGAGTCCGAAGGCGTCGAAGCCGGGCCCGAGGTTGGCACTGGTCGCGGGGACCCGGACCCGGACGGCGGCGGCACGGAACGCAGGACCAGCCATGTGGTGGGACTCTCCTGAGGAGTAGCGGTGCGGCCCGAACTGACGGACCCGCGGTGGTACGTGGGGGCGGGGTACGCGACGGCGCCCCGGCGGAGCGGGCTGACACGGCCATGGCGCGGCCCGCTGGGGGCCAGACTATCGAAGACAGGTTCAAGAGCGGTACACCCCGCCGCTCTTCGATCGGCCGTGTTGCCCTTTCTGGCCGGAAAGTGTGCGAAATCTTTGGCCACCCCCGTCTCACCGGGGCTTGTGCAATGCATTGACGTCAACCCGACGCTTCAAACCAGACGCGGCCGGCCAAACCCGCAGGGGCCGACCCGAAAGAGTCGGCCCCTGCGTTGACGTACTGTCAGACCGGTCAGCCGAGCAGCCCGAGGCGCTGCGCGGCGGCCTCGGCGTCGATCGGTACGATCTGCGGCTGCGGGGCGCCGGCCACCGCCCAGTCCGGGTCCTTGAGGCCGTTGCCGGTCACGGTGCAGACGATCCGCTGGCCCGGGTCGATCAGGCCCTGCTCGGCGGCCTGCAGCAGGCCGGCCACGCCGGCGGCCGAGGCGGGCTCCACGAAGACGCCCTCCTGTGCGGCCAACAGCCGGTAGGCGGACAGAATCTGACGGTCCGTCACCTTGTCGATGAGACCGCCCGATTCGTCCCGCGCGGCGAGCGCGAAGTCCCAGGAGGCCGGGTTGCCGATCCGGATCGCGGTGGCGATGGTCTGCGGCTTGAGCACCGGGGCGCCGTCCACGATCGGGGCGGACCCGCTCGCCTGGTAGCCGAACATCCGCGGGGTGCGGGTGGCCAGGCCGTCCGCCGCGTACTCGCGGTAGCCCTTCCAGTAGGCGGTGATGTTGCCCGCGTTGCCGACCGGGAGGACGTGGATGTCGGGAGCGTCGCCGAGCATGTCGACGATCTCGAAGGCAGCCGTCTTCTGCCCTTCGATACGCACCGGGTTGACCGAGTTGACCAGCGCGACGGGGTACTTCTCGGACAGCTCACGCGCCAGGGTGAGGCAGTCGTCGAAGTTCCCGTCCACCTGGAGGATCTTGGCGCCGTGCACCAGCGCCTGGCCCATCTTGCCGAGGGCGATCTTGCCCTGCGGCACCAGCACGGCCGAGACCATCCCGGCGCGCACCGCGTACGCGGCGGCCGAGGCGGAGGTGTTGCCGGTGGAGGCGCAGATGACGGCCTGGGCGCCGTCCTCCTTCGCCTTGGAGATGGCCATCGTCATGCCGCGGTCCTTGAAGGACCCGGTGGGGTTGGCGCCCTCGACCTTGAGGTAGACCTCGCAGCCGGTGCGCTCGGAGAGCACCTGCGCGGGCACCAGGGGCGTGCCGCCCTCCAGCAGGGTGACCACCGGGGTCGTCGCGCTGACCGGCAGGCGGTCGCGGTACTCCTCGATGAGGCCTCGCCACTGGTGGGTGTGAGCGGCTCTGTCGATCACGGCGTTCATGGCTGCTTCCTACTCCCCTTCAACCCGCATGATGCTGGCCACGCCCCGCACACTGTCCAGCGCGCGGAGCTTGTCCACGGTCGCCGACAGGGCGGCGTCGGTGGCGCGGTGGGTGACCACGACGAGCGAGGCGTCGCCGTCGCGGCCCTGCTGGCGCACGGTGTCGATCGAGACGCCGTGCTCGGCGAAGGTGGACGCCACCTGGGCGAGAACACCCGCGCGGTCGTCCACGTCCAGGCTGACGTGGTACCTGGTCACCACCTGGTCCATCGGCTTGGCTGGCAGCCGGGTGTAGTCCGAGGCGCCCGGGCCGGTGGTGCCGTTCACCTTGTTGCGGCAGACCGCGACCAGGTCGCCGAGCACCGCGGAGGCCGTCGGCGCGCCACCGGCGCCCGGGCCGTAGAACATCAGCCGGCCGGCCGCCTCGGCCTCGACGAACACCGCGTTGTACGCCTCGCGGACGGAGGCCAGCGGGTGGCTAAGCGGGATCATCGCCGGGTGCACCCGGGCGGTGACCGACTCGCCGTCCGCCGCGCGCTCGCAGATCGCGAGCAGCTTCACCACGCAGCCCATCTCCTTCGCCGAAGCGATGTCGGCGGCGGTGACCTCGGTCAGGCCCTCGCGGTAGACGTCCGCGGCGGTGACCTTGGTGTGGAAGGCGATGCCGGCCAGGATCGCGGCCTTGGCGGCGGCGTCGAAGCCCTCGACGTCGGCCGTCGGGTCGGCCTCGGCGTAGCCGAGCGCGGTGGCTTCCTCCAGCGCCTCGGAGTAACCCGCGCCGGTGGTGTCCATCTTGTCGAGGATGAAGTTGGTGGTGCCGTTGACGATGCCGAGCACCCGGTTGACCTTGTCGCCCGCGAGCGACTCGCGCAGCGGGCGGATCAGCGGGATCGCCCCGGCGACGGCGGCCTCGTAGTAGAGGTCCACCCCGGCCTCGGCGGCCGCCTCGTGCAGCTCGGCGCCGTCCTTGGCGAGCAGCGCCTTGTTGGCGCTGACCACCGAGGCACCGTGCTTGAAGGCGGTGAGGATGAGCTGTTTGGACGGCTCGATGCCGCCCACCACCTCGATCACCACATCGATGTCCTCGCGGCTGACCAGGGCCTGCGCATCGGTGGTGATCAGGTGCTCGGGCACGCCGGGGCGGGCCCGGCCGGCCCGCCGGACGGCGATCCCGGCCAGCTCGACCGGCGCCCCGACCCGGGCGGCGAGGTCGGCGGCGTCCGTCGTCATGATGCGCGCGACCTCGGAGCCCACCACACCACAGCCCAGCAACGCCACCTTCAGCGGGCGCGTACGCATCATCCGACTCCGCTCTGCAATCTTCGGTTTCCGGTGGGGCTCTTCAAGGGGCCCCACAGAGATTCGGTCCGTCCCAGTCTCCGGGAGTTTTCGCGGAGATCTACGGACGTTCCACGATCTGAGACAAGGATTTCGTCATCCGATATCGAGACGCAGGAGATCCTCCTCCGTCTCACGGCGCACGATCACCCGTGCCCCGTCCGCCCCGACGGCCACCACCGGCGGCCGCAGCGCGTGGTTGTAGTTGCTCGCCATCGAGCGGCAGTAGGCCCCGGTCGCGGGCACCGCGATCAGGTCACCCGGTGCCAGGTCGGCGGGCAGGAAGGCGTCCCGGACGACGATGTCGCCCGACTCGCAGTGCTTGCCGACCACCCTGACCAGCATCGGGTCGGCGTCCGAGCTCCTGCTGACCAGCGCGACCGAGTACTCGGCGTCGTACAGCGCGGTGCGGATGTTGTCCGACATCCCGCCGTCCACGCTGACGTACGTGCGCAAGCCAGGCAGCGGCTTGACGGTGCCGACCTCGTACAGTGTGAAGGCCGTCGGACCGACGATCGCCCGGCCGGGCTCGACGCTGAGGCGGGGGACGCCCAGACCCGCCGCCGCGCACTCCCGGCGGACGATCTCCGCCAGCGCGGCCGCGATCTCGGCGGGCTGCTTGGGGTCGTCCTCGCTGGTGTACGCGATGCCGAGGCCGCCGCCGAGGTCCAGCTCGGGCAGCTCGACGCCGTGCTCGTCCCGGATCTGCGCGAGCAGGCCGACCAGGCGGCGGGCGGCCACCTCGAAGCCGGCGGTGTCGAAGATCTGCGAGCCGATGTGCGAGTGGATGCCGCGCAGCTCCAGGCTGCGCTGCGCCAGGGCCCTGCGGACCCCCTCCGCCGCCGCGCCGCTGCCGAGGCTCAGCCCGAACTTCTGGTCCTCGTGCGCCGTCGCGATGAACTCGTGGGTGTGCGCCTCGACGCCGACCGTCACCCGGACCAGCACCTGCTGGCGCACCCCGTGCCGCTCGGCGATCTCCCCCAGCAGCTCGATCTCGCGGTAGGAGTCCACCACGATGTGGCCGACCCCGGTCTTCACCGCGTGCTCCAGCTCTGCCTGCGTCTTGTTGTTGCCGTGCAGCGCGATCCGCTCCGGCTCCATCCCGGCCGCCAGCGCCACCGCGAGCTCGCCCGCGCTGCACACGTCGAGGTTCAGCCCCTCCTCGCGCAGCCAGCGGACCACCGCCTTGGAGAGGAAGGCCTTGCCGGCGTAGAACACGTCGGCTCCCTCGAACGCCTCCCGCCAGGACCGCGCCCGGGCCCGGAAGTCCTGCTCGTCCATCACGTACGCCGGGGTGCCGTACTCGGCGGCCAGCGCCCTGACGTCGAGACCGCCGACGGTGACCACCCCGTCCTCGCGGCGCGCCACCGTGGCGGACCACACCTTCGGATCCAGCGCGTTCAGATCGCTCGGCGGGGCCAGGTAGTGGCCCTCGGGCAGCAGGTCGCCGTGGCGGGGGCCTGCGGGGTGAGCGGAGCGGCTCATCTGCGGTCTCTTCTCTGTGCTGGCTCTGCTGGTTACGACAAGGGGCGGTGACAGCCGTTCCGGCCGTCACCGCCCCTGATCGCACTGCGTGTCGTGCGGGCTTACATCCGCTCGGGGGCGGAGACGCCGAGGAGGGCGAGGCCGTTGGCGAGGACCGTACGCGTGGCCTCCACGAGCCAGAGGCGGGCACGGTGCGTGTCCGTCATCTCCTCGTCGCCCTTCGGCAGGAACATGCAGTTGTCGTACAGGCGGTGGTAGACCCCGGCCAGGTCCTCCAGGTAGCGGGCCACGTGGTGCGGCTCGCGCAGCTGGCCGGCCTTCGTCAGGATGCGCGGGAACTCGCTCAGCTCGCCGAGCATGTCCTTCTCCCACTGCGTCGACAGCAGCTCGGGTTTGAACGCCTCGGCCGTGCCCTTGTCGACACCCAGCTCGGCCGCCTTGCGGGCGACGCCGCACATCCGCGTGTGCGCGTACTGGACGTAGTAGACGTGGTTCTCGTTGCGCTGGCTGGTGAGCACGTCGATGTCGAGCGTGATCGTGGAGTCCGTGGAGGAGCGGGCCAGCGTGTACCGGGCCGCGTCCACGCCGATCCAGTCGACGACGTCGTCGATCGTGATGATGTTGCCGGCCCGCTTGGACATGCGGACCTCTTCGCCGTCGCGAAGCATCTTCACGAACTGGCCGATCATCACCTCGATGTTGCGGTTCATGTCGTCGCCCGCGCAGGCGGCGATGGCCTTGAGCCGGTTCACGTAGCCGTGGTGGTCGGCGCCGAGCATGTAGACCGAGACCTCGGAGCCGCGGTCGCGCTTGCTCAGGTAGTACGCGGCGTCGGCGGCGAAGTACGTGGTCTCGCCGTCGGCCTTGATCAGGACGCGGTCCTTGTCGTCACCGAAGTCGGTGGTGCGCAGCCAGATCGCGCCGTCCTGGTCGAAGACGTGGCCCTGCTCGCGCAGGCGGCCGATCGCCTTCTCCACCGCGCCGCTGTCGTGCAGCGACTTCTCGGAGAACCAGGTGTCGAAGTGCACGCCGAACTCGGTCATCGAGCGCTGGATCTCGGCGACCATCAGGGCCAGGCCCTGGGTGCGGAAGATCTCCAGCTGCTCGGCCTCGGTCAGCTCGAGCACGCCGGGGACGGCCTCGGTGATCGCCTTGGCGATGTCCACGATGTACTCGCCCACGTACCCGTCCGCGGGCACCGGGCGGCCGTTCGCGGCGGCCTGCAGCGAGGCGGCGAACTTGCTGATCTGCACGCCGGCGTCGTTGAGGTAGTACTCGGTCGCCACGTCGGCGCCGCTCGCCTTGAGCACGCGCGCCAGCGAGTCGCCGACGGCGGCCCAGCGGACGCCGCCGATGTGGATCGGGCCGGTGGGGTTCGCGCTGACGAACTCCAGGTTGATCTTCAGGCCCTTGAGCGCCTCGTTGCGGCCGTACTCGGCGCCGGCCTCGACGATCTTGCGGGCCTGGGCACCGAGGGTGGCCGCGTCCAGGGTGATGTTCAGGAAGCCCGGGCCCGCGATGTCCACCGCGTCGACCTCGGGCAGCTCTCGCAGGCGGCTCGCCACCAGCTCGGCCACGGCTCGCGGCGGCATGCCTGCCGGCTTCGCGAGCTGGAGGGCCACGTTCGTCGCGTAGTCGCCGTGGTCCCTGTTCTTCGGCCGCTCGACCGTCACCTGCTCGGGCACGGCGACGGTCAGCTCGCCCGCCTCGACGGCGGCGCTCACTGCGGCTTGGACTGCCTGGGAAAGCTCTGCGGGTGTCACGACGCCAAGCGTAGGGGAGAGCGCCGCCGGGGCCGCACCCGGTTTACCCGTTGAGACGCTGCTCTCCTGCTTCCGGCCCTCAGCTGTACTGCCCGCCGGGGCCGTTGCGGCCCGTTCGCCGTGAGCGAAATCCGGCGGCGGCGTCGCCGAAGCCGTACGCGAAGCCCTCGCGGGCGCCGTTCTCCCCGTCACTCAGCGCCATCAGCCGGCGGACCAACGCCACCAGATCCGCCGGGTCGAACGGCTTCGCCAGATACCCGTCGACCCCGACCGAGGCACCCCGGTCCAAGTCCGCCGGCGTGCACGCGCTCACTATCGCGATCGGCAGCCGGCACGTCTCGGGCAGCGCCCGCAGCCGGGCCGCCGTCCGCAGCCCGTCCAGCCGGGGCATCACCACATCCAGCGTCACCACGTCCGGCCGGACCCGGCGCACCACCTCCAGGCACTCCGCCCCGTCGGCAGCCGTCACCACCTGGAACCCTTCCAGCTCCAGGTTGACCCTGATCAGTTGGCGGATCACCTCGCTGTCGTCCACCACGAGGACCCGCCCGAACGCACCGGACACATCACCGAGGGTAGCCACTCCCCCGCCCACCCGTCCGGCCTTTCCCGACACTCCTCCCCACCCCCGCCGAAACCCGTGCACGGACCACCCTCCCGGCCTGCTACTGTTCTCTACGTCGCCCAGCAAGATCGGGCAACACCAGAGCAGGCCCCCGTAGCTCAGGGGATAGAGCACCGCCCTCCGGAGGCGGGTGCGCAGGTTCGAATCCTGCCGGGGGCACTTCGCAAGAAGTGCAGACACAGGCCCAGGCCAGCGGAGTCAGTCCGCAGGTTCTGGGCCTTCGTCGTGTCCGAGGCCTGTTGCCGGCCGCGGCGGCATGACAGCCTCGGCGTATGACCTTGTCCTTACGGTGCCCGTACTGCTCGACGGATCTCCGCCCCGACGAGCCGGCGGTCGGCACGACCTACCGCGGCGGGCGCCGGTGGCTCCCCCAGGTCCGGGACACTCACCATGGCGGCCCGGATTTCTACATCCATCCCCACTGCTACGCCGAGCAGCACGGCGAGGCGGAACTGGACGCCGTCAGAGGCCTGCAGGGCCCCGACCCGCAGGCCTGACCCCCGTACCAGAGGCCGGGCGGCCCATCGAAAGTGCTCATGCAGGGGCCCGCAGGGGCGTGGCGGCGTGACAATCCCGGCATGGCGGCTGGTGACTGGGTTGAGGCCGGGCTCGGGGTCGGGGCGATGGGGGTGAGTTGGGGGCTCAGCTCCGTGGTGGGGGGTGGGCGGAGTCACTGGGAGTGGGTGCCCGGGGTGTTCGGGGTGGTGGAGGTGGTGGGGGCGCTGCCGCGGGCGGTGGGCGCCCCGGCGGGGGTGCTGCTGTGGACGGACACGGTGGGGCGGGCCGTGTGGAACACCGGGGCGTACTTGGTGGTGCGCGCCGCGGTGCTGGGAGTCCGCCGGGTGACCCGGCGTCAGGAGGAGGCGGAGACGGCCTGCTGGTAGAGGGTGCCTATGGTGTGGTCGAAGTAGGCACCGTAGGAGGTGTCGTCGGTGTCGCCGCCCTGCTGGTAGCCGCCGATGACGCCGATGACCTGGTTGGTGTCGGTGTCGATGAAGGGGCCTCCGCTGGTGCCGCCGGAGTAGGAGGGGCAGTCGATGCGGCGCTGGAAGGTGTCCTGCCGGCTGGTCACGTTGGTGCAGAGCAGGGGGAGTTCGGCACTGTCCGGGTAGCCGTAGAGGCGGACGGTGTCGGTGAAGGGGGCGTCCAGGCCGAGGACGGTGCCGCCGACCGCGTCCTCGATGTTGGTGGTGCCGTTCTCGGCGATCTGGAGGATCGCGTAGTCCTCGTCCTGGTCGCCGCTCGCGGTCCAGCCGTCGGCGAGGAAGACCTTGGTGACCTGCCAGACGCCGGACGGCGTCTGGCCGTTGCGGTAGCCGGGGGCGAAGAGCAGGCCGGCGGGGGTCGCGCTCACGCAGTGCGCGGCGGTGAGCACCAGGTTCTTGGTGCTGCTGTGCAGCACGCTGGCCGAGCAGGTGTGGTTGGCCGTCGGCGTCGAGCCGGTGAAGAGCACACCGACCCGGCCGGACTCGGCCGTCACCGGCGCCGTCGCGGTGGTGCCGAGCGCGACCGGCGGGACGACCTGGGAGCTGCCCTGGGTCGGCGAACTGCCCGCTCCCTGCCCCGACTGTGCAACCGGAGCGGGCTCCGCAGCGTTAGAAGGGGAGGGGGAGGGAGAAGCGGAGGGGGACGGCGAAGCGGAGGGCGAGGGAGCGGCGGCGGCCACCCGGGAGGCGGCGGTCTGCGGGCGGCTGGTGAAGGCCGTGGCCTCGCTGGTGAGGGTGTCGATGCCCGCGATCGTCGCGATCAGGCCCAGTGCGAGGGCTGAGGTCAGCGCCACGGGTCGACGGTACATGCGCCGGCGTGCCTTTCGATGACGGCTCATCAGGTACGTGACTCCTGCCCACCCTGCGGTCCCGGTACGCGCCCGATCCTACGAGCACGGTCCGACTATGTGCTGATCACCTGGAAATCCCGTGATCCTATGCTGGGAGCGCTGTGAGAATCGCCTGGTCCGCAGTGTGCCTTTCCTCACCGAACCCTCACACAGGCAGGGCTTCCACCAGCGCCTCGGCGGTGATGAGGGCCGTGTGCGTACCGGCCCCGGTGCAGGCGTGGGCGCCGGCCACGGCGCCGGCCCGGGCGCAGTCGAGGGGCGGACGCCCGGCGAGCCAGGAGTGCAGGAAGCCGCTCACGTAGGCGTCCCCGGCGCCGTTGGTGTCGACCACCGGCCGGTCCGGGTCGACAGCCGGGATGTGCACCGCAGGACCGGAACGCGTGAGCAGGTGGCTCCCGGCCGCGCCGTCGGTGGCGACCACCAGCCGGGCCCGCCCCTCGGCGAGGATCCGTCGCATGACGTCTTCGTGCCGCCCCCGGCAGCCGGCCACGGAGAGGAAGACCAGGTCGGCGCCGAGCGCGTACGGGCGGTGGTGCTCCTGCGAGCCGTCCCAGTCGTGCAGGTCGGTGGAGCTGCTCAGGCCGCGGCGGCGCAGCTCGGCGAAGAGGCCGGCCCCGACGCCGGTGATGGACACGTGGACGTGCCGGGCCCGGTCCAGGTACGGCGCGCAGAACTCGGGCGGCAGCCGCAGCCCGGCCGGGTGCCGGCCGTCGTAGAAGGAGAACCGGCGGCCCTCGAGGTCCACCAGGTTGACCGAGCGCGAGGTGCCGTGCGCAGAGACCAGGTGGTCGAACGGGAGGCCGTGCCGGGCGAACTCGGCCCGCACCAGCTCGCCCTGCGGATCGTTACCGAGGTAGTCGAGCAGCTGGGTGCGCAGCCCGAGCGCGTGGCAGCCGAGGGCGACGCCGGAGCCGGTGTGCGCCACGTAGTCGTGCACCGGCGGGACACCCGCCGACTCCCCCGGAGGGAGGGCGAGCCGCTCGACCCGGACGATCGTGTCGACCCCGACCCCGCCCACCACCAGTACGTCCAGCGCATCGTCCATGGGCCCTCACGAAACCCCTTGCAGAAGGATTCCGCAAGGGGTTTCACCAAGGAACGGTCAGGCGAGCGCCTGGGCCGTGGCGTCGGCGCTCTCCCCTTCCGCCTCACCGGGTGCCGGCCGGTGGTCGACCATCAGGAAGGCGATCACGGCGGCCGCGATCAGGATGCCCATCGCCACCCCGGTGGCGACGGCGAAGCCGTGCACCTGGCCCTGCTTGGCGACCAGTGCGATGTGCGCGTCCCGGGTCGCCAGGTAGCTGGTGGTGACGCTGGCGGCGATGGTGTTGAGCAGGGCCGTGCCGATCGAACCGCCGACCTGCTGGGCGCTGTTGATGGTGGCCGAGGCCGCGCCGACCTCGTGCGGGGAGACGCCCAGGGTGGCCAGGCTCATCGAGGGCATGAAGACCAGGCCCATCCCGGCGCCGAGCAGCAGCTCGGCGGGCAGCACCATGCCGAGGTAGGAGCTGTCCACCTTCATCTGGGTCAGCCAGGCCATGCCGCCGGCGGCCAGCAGCAGCCCGGGCACGATCAGCGCCCGCGAGGGCACCCTGGTCATCAGCCGGGCCGCGATGCCGGTGGAGCTGCCGATGATGGCGGCCGTCATCGGCAGGTACGAGATGCCGGTCTTGAGCGGCGAGTACCCCTTGACCGCCTGCAGGTAGTACGTCAGGAAGAGGAACAGGCCGAACATGCCGACCACGGCCAGACCGACCGAGAGCGCGGCGCCGCCGCGGTTGCGGTCGGCCACGATGTGCAGCGGCAGCAGGGCGTGCCTGGTGCGCCGCTCGACCAGGACGAACACGGCCAGCAGGGCGAGGCCCAGACCCAGTGCGGTGAGCACCAGCCAGTCGCCCCAGCCGCGCCCGGAGGCCTCGGAGGTGCCGTAGACGATGGCCAGCAGGCCGCCGCAGCCGAGCAGTGCGCCGGGCAGGTCGAGCCTGACCCGGTGGCCCTTGTCGATGTGGTCCCGCTTGAGCAGGTAGAACGCGCCGAGCGCGGCGCCGATGGCGATCGGCACGTTGACGAACAGGCACCAGCGCCAGTCCAGGTACTCGGTGAGCAGACCGCCCGCGATGAAGCCGATCGCGGCGCCGCCGCCCGCGATGGCGCCGAAGATGCCGAAGGCGGTGGCGCGTTCGCGCGGGTCGCTGAAGGTGTTGGAGAGCAGCGACAGGGCCGAGGGGGCGAGCACGGCACCGAAGCCGCCCTGCAGGGCGCGGGCGGCGAAGAGCATCGCCGGGTCGGCCGCGAAACCGCCGATGGCCGAGGCCAGGGCGAAGCCGATCAGGCCGACGGTGAAGGTCCGCTTGCGGCCGAAGAGGTCGCCGATCCGGCCGCCGAGGAGCAGCAGGCCGCCGAAGGCGAGGGTGTAGGCCGTGATGACCCACTGCCGGTTGCCGTCGGAGATGCCCAGGTCGTGCTGGGCGGACGGGAGCGCGACGTTCACGATGGTCGCGTCCAGCACGATCATCAACTGGGCGATGGCGATGACCGCTAGGGCCCACCAGCGACGCGGATCCGCCGAGGATTCGTCAGGAGCGTGCACGTGGGACACCTTGGGCCGCCTTCCGGAGGGTGCAGGGGCGGGGCGCACACAGCGCTGCCTCAAGGGAAGCTCGCGGATCGGCCATGGGCAAGGCATTTTCCAACAAAAACCACGAAATGGGACAAAAGGACCAGGCCCAGGTCCCACTGCTGCAGGACCTGGGCCTCGGGTACTCGGGACGGCTCAGAGCGCGGAGAGCTCGCTGACCAGGTCGTCCAGCCCGAGCGAGCCCTGCGACAGGGCCGCCATGTGCCAGGCCTTGAGGTCGAACTCCTCACCGCGTGCCTCGGCGGCGGCCTTCGCCGCGGCCCGGCCGCTCAGCCAGGCCCGCTCGCCCAGCTTGTAGCCGATCGCCTGGCCGGGCAGGCCGAGGTAGCGGATCAGCTCGCTGTCCAGGAACTCGGCGGAGAGCCCGCAGTACTGCCCGAAGAACTCGCGGGCCAGCTCGGGGGTCATCGCCTCGCCCGGGTGGAACGGCGAGCCGGCCGGGAAGGACAGCTCGGCGTGCATGCCGATGTCCACGATGACCCGCAGCGCGCGCATCATCTGGGCGTTCAGGTACCCGAGCCGGGCGCCCGGGTCGGTGAGGTAGCCCAGCTCGTCCATCAGGCGCTCGGCGTACAGCGCCCAGCCCTCGATGTTCGCGCTCACCCCGCCCAGGGTGACCTGGTAGGTGGAGAGCCGGTCGGCCAGGTAGGTCCACTGCGCGAGCTGCAGGTGGTGGCCCGGCACGCCCTCGTGGTACCAGGTGGAGACCAAGTCCCAGATCGGGAAGCTCTCCCGGCCGAGGGTGGCCAGCCAGGTGCGGCCGGGGCGGGAGAAGTCCAGCGAGGGCTGGGTGTAGTACGGCGCGGCGGCGCTGCCGGGCGGGGCGATCCGGGACTCGACCTTGAGCAGCGGCTCGGCCAGGTCGAAGTGCACGCCCTGCAGGTCGCTGATCGCCTGGTCCATCAGGCCCTGGAGGTACTCGCGGGCGTTCTCCTCACCCTTGACGGCCGGGCCCTCGGTCTCCAGCCACTTCATGGCCGCCATCGGCGTGGCGCCGGGCCGCACCTTCTCGGCCTCCACCCGCATCTGGGCGTCCAGCTCGTGGAACTGCTCCCAGGCCCAGCCGTACGCCTCGTCCAGGTCGAGGTCGGAGCCGGTCCAGTAGCGGACCCAGCGGGCGTAGCGCTCGCGCCCGATCGCGTCCGGGGCGCCGGCCACGGCGGGGCCGTACACGTCGCGCAGCCAGTCGCGCAGCTCCGCGAAGGCGGCATTGGCGGCCACGGCGGTGTCGGTCAGGCCGTCCCGCAGGGCCTCGGGGGCGGCGCTGACGAAGTCGCCGAACCAGCCGCCGGGGGTGTCGCCGGCGAGCCACTCTCCGATCTGCCCGACCACGGTGACCACCTGGCGCGGGCCGGCGGGCAGCTCGCGCTCGAGCCCGGCGGTGAGCAGCGCGCGGTACTGCTCCAGCGCGAGCGGCAGCCGGGCCATCCGGCGGCCGACGGCGGCCCAGTCCTCGTCCGTCTCGGTCCGGAGCTGGTTGAACACCTCACGCAGGCTGTGCACCGGCGAGCCGAGGTTGCGCACGGCGCGGAAGTTCTCGCCCTCGTCGTGCACGGCCAGTTCGGCCGTCAGCCGCTCGCGCAGCAGCCGGGCGCAGCGCCGCTCCTCCGGGTCCTCGACCGGGCCGGCCGCCTCGACGGCGTCGAGCTGGGAGAGGGTGCGGCGGATGAGGTCCGCGGTGGCCTCGTGGCCCTCGGGCGAGAGGTCCGGCAGCCGGTCGTCCTCCGGGTTGAGGCCCAGGTAGACGGCGGTCAGCGGATCGAGTGCCGCGAGGGCGTGGACATAGGCGTCGGCGATCCGGCGTGGGGTGGTGCCGTCCGCGGGTGGGGTGATCAGTTCTGCGACCATCCGGCCATCCTTTCGCACCCGGGCCGGTTTTCAAGCCCCTTTGAGCCGGCCTTGACCGCCTCCGGACACGGGCCAAGCAGCCCGACGGCCATTACGCTGACCGCCATGGCAGCCAGCGCAGCGCTCACCCCGGAATCCCCCACTCCGGCCGGCCCGGAAGGAGGGAGCGAAACCGGCCGCTCCAGACGGGCCGGGTACCGGCGGCTGCCGGTACAGCAGCGGCGCGAGCAGCTGATCTCGGTGGCCCTGGAGCTGTTCAGCTCCCGGCCGCCGGAGGAGGTCAGCCTGGACGACGTCGCGGAGGCCGCCGGCGCCTCCCGGCCGCTGGTCTACCGGTACTTCACCGGCGGCAAGCAGCAGCTGTACGAAGCGGCGCTGCGCAGCGCGGCCGAGGAGCTGATCAGCCGGTTCTCGATCACCACCGCCGGTACGCCGAGCAGCCAGCTGGCGGCGGTGCTCGACAGCTACTTCTCCTTCGTCGCCGAGCACGACACCGGGTACGGCGCGCTGCTGCGCGGCGGCTCGGTGGTGGAGACGGCGCGGACCTCGGCGATCGTGGACGAGGTGCGGCGGGTCGCGCTGCGGCGGACGCTGCGCTACCTGGGCGTCCGGGAGGCCGGGCCGCGGCTGACGCTGCTGGTGCGCTCGTGGATCTCGGTGGTCGAGGCCGCGTCGCTGAGCTGGCTGGACGAAGGGCGGCAGATCCCGCCGGAGTCCCTGCGGGACTGGCTGGTGGACGAGTTCGTGGCGATGACGGCGGCCACGGCGGTGCACGACGAGCAGACGGCGCGCGTACTCGAGCTGCTGCTCGCACTGGAGGCGCCGGACGGGCCGGCGGTGGCGCTGACCGAGCGGCTGCGCGAAGTCCGGGCGCTGCGGCGGCGCGCGGCGGGCTAGGGCCAGGTCCCCGGGAGGGCCTCCCGACCCCCGTGCCAGGGGTCGGGCGGCGGCGGTTACGCCTCGCCGAGGACCTGGCGCTGGCGGCCGAGGCCCTGGACCTCCAGCTCCACCACGTCCGAGGGCCGCAGGAAGGCGGCGCCGGGGTGGCCGAGGGTGACGCCGGCCGGAGTGCCGGTGATGATCACGTCACCGGGCTCGAGCACCATGAAGTGGCTGACGTAGCGGACCAGTTCGAGCACCGGGAAGATCATCTTCTCGGTGCTGCCGTCCTGCCGCAGCTCCCCGTTGACCCAGAGCTTGAGCGACAGCCGCTGCGGGTCGCCGACTTCGTCCGGGGTGACCAGCCAGGGGCCGAGCGGGGTGAAGGTCTCGGCGGACTTGCCCTTGTCCCACTGGCCGCCGCGGTCGAACTGGAAGGCCCGCTCGGTCACGTCGTTGACGGCCGCGTACCCGGCGATCACGGCGGCGGCGGCCTCGTGGCTCTCCAGGTACCGCGCGGTGCGGCCGATCACCACGGCGAGCTCGACCTCGTAGTCGGTCTTCTCGCCGCCGCGCGGCACCAGCACCTCGTCGTCCGGGCCGACCACGGTGTAGCTCGGCTTGAGGAAGATCACCGGCTCGGCGGGGAGCTGGGCTCCGGCCTCGGCCGCGTGGTCGCGGTAGTTGAGGCCGATCCCGACCACCTTGCCCGGGCGCGGCACGGGAGCGCCGATCCGCTGCCCCTCGATCACCACCGGCGGCAGGTCACCCGCCGCCACCGCCCGGCCGAGCTCGGCCGGGTCCAGCCCGGCGAGGAAGGCACCGTCGAGGTCCGCCGTCCGCCCCGAGAGGTCGTACGCGGCGCCGTCCTGGCCCAGCACCACCGGACGCTCGGCGCCCAAAGGGCCCACACGGAGGAGCTTCACTGCTCATCACCACCTGGTTCGTCGCATCTCGCCGGGGAGGCCGCACACCTCTCCCGTCCTATGCAGCCGAGGTATATCAACCGGCTCCACCTGCGAACCAGGGGTGTCTCATCGGCCAGTTCCTATCAATTCATCCAACTTGGACAGTTGACGAATCAGGTGCCCGCACGCTTGACAGCGCCCAGTGCGGCCAGCTCCCCGACCGGCACGGCCGCCCCCGGGGGCAGCTCGCCCTCCAGCCGCCGCCGGTCCGCCGCCAGCCCCTCGGCCCCCGGCGCCAGCCGGTCCAGCTCGCGCAGCAGGCCGACGGCGGCGGCCGGCTCGCCGTCGGCGGCCAGCCAGAGCGCGAGGTCGTGCGCCGTCCGCACCGTCCGCGGGTCAGCCGCCCCGTAGGCGGCGGTGAACTCGCCGACCAGCTGCCGCAGTTGGGCCACCGCCTGCCCCGCCTCGCCCGCCACCCCGAGCGCCCAGGCGGCGTCCGCCCGCCGCCGCAGCTCGCGCAGCCCGGCCGACGCGGCCAGGCCGAGCAGCCGCTCGCGCACCCGGGCCGCGTCGGCCGGGCGGTCCGCCGGGTCCTTGGCGAGCAGCTCGGTGACCAGCTGGTCCAGCTCGACGGGCAGCGCGGGGTCGGCCGCCCGGGGGCTCGGCACCGGGCCCTCGACGTGGGCGTGCATCACGGCCACCACGTCCGGGCCGGCGAACGCCCGGGCGCCGACGCTGAGTTCGTACAGCAGGCAGCCCACGGCGTAGAGGTCCACCTGGCGCTTGCCGGGCTCGCCGCGCCAGCGCTCGGGCGGCAGGTAGTGCGGGCTGCCGATCACGCTGCCGGTGGTGGTGAGGCCCAGGGTGCGGCCCTCCAGGGCGGCGATGCCGAAGTCCAGCACCTTCACCTCGCCGGCGGCGGTGACCATGATGTTCTCCGGCTTGATGTCCCGGTGCACCACCCCGGCCTGGTGCGAGGCGTGCAGGGCCTCGCAGACCTGGGCCAGCCACCGCAGCCCGACGGCTGTGGCGGGCCGCCCCCGGCGCAGCTCCTGGGCCAGCGAGCGGCCGGTGACCAGCTCCATCACCAGGTAGTGCCAGCGGGTGTCGTCCAGCACGGTCTCGCGCTGGGCGTGCACGGTGACGATGTGCGGGTGGGCGAGCCCGGCCACCGTGCGGGCCTCGGCCTTGAAGCGCTCGATGTCCTTGGGCTCGACCCCGCCCCGGCCGGAGATCACCTTGACGGCGACCTCCCGGTCGAGCCCGAGGTCCAGCGCCCGCCAGACCACCCCGAAGCCGCCCTCGCCGAGCTTCTCGATCAGCTGGTACGCCCCGTCCAGCACGTCCCCGACCCTCATCGCTCCCCCAACCCACCGCGTCGACCGACGAGTTCACCCTACGGGAGCACCCTGAGGAGATCTTGACAGTCTCCGCTGCCCACCGCGTACGATCTGCCGCACAGTGCGCGAGAGAGGCCGGCGATGAGCAGCCTGGTGATCGTCGGCGGCGGCCCGCTGGCCGTCGGGCTGCTGGCGCGGATCGGCGCCTCGGCCGCCGGGCTCCTGCGCCCGGGCCAGGCCCTGGACATCCACCTGGTCGACCCGTACCCGCCGGGCGGCGGCCGGATCTGGCGGGCCGGCCTGCCCGCATCGCTGCGCGCGAACTCACCGGCGGGCGAGATCACCGCGTACGGCACCGACCCGGGCCCGTCACTGGCCGAATGGGCCTGCGCCCAGCGGGAGTTCGCGCCGTACCGGGAGGTCGGCGACCCGGCCGTGCGGGCCGAGCTGGCCGAGCTCGGCCCGGCCGACCACCCGAGCCGGTCGGCCGTGGGCGCCTACCTGGCGTGGGCGTACCGCCGGGCGGTGGCCGCACTGCCGCCCGGGGTGAGCCTCACCGTCCACCGGGACACCGCCCGGGCGCTCTGCGGGCCGCCGGACGGGCCGCAGCTGGTCGAACTGACCGACCGGGTGCTGGCCGCCGACCACGTGGTGCTCGCCCTCGGCCACCTGGACAACGCCCCGGTGGCCGCCGAGTGCCCGACGGCCGACTTCGCCGCCCGGCACGGCCTCTTCCACCTGCTCCCGGCCGCCACCGCCGACGTCGACCTCAGCGGCATCGCCCCCGGCGAGACCCTGGTGGTACGCGGCCTCGGGCTGGCCTTCGCCGATCTGCTCGCCCTGCTCACCGAAGGGCGCGGCGGGCGCTTCGAGGAGACGGCCGCCGGTCTCCGCTACCACCGCTCCGGGCGCGAGCCGGTGATCCACGCGGGCTCCCGGCGCGGCACGCTGCTCCCCGTCCTGACCGGGCACCGGCCGGCGCCGCCCACGCGCTACCTCGACCCGGCCGCCCTGCCCGCCGGCCAGCTCCGACTCCGGCGCGACATCTGGCCGTTGCTCGCCAAAGAGCTCGGCCACGCGCACTACCACGACCTGTTCCACGCCCACCCCGAGCGCACCGCACTGCCCTGGGCCGAGTTCCTGCGCCGCTACGACCGGCAGGGCCGCTCCTCCCCCGCACCTGCCCGCCTGCTGCTCGAGGCCGTGCCAGACCCGGCCGACCGGCTCGACCTGGACGCGCTTGACCAGCCGCTCGCGGGCCGCGTCTTCGACTCCCCCGAGCTGCTCCGGGAGCACCTGCTGACGCTCAGCGGCGCCGGCGGCAGCCCGGGTGTGCGGGCCGCACTGGCCGCCGGAGCCGACCAACTCCCCCTGCTGGCCGGGCGGTTGACCGCCAGCTCGGCCGAGCTGGAGCTGGACGGCTGGTGGCTGGGCCTGCGCGGCCGGCTCGCCTCCGGCCTCCCCGCCGCCCGGCTGCGCGAGCTGGCCGCCCTGGCCGAGGCGGGCGTGCTGCACTTCCTCGGCGGCGGGCTGCAGATCGACCTGGACGAGAGCGGCGGCGCCTTCCTCGCCCACAGCCCCAACCTGCCCGGCCGCACCGTACGCGCCACCGCCCTGATCGAGGCCCGGCTGCCCCGGCACGCGCTGGGCCGGACCGGCTCGGTGCTGCTGCGCGGGCTGCTGCGCACCGGCCAGCTCCAGGAGGAGACCCGCCAGGACGGGCGGCACACCCACCGCACCGGGCTGATCGCCGTGCACCCCGGGACGGCGCGGCTGCTCGACCCCACCCTGGACGGCGCCCCGCACCCCCGCCGGGTGGCTGTCGGCCCCGCGACCGACACCCGCACCCCGGCCGCCTTCGCCCGCCCGGGAGCCGGCTCGCCCGTCCTCCGGCACCTCGACACCGTCGCCCGGGCCCTGCTGCACGCCCTGGCCGCCGCCGAGCGGGAGGACTGGCCCGGCCAGGCTCCCCTCCCGCTCCGCCCGTACTGAACCCGGCCCGCCCGGAGACGGCCCGCGTCAGGCCCACTCGCGGCCACCACCCCCTACAACCGGCCTGGTCCGGCGCCTACCATGCAGGTAGCGGCCCGGCGATGACGCCCGGCCCTGAGCAGGAGGTGCAACGGTCATGGCCAAGCAGGCCCCGCAGAGCGACCCGGCGCAGGACGCGCCCCGGGTCTCGGAGCCCCAGCACGCCGCGGCCGGGCTGCCCGCCGTCGGCCACAGCCTGCGGATGGCCGCCGAGCAGATGGGCCCGCTGCGCACCCTCGCCACCCTGAGCAAGGTCAACCAGCCGAACGGCTTCGACTGCCCGGGCTGCGCCTGGCCCGAGCCGGGCAAGACGCACACCGCCGAGTTCTGCGAGAACGGCGCCAAGGCCGTGGCCGAGGAGGCCACCGAGCGCCGGATCACCCGCGAGTTCTTCGCCGCCCACTCCGTGGCCGACCTCGCCGACAAGTCCGGCTACTGGCTGGGCCAGCAGGGCCGCCTCACCGAGCCGATGCTGCTCGACGAAGGCGCGAGCCACTACACCCCCGTCTCCTGGGAGCGGGCCTTCGAGCTGGTCGCCGAGGAGCTGCGGGCCCTCGACACCCCGGACGGCGCCGCCTTCTACACCTCCGGCCGCACCTCCAACGAAGCCGCCTTCGCGTACCAGCTCTTCGCCCGCCAGCTCGGGACCAACAACCTGCCGGACTGCTCCAACATGTGCCACGAGTCCTCCGGCTCGGCCCTGACCGAGACGCTCGGCGTCGGCAAGGGCAGCGTCAGCCTGGGGGACCTCTACCAGGCCGATCTGATCATCGTCGCGGGCCAGAACCCCGGCACCAACCACCCCCGGATGCTCTCCGCCCTGGAGCGCGCCAAGCGGGCCGGTGCGAGGATCGTCAGCGTCAACCCGCTGCCCGAGGCCGGGCTCGAGCGCTTCAAGAATCCGCAGAACGCCCGCGGTCTGGCCGGCCACGGCACCAAGCTGACCGACCTCTTCCTGCAGATCCGCCTCGGCGGCGACCTCGCGCTCTTCCGCGCGCTCAACCAGCGCCTGCTGCGCACCGAGGGCGCCGTCGACCACGAGTTCATCACCGAACACTGCCTGGGCTTCGAGGAGTTCGCCGCCGAGGCCGAGCGCACCGACCACGCCGAGGTGCTCGCCGCCACCGGGCTGCCCGAGGAGCAGATCGAGCAGCTCACCACGATGGTGCTCGGCTCGCAGAAGATCATCGTCTGCTGGGCGATGGGCCTCACCCAGCACAAGCACGCCGTGCCGACCATCCGCGAGGTGGTCAACTTCCTGCTGCTGCGCGGCAACGTCGGCCGCCCCGGCGCGGGCGTCTGCCCGGTGCGCGGGCACAGCAACGTCCAGGGCGACCGGACGATGGGCATCTTCGAGCGCCCCACCAAGGCCTTCCTCGACTCGCTCGGCAAGGAGTTCGCCTTCGAGCCGCCGCGCGAGCACGGCTACGACGCCGTCGAGACCATCCGCGCGATGCGCGACGGCAAGGTGAAGGTCTTCTTCGCGATGGGCGGCAACTTCGTCCACGCCTCCCCCGACACCGCCGTGACCGAGGCCGCGATGCGCAACTGCCGCCTCACCGTGCACGTCTCCACCAAGCTCAACCGCTCGCACGTGGTCACCGGCACCCGGGCGCTCATCCTGCCCACCCTCGGCCGCACCGACCGCGACCGCACCGTCAACGGCGAGCAGTTCGTCACCGTCGAGGATTCGATGGGCATGGTGCACTCCTCGCGCGGCGGCCTGCGGCCCCCGAGCGCCGACCTGCTCTCCGAGGTGGCCATCGTCTGCCGCCTGGCCCGGGCCGCCCTCGGCGCCGAGAACCCCGTGCCCTGGGAGGAGTTCGCGGCCTCGTACGACACCATCCGCGACCGGATCTCCCGGGTCGTGCCCGGCTTCACCGACTTCAACACCCGGGTCCGCACCCCCGGCGGCTTCGCGCTGCCGCACGGGCCGCGCGACAGCCGCACCTTCCCCACCCACACCGGGAAGGCCAACTTCACCGTCAACGAGCTCACCGCGCCCGAAGTCCCGCCGGGCCGCCTGCTGCTCCAGACGCTGCGCTCGCACGACCAGTACAACACCACCGTCTACGGCCTGGACGACCGCTACCGCGGCATCACCGGCGGGCGCCGCGTCGTACTGGTCAACCCGGCCGACGCCGCCGAACTCGGCCTGGCCGACGGCTCCTACACCGACCTGGTCGGCGAGTGGAAGGACGGCATCGAACGCCGCGCCCCGCACTTCCGCGTGGTCCACTACCCCGTCGCCCGCGGCGGCGCGGCGGCCTACTACCCGGAGACCAACGTCCTCGTCCCGCTCGACTCCACGGCGGACATCAGCAACACCCCGACCTCGAAGGCGGTCGTGATCCGCTTCGAGCCCGACTCGGGCGCGTGAAAAAGAGGGGGTGCGGCCGGCCGCACCCCCTCTTCCGTGCCGTCAGCCGGTGGCCGAGGGCGACACCGAGCCTGAGGCCGAGCTCGAATCGGACGGCGACGGCGAAGCCGTACCCGGGGTGGTCGGCGTGGTCGGCGTACCGGGCGTCGTCGGCGTGGTGGGCGTGGTGGGCGTCGTCGGGGCCGAGGGGGTCGGCTTGGTCGGGGTCGGCGTCACCGGCGGCGTGGTGGGAGCCGTCGGCGTGGGCGTCGGCGTCGGGAGGTTGACCGGCTTGGTGGGCTGGATCGGCGTCACACCGTCCGCGCCCTTCGGGATGTCCGGTACCTTCCACTGCCCGCCGGCGTCGTCCGCCGCACCCGACGGGTCGGGCCGCACCGCGCCGAGGATCGTGCTCATCCCGATCGGCGACACCTTGACCACGGCGCCGGTGTGCGGCGCCTGGACTACCAGCCCGCCGCCGATGTACATCGCGACGTGCGAGGCGTCGAAGTGGTAGACCACCAGGTCGCCCGGCCGCAGCTGGTTGAGCGGCACGTGCTGCAGCTCGGCCCACTGCTCCTGGCTGGTCCGCGGGATCGGCACCCCGGCGTGGATCCAGGCCTGCGAGGTGAGGCCCGAGCAGTCGTAGGTGTCCGGGCCCTGGGCGCCCCACTGGTAGTCCTTGCCGAGCTGCGCCATCGCGAAGGCGACGGCCTTGCGGCCGGCCTGCGAGGGGGTGCGCTCGCCCTTGCCGAGGGCGCCGGAGGCGAGGAAGGCCAGCTGGGCCTCGTCCGCCTGCTGCTTCTCCAGCTGAGCCAGCTCCTCGCGCTGGGCGCCGGTGAGCGAGGCGACCATCTGCTCGACCTCGGCGAGGCGCTTGGCCACGTCGTTCTTGGCCAGCTCCTGCTGAGCCGTCAGCGCCTTGGCCTGGGCGAGCGCCTGCTGGGCCTGCTGCTGCAGCGCGCTGAGCGCGATCCGGTCTTCCTTGAGCTTGTCGAGGAAGGCCGACTGCGAGCGCCCGGCCGCCTGCAGCAGCTCGGCGATCATGACGGCCTCGTACGGGTTCTCGGCGAGCAGCAGGTCGGCCATCTGGGAGCCGTTGCCGTTGCGGTACTGCGCGGCGGCGAGCCGCGAGGCGAGGTCGGCGCCGGCCTCCACGGCGGCCTGCTGGCGCGTCACCCGGCCGTCCAGGTCGGTCACCAGAGCCTGCTCCTTGGCCAGCTGGGCCGCGGCGCCGTTGTACTTGTCGGTGGCCGCCTCGGCCTCCTGGTAGAGCTGGTGCAGCCGGTCGAGCATCGGGCCCAGCGTCGCCTTGGCGTCGGCCAGCGGGTCGGCCCCCGGGGCCACCGTGAAGGTGGGCACCGGCGGCGCGGGCGCGGCGTAGGCGGCGGCCCCCAGCGGCAGTGAGAGCGCGGCCACGGCCAGCACCGCGCCGCAGCGCAGGGCGGCCCGCACCCACGGCCGGGTGCCGAGCCGGGTGAGCCCGCCGTCAGTCTCCGCGCGCTGTCCAGCCCCCATCGGCCCTGCCCCTCCCCATCGCGTCCGGCTCCTGCCGGACGGTCCACAGCCTGGCGTTACCGCCTGATCCTGTCATGGGCCGCCGTCAAGCAGACAGGGGGTATCCACACGATCTGACGAAATTCTCAGACTCCCTGGCAGGGCGCTGTGAGACAGCTCTCACCATACCCGGACCAAACCGGACGGCTGGGGACAAACCTGCACGTCACGGCGGTGATTGCCACCCGGTGGACGTCTCCGCGCCACCCACCTGACACCATCGGAGCCGGGATTCCCGGTTGAGTTCACCTTCCGTTCACCAACCGTCCCTACCGTCGCCGATGACATCAGCGTCAGTACGACAACTACGACGATTGTTTGGGTATGGAACACATCACGTTCCTGGTGGCCGTTGTGATCATCACGGCGCTCGCCTTCGACTTCACGAACGGCTTCCACGACACCGCCAACGCGATGGCCACGTCCATCGCGACGGGAGCCTTCAAGCCCAAGGTCGCGGTCACCGTCGCCGCGGTCCTCAACTTCGCCGGTGCCTTCCTCTCCGTGAAGGTGGCCACCACCATCTCCGGTGGCATCGTCAACGAGAAGGCCGGCATCCAGCCGTCGATCATCTTCGCGGCCCTGGCAGGCGCCATCCTGTGGAACCTGCTGACCTGGCTGCGGGGCCTGCCCTCCAGCTCCTCGCACGCGCTGTACGGCGGCCTGATCGGCGCCACCGTCGTGGGCATCGGGATGAACGGCGTGAACTTCGGCGTCGTGGTCTCCAAGATCCTGATCCCCGCCGTCGCCTCCCCGATCGTCGCCGGCGTGGCGGCCTGGGGCGCCACCAAGCTCGCGTACCTGATCACCCGCAAGGGCAACGAGGAGTCCTCCGCCAAGGGCTTCCGCAAGGGCCAGGTCTTCTCGGCCTCGCTGATCTCGCTCGCGCACGGCACCAACGACGCGCAGAAGACCATGGGCATCATCACCCTCACCCTGGTCTCCGTCGGCGCCCTGCCCAAGCACGCGCTGCCCCCCACCTGGGTCATCGTCAGCGCCGGCGCGGCCATCGCGCTCGGCACCTACATGGGCGGCTGGCGCATCATCCGCTCGATGGGCAAGGGTCTGACCGACATCCAGCCCGCCCAGGGCTTCGCCTCCGAGTCGGCCGCCGCGACGGTCATCCTCACCTCCTCGCACATGGGCTACGGCCTCTCGACCACCCAGGTCTGCTCCGGCGGCATCATGGGCGCCGGCCTCGGCAAGCCGGGCGGCACCGTCCGCTGGTCGATGGCCCGCCGCATGGTCTACACCTGGGGCCTGACCCTGCCGGCCGCCGCGCTGGTCTCCGGCGCCGCCGCCTTCGTCGCGGACAAGGGCACCTGGGGCGTCCTGCTGGTCGGCGTCGTGCTGGTCGCCGGTTCGGCCGCGATGTTCGTGATCTCCCGCCGCCAGCCCGTCCACGCGGGCAACGTCAACGAGGTCACCCCGGTGGAGGTCGCGACCTCCACCGCCGCCCCCAAGACCACCGTCGCGGCCTGAGCCCGGAAGGCAGCACCCCATGAGCAGCATCAGCATCAAGTGGGCCGCCCTGGCCCAGACCGCCGGTGTCAGCGTCGCGGTCACCGTCGCCGTGGTCGCCGTCTTCGCGGTCGGCATCATGGCCCTCTCCACCCGCGAGACCGCCCTCGCCGGTGACACCCCCAACACCACCAAGGCCGGGGCCGCCCTGGCCACCGCCGGAGTCTGCTTCGCCGCCTGCGCGGCAGTCGTCCTCTACGGCCTCTCGCTCATCGCAGCCTGAGCCGGTCGCACTACCAGGGGCGCGAGGAACTGCGCTGCCGGCCATGCACCTCCGTGCACGGCCGGTCGCGCCGTTCCTCGCGCCCCTTGTTGCTTTCCCACTCAGTCCCGCACGAGCTCCAGCTTCGGCTGCGCCGGAACTTCCTCGGCCCTGGTCCGCAGCGGGGTCTCCCGAATGAGAAGCACCAGGACGAACGCCAGCAGCGCGAACGGCGCCGCCATCAGGAACACCGCCCCGACCCCGCGCCCGAAGGCGTCCGTCACCACCGGCACCACCTGCGGCGGCAGCTTGTGCAGGTCCGGGATCTCACCCCCGCCGCCGTGCAGGCCCGCCGCGCCGAGGTAGTGCGTCACCTTGTTCGCCAGCAGCGCCCCGAGCGCCGAGACGCCCATCGCCCCGCCCATGGTGCGGAAGAAGGTGACGGCCGAGCTGGCGGCGCCGAGCTCCTGCCGCGGCACGGTGTTCTGCACGGCCAGCACCAGGTTCTGCATGGTCAGCCCGAGGCCGATGCCGGCCGCGGCCATGTAGACCGAGAGCAGCCCGTACGAGGTGTCGGCCTTGACGGTGCCGAGCAGCCCGAAGCCGACGGCCAGCAGGAACGTCCCGGCCACCAGGAAGCCCTTCCAGCGGCCGTACTTGGTGATCAGCTTGCCCGCGAGCGTCGAGGAGAGCGCGAGCCCCAGGATCATCGGCAGGGTCAGGATCCCGGCCATGGTCGGCGACTTCTCCTTGGCCAGCTGGAAGTACTGGCTCAGGAAGGTGGTCGCGCCGTACATCCCGATGCCGACCAGCGCGCTGGCCCCGGCGGCCAGTGAGACGGTGCGGTGGCGGAAGAGGCTCAGCGGCACGATCGGCTCGGCCGCCCGCCGCTCGGCCAGCACGAAGAGCACGGCCAGCGCGAGGCCGCCGCCGACCATCGCGGCGGTCTGCCAGGAGAGCCAGGCGTAGTTCTTGCCCGCCAGGCTGATCCAGATCATCAGCAGGCTGACCGCACCGGTGATCAGCAGCGCGCCCAGGTAGTCGATCTTCGCCTTCCGCTTCACCACCGGCAGGTGCAGCGTGCGCTGCAGCACCACGATGGCGATCAGCGAGAACGGGATTCCGACGTAGAAGCACCAACGCCAGCCCAGCCAGTCGGTGTCCACGATGACGCCGCCGATCAGCGGCCCACCGATGGTGGCCAGCGCGAAGACGGCGCCGAAGTACCCGCTGTAGCGGCCGCGCTCGCGCGGCGGCACCATCGAGGCCAGGCAGATCTGGGCGAGCGCCGTGACGCCGCCCGCGCCGATGCCCTGCAGGACGCGACAGGCGATCAGCTCGCCGGTGTTCTGCGAGAGGCCGGCCAGTGCCGAGGAGACGATGTAGATCACCAGTGCGATCTGCACCAGCAGCTTCTTGCTCACCAGGTCGGAGAGCTTGCCCCAGATCGGGGTGGAGGCGGTGAGCGAGAGCAGCGCGGCGGTGATCACCCAGGTGTAGGCCGACTCGCCGCCGCGCAGGTCGCCGAGGATGCGCGGCAGGGCGTTGGAGACGACGGTCGAGGAGAGCACGGCCACGAAGAGGCCGAGGAGCAGCCCCGATAGGGCTTCCATCACCTGGCGATGACTCATGGGTTCGGTGTCGTTCATCTGCTTCCTTCGGCCGAGACTTCGTTGCCTAAGGCAACCATAAGGGAAAAGGTTGACTCGGGCAACTATTTTTCAGGCCAAAGATCCCGTGCGGGACGGACAGTCGGGCCCTACCGGGCGTCGACCTCGCGGGTCAGCTCGTTGAAGCGCTCGAGCAACTGCGCGAACTGCACCACGTCCGCGGTGTCCCAGGTCGCCATCAGCTCCCGGAACCGGTCCATCCGCGCCCCCCGGGCCCGGCGGTAGCGCTGGGCACCCTCCTCGGTGAGCGAGACCAGCGAGGAGCGCCGGTCCAGCGGGTCGACCTCGCGGACCACCAGACCGAGGCCCTCCAGCGTCTTGAGCTGGCGGCTGATGGTCGGCTTGCCGACGTCGAAGTGCACGCCGATGTCGGTCAGCCGCACCGGCGCCGACTCCGCGATGTAGCCGAGCAGGCTGTACGCGACCCCCTCCAGTGCGGGGTGCACCCGGCGGGACATCTCCGCCGTCCGGGCCCGGCCGCGCCGGAACAGCGCGGTCACCTCCCGCTCCACCGCGAGGGCCGCCTCCTCCGCCGCCTTCCGCGCCGCCACCTCATCGCTCCCCGGGCCTGTGCTCATGGCGCCAGTATCCCGTAGGGCACGCCTCCCCCTCACGGCAACTGTTTCATGATATGAAGTATCCGTTTTGACCGCTTCTCAGCCATAACGACCGTTAGGAGCGCAGTCCGGTGGAGCAACCGTCGATTGACCGACCGCCCCGGGGAATCCTCACCGAGCTCAAGGAGGCCGTGACCCCGCGCGCGGCACTGCTGGTGATCGGTGTCCTGCTGCTCCAGCTCGGCTTCATCACCTCCTATGTCGGCGCCCTGCACCACCCCGAGCCGCACGAGCTCTCCATCGCCGTGGTCGCGCCGCCGCAGGTCGCGCCGAAGCTGGTGGGCGCGCTGGACCAGGTGCCGAACGACGCGGTGAAGGCCGAAACCGCGCCGGACGCCGAGGCCGCCACCGCCCGGATCAAAGACCAGAAGCTCTACGCCGCGCTGGTCTTCGACCCGGCCGGCACCGAGGACACCCTGCTGGTCGCCGACGCGCGCGGCCCGGCCGCCTCCCGGGCGGCCACGACGATCGTGACCGCGCTCGAGCAGGCCCAGGGCCGGACGGTGAAGGTGGCGAACGTCGTGCCGCTGGCCGCCGGCGACTCCGGCGGCCTCTCCTCCTTCTACCTGGTGATCGGCTGGTGCGTCGGCGGGTACCTGGTCGCCTCGATCCTCGGCATCAGCGCCGGAGCCCGGCCGGCCAACACCAACCGGGCGCTGATCCGGCTCGGCGTCCTGGCGGTGTACTCCTTCGCGGCCGGCATCGGCGGCGCGGTGATCATCGGGCCGGTGCTGAACGCCCTGCCCGGCTCCCTCTGGGGCCTGATCGGCCTGGGCACCCTGGTGGTCTTCTCGGTCGGCACCATCACGATGGCCCTGCAGTCGCTCTTCGACATCGTCGGCATCGGCCTGGCGGTGCTGGTCTTCGTGGTGCTCGGCAACCCGAGCGCGGGCGGCGTCTACCCGCCGCCGCTGATGCCGGCCTTCTGGCGCGCGATCGGCGCCTGGATCCCGAACGGCGCGGGCACCGACGTGGCCCGCTCGATCGCCTACTTCGGCGGTACGAACATCGGGGTGCCGCTGCTGGTGCTCTTCGTCTGGGCTCTGGTCGGCATCCTGGTCACGCTGATCGCGGTGGTCCGCCGCCCGAGCCTGGGCCGGCCGGCCCCCTCGGTCTGACGCCTCAGACCCGCTCCGGCTCCGGCTCTCCGGCCGGGGCCGGTCGCGTGCCCGCCACGAAGACCCAGCGCTTCATCGCCCAGTACCGGAACACCATCGCCAGCAGGGTGCCGACGATCATCCCGCTGAGGAAGTCCGCGACCTCCTGCCCGAGGTGGCTGACATCGGGCTCGCGCAGGTCGAAGACGTACCGGGAGACGATCAGCGGCGCGTCGTTGACCAGCACCGCGAGCGCGCTGACCACGAAGAACAGGATCGCCTCCCGCTGCCGGCCGTTGGTCCGGAAGGACCACTGCCGGTTCAGCACGTAGCTGACCACGGTCGCCAGGGTGGTGGCGATGGTCAGCGAGACCACCGGCTTGGCCTGCAGCACGGTGAGCTTGAGCCCGAAGTTGACGGCCATGGTCAGCAGGAAGCAGAAACCACCCACCATCAGGAACTTCACCAGCTTGCGATGCTGCACCAGCAAGGGGCGCAGCCGGTCGGGCACCCGGGCCAGAGCCCGCTGAGTAGGTGACGGCACCTCGGCAGTCTCGCACGGGACGCGGCCCGCGCGCTCACCCGCCCGTGATCCGCAGCACTCCGGTCGTGGTGCCCTGCAGCACCACACCGCCGGGCGCGATCGAGCCGGCCAGCTGGAGCGCGTCGAACACGAACCCGGCGCCGAGGTACTTCGTCCTGGTCACCCGCCCGGTCTCCGGGACGATCTCGGCGTAGCGGGGGCAGCGGCGTCAGGCCGAGGAGCGCGGCGGCGGCGAGGGAGCGGAGCATGACAGGGGTGTCCCGTTCTGCGTGGGTGAAGGGTGAGCGGACTCGTGTTCACGCAGCGGGACGACAGATGGCCGAGCACACCCGGGCCAGGTCGACGTCGAGCCGACGGGTCAGGTGTGCGTACAGGGCCATGGCGCTCACGGTGACGGCCTGACGGTTGGTCAGACAACCCCCGTCTCATGGCTCGAGCACCACCGGGGGCGCGGGGAACTGCGCGAGGACGGAAGAGACGGCGCTGCCAGCTTCCGCAGCGGGCCAGTCGCACTATCCAGGGGCGCGGGGAACTGCGCGAAGCGGGAGGCCGCAGGCCGGTTCCTTCCGCACTCGCGCAGTCCCCGCGCCCCTGACAGTGCAACCTGAGGTGGATGCACTAGGCCGCGACGAGGACCTCCGCCGGCTCCAGGGCCAGCGCGAGCACCTCCCGGACGTCCGCGACCGGGTGCACCGTCAGCCGCGCGAGCACCTCGGCCGGGACGTCGTCCAGATCGGCCTCGTTGCGCTTGGGGATGATCACCGTGCTGAGCCCGGCCCGGTCGGCGGCGAGCAGCTTCTGCTTGACGCCGCCGATCGGCAGCACCCGCCCGGTCAGCGAGACCTCACCGGTCATCGCCACCTCGGGGCGCACCCGGCGGCCGGAGAGCAGCGAGGCCAGCGCCGTGGTCATGGTGATCCCGGCGCTCGGGCCGTCCTTGGGGACGGCGCCGGCGGGCACGTGCAGGTGGATGCCCCGCTCCCGCAGGCCGGTGACCGGCAGCTCCAGCTCCGCGCCGCGCGAGCGCAGGTAGGAGAGCGCGATGTGCGCGGACTCCTTCATCACGTCACCCAGCTGCCCGGTCAGGGTCAGCCCGGTGCCGCCGGTCTCGGCGTCGGCGAGCGAGGCCTCGATGTAGAGGACGTCGCCGCCCGCGCCGGTGACGGCCAGGCCGGTGGCCACGCCGGGGACGGCGGTGCGCCGCTCGGCCGGCTCCTGGGCGGACTCGGGCGTGTGGTGCGGGCGCCCGATCAGGCCGCGCAGGTCCGCCGCGCCGATCGTGGTGGGCAGCTCCAGCGTGCCCAGCTCGCTCTGCGCGGCGATCTTCCGCAGGATGCGGGCCACCGAGCGCTCCAGGTTCCGCACACCCGCCTCGCGGGTGTACTCCCCGGCGAGCAGCCGCAGCGCGCCCTCCTCGACGGTGACCTCGGCCGGGTCCAGCCCGGCCCGCTCCAACTGCCGGGGCAGCAGGTGGTCCCGCGCGATGACGACCTTCTCGTCCTCGGTGTAGCCGTCGAGCCGCACCAGCTCCATCCGGTCGAGCAGCGGCTCGGGGATGGCCTCGAGCACGTTGGCGGTGGCCAGGAAGACCACGTCGGAGAGGTCGAGCTCGACCTCCAGGTAGTGGTCGCGGAAGGTGTGGTTCTGCGCCGGGTCGAGCACCTCGAGCAGGGCCGCCGCCGGGTCGCCCCGGTAGTCGGAGCCGACCTTGTCGATCTCGTCCAGGAGCACGACCGGGTTCATCGAACCGGCCTCCTTGATCGCCCGCACGATCCGCCCGGGCAGCGCGCCGACGTAGGTGCGCCGGTGGCCCCGGATCTCGGCCTCGTCCCGCACGCCGCCGAGCGCGACCCGGACGAAGTCCCGGCCCATCGCCCGGGCGACGGACTCGCCCAGCGAGGTCTTGCCCACCCCGGGCGGCCCGACCAGCGCCAGCACCGCACCGCCACGGCGGCCGCCGACCAGCCCGAGCCCCTGCTCGGCCCGGCGCTTTCGCACGGCCAGGTACTCCACGATCCGGTCCTTCACGTCACCAAGACCCGCGTGGTCGGCGTCCAGCACCGCGCGGGCGCCCTCGATGTCGTACGCGTCCTCGCTGCGGTTGTTCCACGGCAGCTCGAGGACGGTGTCCAGCCAGGTCCGGATCCAGGAGCCCTCGGGCGACTGGTCGGAGGAGCGCTCCAGCTTGTCGACCTCCTTGAGCGCGGCCTCGCGCACCTTCTCGGGCAGGTCGGCGGCCTCGACCCGGGCGCGGTAGTCGCCCTCCTCGTCGACGGCCTCGCCGTTCAGCTCGGCCAGCTCCTTGCGGACGGCCTCCAGCTGGCGGCGGAGCAGGAACTCCTTCTGCTGCTTGGCGACACCCTCCTCCACGTCCTTGCGGATGGTGTCGTTGACCTCCTCCTCGGCGAGGTGGTCGCGCAGCAGGCCCAGCGCGTACTCCAGGCGGGCCACCTGGTCGGCCTCGAGCAGCACCTTGAGCTTCTGCTCGGCGGTGGCGAAGGGCGCGTACCCGATGTTGTCGGCGAGCTCGCCGACGCCCTCGATCTGGGCGACCCGGTCCACGATCTGCCAGGCACCGCGCTTGCGCAGCCACTGGGTGGAGAGCGCCTTGTACTCCCGGACCAGCTCGGCCGCCCGCCCGGCCACCGGCAGCCCGGCGTCGGACTCGCGGAACGCACTGGTCTCCACCCACAGCGCGGCGCCCGGCCCGGTGGTGCCGGTGCCGATCCGCACCCTTCGCACGGCCCGCACCAGCGCGGCGGGGTCGCCGTCGGCGAGGCGGCCGACCTGCTCGACGGTCGCCAGGGTGCCGACCGACGCGTACGAGCCGTCCAGCCGGGGCACCAGCAGCACCTGCGGCTTCCCGCCCTGCGCGGCGGCCCGGGCGGCCTCCACCGCGGCCCGTACCTCGGCGTCCTTCAGGTCCAGCGGCACCACCATGCCGGGGAGCACGACCTCGTCGTCGAGCGGCAGCACGGGCAGAGTGAGCGGAGTGGACGTCGAAGCCATGATCTCTCCCCAGTCAGCGAAGTTGAGTTGACCTGACTAAGGATTGGCGAGGGCCGATTGTTCCCGGAGAACTGTTCACTCTGAGCGAAAGGCCAACCACCAGGGGCGCGGGGAACGGCGCGGCCAGCCAAGGAGCTCGCTGCATCGGCGCACGGCGGACCAGTTGCACTATCAAGGGGCGCGGGGAACTGCGCGAAGCGGTAGGCCGCAGGCCGCACATGGCTGGCAGTGCAGTTCCTCGCGCCCCCTGTTCTTGCTTACGCCCCGGCGAGGGCGAGCCGCCGGAGGCGGAAGGGTGCGCCGGGGCCGCGGCGGAGCCGCCGCCAGGTGGCGATGCCGACGAGCAGGGCGACCGGATGGCCGACATCGGTGACAAGGTCCGCGCCGGTCACGATCTGGTGCAGAATCATCGCCCCCGCGCCGGCGAGCGCGAGCACCCGCCCGGGCGGCTTCAGCAGGCCGGCCAGCGCGCCGATGCTGGCGAGCACGCCGTAGCTGACCCCGATGTCCAGCGAGTCGAGCGCGTCCGCGCCGATGCTCCCGGTGGCCACCGCGACGGCCACCACGGCCTGCGAGATGAGCGTGCCGACCACGTGCCCGGCGGCGAAGACGCCGGCCGCCCGCCAGGGGCCGACCCGGCGCTCGAGCGGCGCGACGGTGAGGGCGAAGCCCCAGAAATAGGGGAGCCAGGCCGGACCGGCCACCCACCAGCCACTGAAGAAGAGGGCGACCAGCGGCCGGTGGATCAGGTTGTGCCCGTCGGTGCTGGAGATCTCCTGCAGCCGGTGCACGAGATCGGGGTCGGCGAGCCGGGAGAAGAGGGTGGTGCCGAGCAGTACTGCGAGGTAGCCGAGCGCGAAGCGGTTGCGCCGCGGCGTGGGGATCAGGCCGAGCACCCGCCCGAGCACCCCGTACCGGAGGCCGTACCGGAGGCCGCCGTACGGCACCACGGTGACGGCGAGGGGCACCGGCTCACGGGGCAGTGTGAAGTCGTCCCGCACATCCGACATGTCGCCTCCACTCCAGCCGTTCCGGCCCCCCGAAACGCCGCCACTGGCAACTTGTCGTGCCCACGTTACGTGGCACTTCTGAGAGTCGGCTGAGGACGAGCTGTGAAGATCGGCAGAACTGCCGCACCGCCCGACCCGAAGCCGCCCTCTGTTTACGGACCAGTAGCCCCGCAGCCCAGGAGTCTGCCACCCCTCCAGCGGCATACGCACCGTTACGGGCGATATTTTTGCCGGGTAAGGTATCGCCCCGTGCCCCGTCCTGACCTGGGTCGGCACCAGTTGCGCGGACCGGAAATGTCCGGTTGACCTGCCGGGACACGCGAGGTGTCCGTACGCTCGCTGGCGGGGCACAGCCCACGACGGAACAAGACGACTACGAGCGGAGCCCGCTGTCCCCACAGGCAGTCGGCCCGTAGCCCTGGGGGCGGTGGCGTGACCGTGACAGAAATTCAACAGGACAGCGGCAGCGGTGCGGTGAGTACGCAGCGACGCGTACTCGTCGTCGAGGACGAGCCCACGATCGCCGAGTCGATCGCCGCCCGGCTGGGCGCGGAAGGCTTCAAGGTCGCCGTGGCCCATGACGGGCCCGGTGCCGTGGACGGCTTCCACACCTGGCAGCCGGATCTCGTCGTGCTCGACGTGATGCTGCCCGGCTTCGACGGCCTCGAGGTGTGCCGCCGGATCCAGGCGCAGCGGCCGGTGCCGGTGCTGATGCTGACCGCGCGCGACGACGAGACGGACCTGCTGGTCGGCCTCGGCGTCGGCGCGGACGACTACATGACCAAGCCGTTCTCCATGCGCGAGCTGGCGGCCCGGGTCAACGTGCTGCTGCGCCGCGTCGAGCGCGCCCAGCAGGCGGCCCGTACGCCCGCGCTCGGCAGCCTGCGCTTCGGCGATCTGGAGATCGACCACGTCCAGCGCCGGGTCCGGCTCGGCTCGGGCGACGTCCACCTGACGCCGACCGAGTTCGACCTGCTGGCCTGCCTGGCCGCCCAGCCGCGCGCGGTGCTCACCCGTGAGCAGCTGCTGGCCGAGGTCTGGGACTGGACGGATGCCTCGGGCACCCGCACGGTCGACAGCCACGTGAAGGCGCTGCGGCGGAAGATCGGCGCGAGCTGGATCCGTACGGTGCACGGAGTCGGGTACGCCCTGGAGGCACCCCTCTCGCAGTGAGTGACACCGGGCGTTCGGGCCACCGGGGGGCCCACGTCCCAGGCGTCACAGCCGGAGCACCGGAGCGTTCGCGGGGGATGACTTCAGAGGCGACATGACTTTTCCACAGCAACGCGACGGGGACGACACGGGCGAGGGCCCGCGCCGAGGGCTGGCCGCACGCGCCGCCCGGCGTGTCTGGGCGGACATCAGACCGCTCGACCCGTTCCGCTCGATCAAGGGCAAGCTGGCCCTGCTGGTGATCGTCTCGGTCTTCCTGGCCACCGGCATGGCCGTGGTGGCGACCAGGTCCGAGACCCAGATCCGGATCATCATGATCTTCTCGATGATCGCCTCGCTGCTCTTCATGCAGTTCCTCGCGCACGGGCTGACCGCCCCGCTGCGCGAGATGACGGCCGCCTCGCGCGCGATGACCGGCGGCGACTACAGCCGCCGGGTCGAGGTCTCCTCGCGGGACGAGATCGGCGAGCTGGCCGAGGCCTTCAACCGGATGGCGGGAGACCTGGAGGCCTCCGACCGCCACCGCCGCGAGCTGGTGGCCAACGTCTCGCACGAGCTGCGCACACCGATCGCGGCGCTGCGCGCCGTGTTGGAGAACGTGGTGGACGGCGTGGTCCAGCCCAATCCGAAGACGCTGGGCGCCGCGCTGGAGCAGACCGAGCGGCTCGGGCGGCTGGTCACCCACCTGCTCGACCTGTCCAAGCTGGACGGCGGCGTGGTGCCGCTGGACGCCCGCCCCTTCGAGGTGCGCGACTTCCTGGACGGCGTGCTGCGCGGTGTGACGGTGGACGGTGCGACGGCGGGCGGCGCGTACGGCCGGCGGGACGACGTCCGGCTGCGCCTGGAGGTCGATCCGCCGGACCTGACCGGCGTCGCGGACCCGGAGCGGCTGCACCAGGTGGTGGCCAACCTGGTCGACAACGCCTGCAAGCACTCCCCCGCCGGCGGCACCGTGACGGTGCTGGCCACGCCGGGCGAGGAGCCGGGCGGGCTGCTGCTCGCCGTCACCGACGAGGGGCCGGGAATCCCGGTGCAGGACAGGTCGCGGGTGTTCGAGCGCTTCGGCCGCAGCGGCACCGCGACGGCCACTGGTCCGGGTGCGGACGGTGGCACCGGTCTGGGCCTGGCGATCGCCCGCTGGGCGGTCGATCTGCACGGCGGGCGGATCCGGGTCGCCGAGTCCGCCAAGGGCTGCCGGATCGAGGTCGCTCTCCCGGGTGAGCCCCCGGTCCGCCCGTAACCTGCACATCTGTCACAGAACTGGGACAGAAGGGCCGATCCGACTACGTCAGATCATCTGTTCGGGCCCGCACGGGCATCTTTGTCCCGTTTTGACTAGATTTGAGACCGACGGAGAGACCCCTCGTTCCCCGCCGATACAAATCCCTAACGTCGATTTCCAGCCAAATTAACGGTCGGCACTGTGATCTGGGCGACGCCTGCCCGCTGGGGACTGCGCGATCACTCGGGAGAGGCGTAGCCTTAATCCCCGCTGTCCACCATCCCAAAAGGAAGCGGAAGAGGGCGGTTGCCCCGTGTCGCCACACCCTGAAACCCCCGTCAGCTCGGCAAGCTCCACTGGCTTCGGCCCCAACGAGTGGCTCGTCGACGAGATCTACCAGCAGTACCTCCAGGATCCCAACTCGGTCGACCGAGCCTGGTGGGACTTTTTCGCCGACTACAAGCCCGGTACCGAGGTGACTCCAGTGACCCAGGCCGCGACCCAGGCCGGCCCCACGCCGACCGCCGTTGCCGCCCCTGCTCCGACTGCTGCCGCGCAGGCCGCACCGGCGCCCGCACCCGCTGCACCGGCCGCCGCGGCTCCGGTCCAGCCGGCGCCCGCGCCGCTCGCCGCCGCTCCGGCCGCGCCCCCGGCTCCGAAGGCCGCCGCTCAGGCGCCCGCCGCCGCGGCTGCCGAGGGACCCGAGCTGATCGCGCTGCGTGGCCCGGCCAAGGCCGTCGCCACCAACATGGACGCCTCGCTGGAGGTGCCCACGGCGACCTCCGTGCGCGCCGTCCCGGCGAAGCTGTTGATCGACAACCGGATTGTCATCAACAACCACCTGCAGCGCGCCCGTGGTGGCAAGGTCTCCTTCACGCACCTGATCGGGTACGCCCTGGTCCAGGCCATCAAGGCCAACCCGGGCATGAACCACAGCTACGTGGTCAAGGACGGCAAGTCCTTCCTGGTGAAGCCGGACCACGTGAACCTCGGCCTCGCCATCGACCTGGTGAAGCCCAACGGCGACCGCCAGCTCGTCGTCGCGGCCATCAAGAAGGCCGAGACGCTCGACTTCTTCGGCTTCTGGCAGGCCTACGAGGACATCGTCCGCCGGGCCCGCGCCAACAAGCTGACGATGGACGACTTCACCGGCGTCACCGTCTCGCTGACCAACCCCGGCGGCATCGGCACCGTGCACTCCGTGCCGCGCCTGATGCAGAACCAGGGCACCATCGTCGGCGTCGGCGCCATGGAGTACCCGGCCGAGTTCCAGGGCTCCTCCCAGGAGACGCTGGCCCGCCTGGGCATCTCCAAGATCATGACGCTCACCTCGACCTACGACCACCGCGTCATCCAGGGCGCGGCCTCGGGCGAGTTCCTGCGCACGATCCACCAGCTGCTGCTCGGCGAGCACAACTTCTACGACGACGTCTTCGCCTCGCTGCGCATTCCGTACGAGCCGGTCCGCTGGGCCACCGACGTCGCCACCACGCACGAGGACGAGGTCAACAAGACCGCCCGCGTGATGGAGCTGATCCACGCCTACCGCGTGCGCGGCCACCTGATGGCCGACACCGACCCGCTGGAGTACAAGCAGCGCCGCCACCCGGACCTCGACGTGGTCGAGCACGGGCTGACCCTGTGGGACCTGGAGCGCGAGTTCGCCGTCGGCGGCTTCGGCGGCCAGAAGATGATGAAGCTCCGCGACATCCTCGGCCTGCTGCGCAACACGTACTGCCGCACCGTCGGCATCGAGTACATGCACATCCAGGACCCGAAGCAGCGCAAGTGGCTGCAGGAGCGCCTGGAGAAGCCGTACGCCAAGCCCGAGCGCGAGGAGCAGCTGCGGATCCTCCGCCGCCTGAACTCCGCCGAGGCCTTCGAGACCTTCCTGCAGACCAAGTACGTCGGGCAGAAGCGTTTCTCGCTGGAGGGCGGCGAGTCCCTCATCCCGCTGCTTGACGCCACCATCGACTCGGCGGCCGAGCACCGCCTGGACGAGGCCGTCATCGGCATGGCCCACCGCGGCCGCCTGAACGTGCTGGCCAACATCGTCGGCAAGCCGTACGGCCGGATCTTCGGCGAGTTCGAGGGCAACCTCGACCCGAAGTCGATGCACGGCTCCGGCGACGTCAAGTACCACCTGGGCGCCGAGGGCACCTTCACCGGCCTGGACGGGGAGACCATCAAGGTCTCGCTGGCCGCCAACCCCTCCCACCTGGAGACGGTCGACCCGGTCGTCGAGGGCATCGTCCGCGCCAAGCAGGACGTGCTCGACCAGGGCGGCACCACCTTCCCGGTGCTCCCGATCCAGGTCCACGGCGACGCGGCCTTCGCGGGCCAGGGCGTGGTCGCGGAGACCCTGAACATGTCGCAGCTGCGCGGTTACCGCACCGGCGGCACGATCCACCTCGTGGTCAACAACCAGGTCGGCTTCACCGCCGCCCCGGCGTCCTCCCGCTCGTCGATGTACTGCACCGACGTCGCGCGGATGATCGAGGCCCCGATCTTCCACGTGAACGGCGACGACCCGGAGGCCGTGGTCCGCGTCGCGCGGATCGCCTTCGAGTTCCGCCAGGCGTTCCACAAGGACGTCGTGATCGACCTCATCTGCTACCGCCGCCGCGGTCACAACGAGGCCGACAACCCGTCGTTCACCCAGCCGCTGATGTACGACCTGATCGACAAGAAGCGCTCGGTGCGCAAGCTCTACACCGAGGGCCTGATCGGCCGTGGCGACATCACCATGGAAGAGGCGGAGCAGGCGCTCCAGGACTTCCAGGGCCAGCTGGAGAAGGTCTTCTCCGAGGTCCGCGAGGCCACCTCGGCGCAGACCGCCGCCACCAACGGCAAGCCGCAGGCCGACTTCCCGGTCTCCATCCAGACCGGCATCTCCGAGGAGATGGTCAAGCGGATCGCCGCCTCGCAGGTCAACCTGCCGGAGTGGCTGACCGTCCACCCGCGTCTGCTGCCCCAGCTGCAGCGCCGCGCGGCCTCGGTCGAGGACGGCACCATCGACTGGGCCATGGGCGAGACCCTCGCCATCGGCTCGCTGCTGATGGAGGGCCACCCCGTCCGCCTGGCCGGCCAGGACAGCCGCCGCGGCACCTTCGGCCAGCGCCACGCGGTGCTGATCGACCGGAACACCGGCGAGGACTACACCCCGCTGCTGTACCTGACCGAGGACCAGGCCCGCTACACCGTCTACGACAGCCTGCTGTCGGAGTACGCGGCGATGGGCTTCGAGTACGGCTACTCGCTGACCCGCCCGAACGCGCTGGTCATGTGGGAGGCGCAGTTCGGTGACTTCGTCAACGGCGCGCAGACCATGGTCGACGAGTACATCGCCTCCGCCGAGCAGAAGTGGGGCCAGCACTCCGGCGTCACCCTGCTGCTGCCGCACGGCATGGAGGGCCAGGGCCCGGACCACTCGTCCGCCCGCCCCGAGCGCTTCCTGGCGCTGTGCGCGCAGGACAACATGACGGTCGCGATGCCGACTCTCCCGTCGAACTACTTCCACCTGCTGCGCTGGCAGGCGCACAACCCGCACCACAAGCCGCTGGTCGTCTTCACCCCGAAGTCGATGCTGCGTCTGAAGGCGGCGGCCTCGGCGGCGTCCGAGTTCACCTCGGGCTCGTTCCGCCCGGTCATCGGCGACACCACGGTGGACCCGGCCAACGTGCGCAAGGTGATCATCACCTCGGGCAAGTTCTACTACGACGTCGCCCAGGCCCGGGAGGAGCGCGGGGTCACCGACACCGCCATCGTCCGGGTCGAGCGCCTCTACCCGCTGCCGGTCGCCGAGCTCCAGGAGGAGCTGGCCCGCTACGGTGACGGCGTCCAGTTCATCTGGGCCCAGGAGGAGCCGGCCAACCAGGGTGCCTGGCCGTTCATCGCGATGAACCTGGTCGACCACCTCCAGGTCGTCATCGGCCGCAGCGCCAACGGCGCCCGGCTGCGCCGCGTCGCCCGGCCGGCCTCCTCCGCCCCGGCGGTGGGTTCGGCCAACCGGCACAAGGTCGAGCAGGCGGCCCTGCTCGAGGAGATCTTCACCCTCTAGCACCGCCCCGAAGGCCCGGCTCCCGCTCCCCGCGGGGGCCGGGCCTTCGGCGTACTACCCTGACCCCCAGACTGAGCCACTGCAGTACACCCCAGGAAGGCCGGAGAGCACTGTGTACTTCACCGATCGAGGCATCGAGGAGCTGGCGAGCCGCCGCGGCGAGGAGGAGGTCAGCTTGGAGTGGCTGGCCGAGCGGCTGCGCGAGTTCGTCGACCTCAACCCGGACTTCGAGATCCCGGTCGAGCGGCTGGCCACCTGGCTGGCCCGTCTCGACGACGAGGACGAGGACTGAGTCGCACGCACCGGAAGGGCCCGGACCAGGAGAGAAAGGGCGGTTTCTAGGGGTCGTTGCAACACGTGGTCGGTTGTCTAGGCCGCGAGGAGTTTAGCCAGACGCTCGGCTGGGGTTTCCCAGCCGAGCGTTT